>DATHMA010000180.1:0-9631 GCA_035487555.1 Bradyrhizobium sp. | reverse complement strand
CCGCCTCCACCATCCGCTCCGCGAGCCCGCTGATCCCCGGCGGGCCGAGATCGAGTGCCGCACCGGCTTCGCCCATCAAAGCGCCGTCGTGCTTGCCCAGCACGAACAACAGGCCGCTCTGCGCCGAAGTGACCCCGCCGGCCTTGGTCTGTGCCGCCACGAAACGCTGCAGCCGCCGCTGCGCGACATTGAGCAGATAGATCAGGCGCCGATCCGGCCGCGGGCTTGAATTATCGGGGTCAGAATTACTTCGCATGCGAAATATCTAGGAAGACCGCCGGAAAATGTCAAATGGGCGCCAATGACGCGGCACGCCCGGCGCTTCCGCAATTGCGCAAGATCAAAGCCCGCCGCCCTCGGAAGACATAGCTTCCCGATACCAGAACAAGCGGAGACCCATCATGCGCGCCCATCAGATCATGACCCGGGACGTGATTACCGTCAGGCCGGACACCACCATCGAGGAAGCCGCCAAGCTCATGCTGCGCAACCACATCTCTGGCCTGCCAGTCACGGATGCCTATGGCGAGCTCGTCGGCGTCGCCTCGGAAAGCGACTTCCTTCGCCGCAGTGAGATCGGAACAGGGCGCAAACGGCCGGTTTGGCTGCAATTCCTGCTCGGGCCCGGGCGCGCGGCGACGGATTTCGTCCGTGAACGCGGCCGCAAGGTCGAAGACGTCATGACGCAGGACGTGATCACGGTCGCCGAGGAAACCCCGCTGGATGAGTTGGTCCGCCTGATGGAAAAGAACGACATCAAGCGGCTGCCGGTGATGCGCGGCAAGGCCCTGGTCGGGATCGTGACGCGGTCAAACCTGCTGCAGGCCGTCGCCAGCATCGCTCGCGAGATTCCGGACCCGACCGCAGACGACGACCATATCCGCGACCGCATCACCCGTGAGGTCAACGCCACCGACTGGCGGCCGATTGGGTTCGAGGTAATGGTGCGTAACGGGGTCGTGCATCTGCACGGCATCATCACCACCGACCGCGCGCGTCAGGCCACCATCGTCGCCGCTGAAAATACCGCTGGGGTCAAAGAGGTGCATGACCATCTCTGCTTCGTGGATTCCTATTCCGGCTTCTACGTGGAATCGCCGGAAGACATCAAAACCGCCAGTTGAGGCCGATGAAACAATTTCAATCTGCCAATCGATCTATGAAAGCAATTGCTCCAAATCACGAAGAAAGGAGAACAAATCTCCTTGGCTTGGTTTGTGACAGGGGCGTGATAGGGTGCGGCCGCGCTGAGGCCAAACAAGAAAAACGATGAGACAGACTGCATGACGATGGAGCCGAGCAAGCTTCGCGGGCGCCGGGGGCGCCATATCGAGGACCTCAAAAAGCAGATTGCTCACTGCCTCGACAAGGAGCTTGACCTCCTCGCCGCAGAGCGCAGCGAACGCGCCGAGCGGCTCGGTCTGACCATTCTGGTCAAGCCGCCTCCGCGAGAACATTGACGCAAGAAAAAGTGCCTGAGGTCCTGCACTCTTATATCTGCGGGCCGGACTGGGTGAGCTCGCGCTCGGCGCGGAATACGTTGCTGTAGAGGTTTGCAACCCACTGCCGTCCGCTTGAGGTCACGTTGAGATAGCGGATGGCGGTCTGGATCTGCGGCGCGACGTTCTTCCAGTAAAATTGAGGGTATTTGTACACGACATCCGCCGGCGTCTTGTAGCCGAGCTTTTCGTTCAGGGCGATCTCCTCGAATTCGTAGAACAGCGCATTGGCCTTGCGCATGTAATTGGGATCACCGAGCTGGCCGATCAGATCGGCTGCGCGCAGCAACAGGCCCTCCTCCTCGTTCAGGTCATCCACCGGACCGTTGTTGTTGGACGAGGACGGGTAGGGAAAGCGGGTATATTCGATGGCCCGCGCAATGCGATCTGCGTCGAGATAGTCCAGCATATCGAACCGCTCGATCACGAACAATTTCGAGCGGTCGACATGATAGGGCGCCATCGCGGCGTCGGACGAACCGATCGGCAGGCGGACGGTGCGGCCGGTGACGTCGGCGACATATTCGCCGTCACCATCGCCCTGCACCACCCCGCGCACATAGCCGATGTCGTGGGTGAGGCAGGCCAGGATGAAATTGGCGTAATCACGCGGCGTCGTCGACCGCATCAGCATGCGCCCCATCAGAATGTCGTGACCGACCAGGGTGACCAGCATCGAATGCTCGATATCGTGATAGAGCGCATCGCTGTTGCCGATGCATTCCATTGTCAACCTCGACACGTAGGGCAGGAAATCGGCGAGATTCGCATGCGAAGAGCCGAAGCGGCCGCGCGTCTCCGTGGCGAGGAAGGCGCCCAGGGTCTGCGCCATGACACTTGGAATGGTGATCATCGCTCGCTCGACCGCGGTTGTTGGCCTCGATTGAGGCTAACACTTCGCGGCGGACTGTCCATAGGGCTCGGCCGAGAATAAGCCACCATAGCCTTCGACGCGGCCGTCGATGCCGTTCGATCTTAGCAGATACCACACCATGCTTTGATTGCTGGTGAGCACCGGCAGGCCCAGGGCCTGTTCGAGCCGGGCGATCACAGGCGCGGACTTGATCGCGGTGCAGCTGATCAGGCAGGCATCTGCACGTCGATCAACTTTGTCCATGGCCCAATCGAGGATTGCCTCGGGCTTGAGTGTCGCCATGTCGGCATTGGTGTTGATCCCCAAATTGGCACAGCCGCCGACCTCGAAACCATTGGCATCGAGGAATGCGATCTCACGCGCATGGACCTCGTCGATATAGGGCGTCAGCAGCGACACCCGTTTCGCCTTCAGCCGCCGCAATCCCTCGAGGATGGCATCCGCCGTGGTGAAGCATTTTATCCCAGACGCCGCCTGGATCCGCTCGCGGATCCCGTCAGCCCATTCGGGTGCGAAGGTCGAAACCGCGGTGCAGTGGAAGACGATACAATCGACCTCCGCGTCCGCCAGCAGCACGGACGCGGCCTCCAACTGATCCAGCATCCGCATCAATTCCGCTCTTGAGCTGCCGCGCAGCGACAGTCGTGTCACCAGCATCGAAACATCACGCGGCAACATGGCGCGGATCTCCGGCTCCGCTACCGAGTTGCCGGACGGAATCAACACGCCGGCGCGAAGCCGGCTGCCGTAATCGATGTCAGGCAATGCCGACATGCCATCACGCCTTCGCCTTGCCTGCGGCGACGTCGCGCTGCGCCGCGTGCAGATAGGAGCGGTTGATATAGTCGGATGCCGACGATTTCGTCCGATTGGGCACGGCGCGGATCAGCGAGCTGATCTCGATCAGCGCCTGCACCGCCGCGTCATTGGCATCGCCATCGCGCGGGAAGATTTCGTCGGTGGTGTATTCGTCCCAGGCGCGCCGCGCGTAATTTTCCGCAATCCCGGTCCCTGCCATCGCGATCGGCGTGACGCCGTCGCGGCTGGCGAAGAAGAAATCATGCGCACGCACGAAGGCGCGCATGAAGCGATGCATGATATCGGCGTTGGCCTCGGCCCACCGCTTGTCGACGTTCAGGGAGGTGAACTGGAAGTCGGGCACTTCCTGCCGCGGTTCGCAGAGGCTGCCAAAACCCTGGTCGATCGCGATGTAGTTCAGCGGCGCACCCTGCAATCCCGCATCGATCTCGCCGGATTGCAGCATCTCCCAGCGCGCGAGAATCGGGCCGACCGCGCGCATCTTGTAGTCGGCAGGATAGTGCAAGCCGCGCGCGGCCAGGAGCTTCATCACCAGCGACGAGCTGCCGGCCTCGATCGAGGAAACACCGACGGTTTTGCCGCGGAGATCTTCGACCCTTTTGATGTTCTTGCCTGATATCAGCGAGAAGGGCAGCCGGTTGACGTTGCCGCCGACGATCTCGAGGAAGCCGCCGGCCTCACTGTCGAGCACGACATGCTCGGTGATCCCGTATCCGATCTGCGCCCGCCCGTCGAGCAGGCGGTTGGTCACTTCGTCGACGCCCTCATAGAGCTCGATCGCGACATCGAGACCTTCGTCAGCGAGCATGCCCTGACGATGCGCGATCCAGATCGGCAGGTTGAAGTAATTCCGCGAGACGGCGGTGAAGATCAGCTTCTTCATTTCACATGCGCCGTCAGCCAGCCGACCAGCCAAGCGGCGACCTGCAGATTGTTCTTGTCTTGCATCAGCATATGCGAATTGCCGTGAATACCGACAGACGGCAGCTCCACGACTTCCACCTCGACGCCGGCGGTCTTCGCAGCGGCCGCAAAGTCCCTGCAGCCCGCGAGCCGCTTCGACCACACCTCCGACTTGCTGACGAAATCGCCGAACAGCACCATGACGGGAACGCCCTTCAGTGCTGCCATGTCGTAATTGCTGGCAGGACAGGTGCTCGGTTCGATCGAGACGATGCCGGCGATGCCCTTCGGGCTTATGGTCGCGGTCTGGAACGGGAAGATGCCGGACTGGGAATGGCTGATCAGCACGGTCTTGCCGAGGCGCTGCGACAGCTCGGACAGCGCCTTCACGGTCGGCACCGGCGGCGTCATCGAGTAATTCCAGTCGGGCACCATCTGTTTCCAGAACTCTTCCTGCGCTTCGAGCGGGAATTGCATGCCGTCGAACACTTGCGGGTATTCGGCGCCGAAGCGGAACACCGTCCAGGCCACTTCATGGCCGGCGGCGGTGAAGGCAGGCAGCGAGTCCGGCGCGGACTTGCCGGTCTTCACCATGTTCAAGGCGACGGGGCTCGCGGCCGATCGGCCACGCCAGGCCTGGTCGACGACATAGATGGAGTAGCCGCGGCGCAGGAAATATTCGTCCCAGCCCATCCGGCCGTCGGGCGTGGTCTCCCAGCTCTTGCCGGTCAGGCAGCAGCCATGAATGAGAACGACGGAGTAGTCCTTCGGCTGCATCGGGATCTGATAGCGGACATACATCTGGTCGACGGTGATGGTGCCGGTCGCGCCGAACAGCGGCACGGTCGACAGCGCATCGCTCTTCACCTCGCGCCCGCCGACGAAGAAACTGCCCTGCTTGGCGATGGTGAGCGGCCCGTCCATCGAGGGGCTGTCGGCGGCGTGTGCAGCAATCGGAAGCGCGCATGCAAAGGCAAAGGTGAGGAGTGACGTCTTCTTCATTTTGTTTCCTCTGATTATTTTTTTATCGTTGAAAGGAGGCGCGGTCGCGCGGGCGGCATCCTAAGCAGAAAGTTTCGGCCACACAGCCCACAAATTTGCGCCCACCATGCGCGTGGTGGGCAAGGCACGTTCGATGTCGGATGGATCGCGTTACGCCTTGACGCGACGGCCGGCGGCGCGCGACGGCACCAGCTTCGGCGCATGGGCCACATCGAGCTTGCAGGCGACATCGACGAAACGTTGCAACAAGGGCGGCATGGCACGATCGCGCATCGCGATCATCAGCCAGCTTTCGGCGTCAACGCCTGATATCGGCCGGCTGGAAACACCCGGCATCGCCATGCAGGTGTAGCATTCCGGCAGCACGGCGATGCCGAGGCCGGCGGAGACCAGGCCGAGCACCGTGTTCAGCTCGCGCGCTTCCTGCCCGATCCGCGGCGTGAAGCCCGCGGCGCCACACAGCGTCATCAGATGCTCATGCATCCCGCAATTGACCACCGCATCGACACCGATAAAGGCCTGGTCGACCAGCTCGGACATTTCGATCGGCCCCGACGAGCGCGCCAGCGGTGTGTTGCTCGGGAAAAACAGCCGCGAGCGATCGCGCCACAGCGGCATCAATTTGATGTCGCGCCGCTGCTGCAACGCGATCGGCGGCCGCAGGATGCCGAAATCGATCTGGTCATCCGCCAGCGCCGCGAATTGCGAGCCGGTGCCCATGTGTTGCAGCTCGATCTGCACCTCGGGATAGAGGCCGCGGAACGTGCGCAGCATCCGCGCGAAGGCCTCGCGCATCGGAACCGAGCTCGTGAAGGCGAGCCGGATGGTCCCCGCCTCGCCGCGACCGGCGCGGCGCACCGCCTCGGTTGTGTGTTCGAGCTGCCGCACCGCCCGGCGTGCATTTTCCAGCAGCACCTCGCCCGCCGGTGTCAATTCCACCTTGCGGCGGTTGCGGACAAACAGCGCCGTCCCGAGCTCGGCCTCGATAGCCTTGATCTGGATCGAAAGCGGCGGCTGGCTGATGTTGAGCCGGCGCGCCGCGCGGCTGAAGGAGAGCTCTTCGGCGACGGCGATGAAATAGCGAAGCTGGCGGTAATCCATCCTCTTATAGTCAAAACGTATATCCGCCCTGTCAATATCATATTGGACTAAATAGCTGGCCGCGCCTACACCCGCGGCCAGAACAAGCCAATTTGCGGGAAATCAACGGGAGGTCTTCATGGCGATCGGGTTTCAGATTTGCAAGCGCACGCGGAAAGTGGACGCGGGTACCGTGGCGAAATTCCGCGAGCTGCCGGTCGCCAATATCAGCGATAACATGTCGCGCATGACCTCTGGCGGCCCCCGGCTCCGGCCGATCCACAAGGAAGGTGTGCTGGCCGGTCCCGCCTTCACGGTGAAGACGCGTCCCGGCGACAATCTCATGGTGCACAAGGCGATCGACATCGCGGATCCCGGCGACGTCATCGTCGTCGACGGCGGCGGCGATCTCACCAACTCGTTGATCGGCGAGATCATGACATCGCACGCAGAGAAGCGCGGCATCGCCGGCATGATCATCTACGGCTCGATCCGCGACTATGACACGCTGCATGCCGGCACCTTCCCGGTATTCGCGGCCGGCGTCACCCATCGCGGGCCCTACAAGGACGGCCCCGGCGAGATCAATGTGCCGATTGCGATCGACGGCATGGTGATCGCACCCGGCGACCTCATCGTCGGCGACGGCGACGGCATCGTCTGCGTGCCGTTCGAGGCGACCGAGGAAGTGCTGAAGGCGACGCAAGCCAAGCACGCGGCCGAGCTCAAGCAGCTCGCGGCAATCAAGGAGGGCACGGTCGACCGCGCCTGGGTCGATGCCGCGCTGACGAAGCTTGGCTGCAAGATTCACGGCTGATTGGGGGACATGCGCATGCTGACCTATTTCGGAACGCAACATTTCACCTGCTCCTGCTGCAGCATCGGGCCGTTCCAGGCGATGGCGGCTTCGGGCTCGGGTCTGTCGGCGGCGACCAATCTCGAAGCCAGCGAAGGGCCGCGGCGTGCGGCGCCGTCGGGCAGCGGGCTGATCATCGACTGCCATGGCCATTACACCACCGAGCCGCAGGAATTGCTCGACTGGCGCAAGAAGCAGATCGCCGCGATTGGCGATCGCTCGCAGATGCCCTCGGTGGACCAGCTCAAGATCACCGACGATCAGCTCCGGCAATCGGTCGAAGGCGCGCAGCTGAAGCTGCAGCGCGAGCGCGGCACGGCGGCGACGATCTTCTCGCCGCGCGCCTCCGGCATGAGCCATCACATCGGCGACGCTGCTGTCAGCTCGGCGTGGTCGCGCGTGTCGAACGACCTGATCTGGCGGCTGACGAAACTCTATCCGAAGAATTTCATCGGCGTCTGCCAGCTGCCGCAGTCGCCCGGCGTCGAGCCCAAGACCTGCATCGCGGAGCTGACACGCTGCGTCGAGGAGCTCGGCTTCGTCGGCTGCAACCTCAACCCCGACCCGAGCGGTGGCTACTGGAAGGATCCGCCGCTGACCGACCGCTGGTGGTATCCGCTCTACGAGAAAATGGTCGAGCTCGACGTGCCGGGCATGGTCCATGTTTCGGCCGCGGCCAATCCCGTGTTCCACACCACCGGCAGCCATTACATCAATGGCGACACCACCGCCTTCATGCAGTTCCTGATGTCGGACCTGTTCAAGGATTTCCCGACCTTGCGGATGATCATCCCGCATGGCGGCGGCGCCATTCCCTATCATTGGGGCCGCTATCGCGGCATCGCGCAGGACCAGAAGCGGCCGCCGTTGACCGAGAGCGTGCTCAAGAACGTGTACTTCGACACCTGCGTCTATCACCAGCCCGGCATTGATCTCCTCACCAAGGTGATCCCCGCCGAGAACATCCTGTTCGCCTCGGAAATGGTCGGCGCGGTCAAGGGCATCGATCCCACGACCGGCTTCAACTACGACGACACCCGCCGCTACATCGACGGCTCGGCGAATCTCACCGCCGAGCAGAAGCGCGCGATCTTCGCGGACAATACAAGGCGGGTCTATCCGCGCATCCCTGCGTCGATCTTCAACTGAGCGGACAACGAAATTGATCATCGACTCGCAGATTCATCTCTGGGAAGCCCATCGCCCCGACCGGCCGTGGCCGGCGGAGCAGATCGGCAAACCCTCCTTCGTCACCATGCCCGGCGCACGGCCGCATCGGCCCGAGCCGCTCGGCGCGGACGAGGCGATCGGCATGATGGACAAGACCGGCATCGATCGCGCTGTCATCGTGCCGCCCTCCCCGGTCGGCGATTCCAACGACACCGCGCTCGAAGCCGTGGTCCGTTACCCCGACCGTTTCGCAGTGATGGGCCGCTTCAATCCGGAAGCCGAGGGCGCGCGCGAGCGGCTGGAGACCTGGCTCGATCAGCCCGGCATGCTCGGCATCCGCATGACCTTCTTCAAGCCGCATTGGGCGCGCTGGCTCGAAGGCGGTGTCGTCGACTGGTATTGGTCCGCTTGCGAACGGCTCGGCATTCCCTTGATGGCGCTGGCCTATGGCCGCATCAAGGAACTCGGCGCGCTCGCCGCACGTCACCCCGGTCTCACCGTCATCATCGATCACATGGGGCGGCAGAGCTCGCTGCGCGACGACGAGGCGTTCGCCGATCTCGACGAGATGCTGGCGCTGGCGAAGCTGCCGAATGTCTCGATCAAGGCGAGCTCGCTGCCCTGCTACACGACCGATCCTTACCCGTTTCCGAAGCTGACGCCGTACCTCAAGCGCACCTTCGACGCGTTCGGCGCGGACCGCATGATGTGGGGCTCTGATATCACGCGGCTGCCGTGCAGCTATCAGGAGTGCCTCGATCATTTCAAACACGAATTGCCGTTCCTGAACGATAACGACCGTGCGCTCGTGCTCGGTGGCACTGCGGCGCGGCTGCTGCGCTGGCCAGAGAAGGGCCACAACGCCCAGACCAAGAAGGAGGTCCGCTCGTGACCCATATCGATCGACGCACCGCTATTTCGCTGCTTGCCGGCACTGCGCTTCTGCCCGGCCTGCCGAAAGCGGCCTTCGCCGTGGCCTATCCGGACCATCCCATTCACGTCGAGGTCCCCTTCCCGCCCGGCGGCGCGGTCGACATCGTCGCACGCACGATCATAAACCAGGCGGGGCCCGCACTCGGCCAGACCGTCGTGGTCGACAACCGCCCCGGCGCCAGCGGCAATATCGCCTACGCCTATGTCGCCAAGGCGGAGCCGGACGGCTACACCGTCCTGATCGGCTCGAACAATCTCGCCACCAACGCGGCGCTGTTCGACGATCTCACCTTCAAGGAGACCGATCTCGCGCCTGTCGTGATGATCGGCTACTCGCCGCTGATCCTACTCGTCGCGCCGGACTTCCCGGCCAAGACCGTGAAGGACATCGTCGACATGGCCAAGGCCAAGCCGGGCCAGCTGACCTTTGCCTCGGCCGGCACCGGCACGTCGGGCCATCTCGCCGCGGAGATCTTCAAGCAGGTCACCGGCATC
>DATHMA010000179.1:0-11679 GCA_035487555.1 Bradyrhizobium sp. | reverse complement strand
AAGCGCGAACGGAGCCTCGCCGATAACGAGGCCAAGGCGGTCGCCCGGATGCTGCGGGTGAGCCCGCAGAAGCTCAACCTGGTTGCGCAGCTGATCCGCGGCCGGAAGGCGTCTGCCGCGCTCGCCGACCTGCAGTTCTCGCGCAAGCGGATCGCAGTCGACGTCAAGAAGTGCCTGGAATCGGCGATCGCCAATGCCGAGAACAACCACGACCTCGATGTGGACGAGCTCGTCGTGACCCAGGCGTTTGTCGGCAACGGCATCGTGATGAAGCGTTTCGCCCCGCGCGGCCGCGGCCGTTCGGGCCGTGTGTTCAAACCGTTTTCGCAGCTGACGATCATCGTTCGTCAGGTCGAAGCCGAAGCGGCCGCTTAAGGGGCTCGGGAGAACAAGATGGGTCAAAAGATCAATCCGATCGGCCTGCGTCTCGGCATCAACCGGACCTGGGATTCGCGCTGGTTCGCCGGCAAGGCCGAATACGGCAAGCTGTTGCACGAGGACGTCAAGATCCGCGCGATCCTGCACAAGGAATTGAAGCAGGCGGCGGTGGCGCGCATCGTGATCGAGCGTCCGCACAAGAAGTGCCGCGTCACCATCCACTCGGCCCGTCCGGGCGTGGTGATCGGCAAGAAGGGCGCCGACATCGACAAGCTGCGCAAGAAGGTCGCTGACATTACCGCCTCCGACGTCGTCATCAATATCGTCGAAATCAGGAAGCCCGAGCTCGACGCGACCCTGGTCGCCGAATCGATCGCCCAGCAGCTCGAGCGCCGTGTCGCGTTCCGCCGCGCCATGAAGCGTGCGGTGCAGTCGGCAATGCGTCTGGGTGCCGAAGGCATCCGTATCAACTGCTCGGGCCGCCTGGGCGGCGCGGAAATCGCGCGCATGGAGTGGTACCGCGAGGGGCGGGTGCCGCTGCACACGCTGCGCGCCGACATCGATTACGGCGTCGCCACCGCGTTCACGACGTTCGGTACCTGCGGCGTCAAGGTCTGGATCTTCAAGGGTGAAATCCTCGAGCACGATCCGATGGCGCAGGACAAGAGGATGGCTGAAGGCGACAATTCGCGGCCGCGCCGCGACGCCGCTTGAGGCATTGAAGGATTTGAGGGCTTGACGCCATGATGCAACCCAAGAAAACGAAGTTCCGGAAGGCGCATAAGGGCCGTATCCACGGCGTCGCGTCGTCGGGCGCGACGTTGTCCTTCGGCCAGTTCGGCCTGAAGGCGATGGAGCCGGAGCGCGTCACCGCGCGACAGATCGAAGCCGCCCGCCGCGCGCTGACCCGCCACATGAAGCGTGCCGGCCGCGTCTGGATCCGCGTATTCCCCGACGTTCCCGTGTCGAAGAAGCCGGCCGAAGTCCGCATGGGCTCCGGCAAGGGTTCGCCGGAATTGTGGGTGGTTCGGATCAAGCCGGGCCGGGTGATGTTCGAGATCGACGGCGTGCCGGTCAACATCGCGAAGGAAGCGCTGTCGCTCGCGGCCGCCAAGCTGCCGATCAAGACGCGCTTCGTCGAGCGAATCGCGGAGTAATGGACATGGCACAGTTGAAAGTCGAAGACGTCCGCGCGATGAGCGACGATCAGATGGAGGACGCGGTCCTCAATCTGAAGAAGGAGCGCTTCAACCTGCGCTTCCAGCGCGCCACCGGGCAGCTGGAAAACACCTCGCGGCTGAAGGAAGCCCGCCGCGACATCGCCCGCATCAAGACCATCGCCGCGCAAAAGCGCGCGAAGAAGAAGTAAGAGGCCGGATATGCCGAAACGTACGCTTCAAGGCGTGGTCGTCAGCGACAAGCAAGCCAAGACGGTTGTGGTGCGCGTCGATCGCCGCTTCACCCATCCGATCTACAAGAAGACGATCCGCCAATCGAAGAACTATCACGCCCATGACGAGAACAACCAGTTCAAGCCGGGCGATGTGGTGTGGATCGAGGAATCGAAGCCGATCTCGAAGTTGAAGCGCTGGACCGTGGTCCGGGGCGAGCAGAAGAAAACCGCCTGATACCGTCCGGCCTTTCGCCGGGTGAAGTCAGGGAAAATTTTTGAGCGCAGTTGAAGCGCAGAAAGAGGACGAGGTGCATCAATGATTCAGATGCAGACCAACCTCGACGTGGCCGATAATTCCGGTGCACGCCGTGTCATGTGTATCAAGGTGCTTGGCGGCTCCAAGCGTCGCTATGCCACCATTGGCGACATCATTGTGGTGTCGATCAAGGAAGCGATTCCGCGCGGCAAGGTGAAGAAGGGCGACGTCATGAAGGCGGTCGTCGTTCGTGTCCGCAAGGACATCCGCCGTCCCGACGGTTCGGTGATCCGCTTCGACCGCAACGCCGCCGTCCTGATCAACAACCAGGCCGAGCCGGTCGGCACCCGTATCTTCGGGCCCGTGCCGCGCGAGCTGCGCGCCAAGAACCACATGAAGATCATTTCGCTCGCGCCGGAGGTGCTGTGATGGCTGCCAAGATCCGGAAAGGCGACAAGGTCGTCGTGCTGTCTGGCCGCGACAAGGGCCGCAGCGGCGAGGTGTTCGAAGTACGTCCCGACGCTGGGACGGCACTCGTGCGTGGCATCAACATGGTGAAGCGCCACCAGAAGCAGACCCAGGCCCAGGAGGGCGGCATCATCTCCAAGGAGGCGCCGATCCACCTGTCCAACATCGCCTATCTCGGCAAGGACGGAAAGCCGACGCGCGTTGGGTTCAAGGTTCTGGCCGATGGCAAGAAGGTGCGCATCGCCAAGAGTTCGGGAGCTGAGATCGATGGCTGAGACCGCTTACGTGCCGCGCCTGCGCGCCGAATATGACCACAAGATCCGCGGCGCGATGACCGAGAAGTTCGGCTATGAGAACGTCATGCAGGTGCCGCGGCTGGACAAGGTCGTGCTCAACATGGGCGTCGGCGAGTCCGTCAACGACCGCAAGAAGGCCGAGACCGCTGCCGCCGAGCTGACCCAGATCGCCGGCCAGAAGGCGATCGTGACCTATTCGCGGATCGCGATCGCGACCTTCAAGTTGCGCGAGAACCAGCCGATCGGCTGCAAGGTCACGCTGCGCAAGGCCAAGATGTACGAGTTCATCGATCGCCTCGTGAACATCGCGCTGCCCCGCGTGCGCGACTTCCGCGGGCTGAATCCGAAGAGCTTCGATGGCCGCGGCAACTACTCGCTCGGCATCAAGGAGCACATCATTTTCCCCGAGATCGATTTCGACAAGGTCTCGGAGGCGCGTGGCATGGACATCACGGTCTGCACCACGGCCAAGACCGACGACGAGGCGAGGGCCTTGTTGACCGCTTTCAATTTCCCGTTCCGGCAGTGAGACGCTGAACCAGAGCCTCTCAAACGCGGATACTCAGGAGCCAAGCATGGCAAAGAAGAGTTCAATCGAGAAGAACAACCGGCGCAAGCGGATGTCCAAGAACGCCGCGCCCAAGCGCGCGCGTCTCAAGGCGATCATCGCCGACAAGACCAAGCCGATGGAAGAGCGTTTCGCGGCGACCTTGAAGCTCGCCGAGATGCCGCGCAACTCGTCGGCCACGCGCATCCGCCTCCGCTGCGAGCTGACGGGCCGCCCGCGCTCGAACTATCGCAAGAACAAGCTCTCGCGCATCGCGCTGCGTGAACTCGGCTCCAAGGGCCTGGTTCCCGGGCTCGTGAAGTCGAGCTGGTAAGGAGGGTCGGTTAGATGTCAACGCACGATCCAATCAGCGATCTGATCACCCGCATCCGCAATGCGCAGATGCGCGCGAAGTCGAAGGTGTCCACGCCCGGCTCGAAGATGCGCGCCAACGTCCTCGAAGTGCTGAAGACCGAGGGCTACATCCGCGGTTACGCGAGCGTCGAGCATGCCTCCGGCCGCAGCGAGCTCGAGATCGAGCTGAAATATTTCGACGGCGAGCCGGTCATTCGCGAGATCGAGCGGGTCTCCAAGCCCGGCCGCCGCGTCTACGCCTCGGTGAAGAATCTGCCGCGGGTCAACAATGGCCTCGGCATCTCGGTGTTGTCGACGCCGAAGGGAATCATGGCTGACCACGAAGCGCGCGACGCGAATGTGGGCGGCGAAGTTCTCTTCACGGTGTTCTGAGGAAGGAATCTGTAGCCATGTCACGCATTGGCAAAAGGCCTGTGACGATCCCGTCCGGTGTGACGGCGGCCGTCGAAGGTCAGACGGTGAAGATGAAGGGGCCGAAGGGCCAACTTCAGTTCGTGGTCCATGACGACGTCGAGGTGAAGCTCGACAAGAACGTGGTCAAGGTGAACCCGCGGGTTGACACCAACCGCGCGATCGCGCTGTACGGCACCGCGCGCGCCCAGATCGCCAACCTGGTCGAGGGCGTCACCAAGGGTTTTGAGAAGAAGCTCGAGATCACCGGTGTCGGTTACCGCGCCGCGATGCAGGGCAAGAACCTGCAGCTCGCGCTCGGCTACAGCCACGACGTGGTCTATCATATCCCGGAAGGGATCCAGATCGCGGTGCCGAAGCCGACCGAAATCACGATCACTGGCAGCGACATCCAGCGCGTCGGCCAGGTCGCAGCCGAAATCCGCGCCTATCGTCCGCCGGAGCCCTATAAGGGCAAGGGCGTGAAGTACGTCGGTGAATTCATCTTCCGCAAGGAAGGCAAGAAGAAGTAACGGAGCCGGTCATGTCACTCAAGGTTACAAATGCCCGGCGCAAGCAACGCGTGAGGCTGTCGTTGCGCCGTTCCGCGAACGGACGTCCGCGGCTTTCCGTGTTCCGCTCGTCGAAGCACATCTATGCGCAGGTGATCGACGATCTAAAGGGTGAGACGCTTGCGTCCGCGTCCTCGCTGGAAAAGGAAATGCGCGAGAAGACCGGCGCCAACATCGACGCCGCAAAGGCAGTGGGCAAGCTGCTCGCGGAGCGCGCGGTGAAGAACGGCGTCAAGGAAGTCGTGTTCGATCGCGGCAGCTATCTCTATCACGGCCGTGTCAAGGCGCTCGCGGATGCCGCGCGCGAAAGCGGACTGAGCTTCTAACGAAACTGGACGAGGACAGAGGCGTCAAGCCTCCGAAAGATTGGAAAACACCATGGCAGGTGAACGTGAACGCGGCGGACGCGACCGGAATCGGGATCGCGAGGAGCGCGACAGCGAGTTCGTCGACAAGCTGGTCCACATCAATCGCGTGGCGAAGGTCGTCAAGGGCGGCAAGCGCTTCGGTTTTGCGGCGCTGGTCGTGATCGGCGACCAGAAGGGCCGGGCCGGGTTCGGCCACGGCAAGGCGCGCGAAGTGCCCGAGGCGATCCGCAAGGCGACTGAATCGGCCAAGCGCAATCTCACCCGCGTGGCGCTCCGCGAAGGCCGCACGCTGCATCACGACATCGCCGGCCGTCACGGCGCCGGCCGCGTCTATCTGCGCGCCGCACCTCCCGGCACCGGCATCATCGCCGGCGGCCCGATGCGCGCCGTGTTCGAGACGCTCGGCGTCGCGGACGTGGTGGCGAAGTCGATCGGCTCGTCCAACCCGTACAACATGGTGCGCGCGACCTTCGACGCGCTGAAGCATCAGGATTCGCCGCGCTCGGTCGCGGCGCGTCGCAACATCAAGGTCTCCGCGCTGCAGGCGCGCCGCGTCGGCGGCGATGCCGAAGCGTCGGCCGACTAAAAGCCATTCGGAGTTAAAGGTCATGGCCGCAAAGACGATCAAGGTCGAGCAGATCGGTAGCCCGATCCGCCGCCATCACTCGCAGCGCGAGACGCTGGTCGGGTTGAAGCTCAACAAGATCGGCCGGGTCACCGAGCTGCCGGATACGGCGGCGGTGCGCGGCATGATCGAGAAGGTCCATCATCTCGTTCGCATCGTCGACGAGAAATAACGAACAAGGAGAAGGGCGATGAAGCTCAGCGATATCGCCGACAATGCCGGCTCGCGCAAAAAGCGTATGCGCGTCGGCCGTGGCATCGGTTCGGGCAAGGGCAAGACTTCGGGCCGCGGCGGCAAGGGCCAGACCGCGCGTTCGGGCGTCCGCATCAAGGGTTTTGAAGGCGGCCAGATGCCGATGCATCGCCGCCTGCCCAAGCGCGGCTTCAACAACGTGTTCCGGGTCGAATACGCCGAGATCAATCTCGACCGTCTCCAGGAGGCGATCGACGCCAAGGCGATCGATGCCGGCAGCGCGATCAACGCCGAGTCGCTGGTGAAGGCCGGCGTGCTGCGCCGCGCCAAGGCTGGCGTGCGGCTGCTCGGCCGCGGCGAGCTCAAGGCCAAGATCAATATCGAGGTGCACGGCGCGTCGAAATCGGCGATCGAGGCCGTCGAGAAGGCCGGGGGCTCCGTGAAGATCCTCGCTCCCGCCAAGGAAGAAGGCGAGGCGGCGTAACATCTGCGTCATCGCCCGCCTGCCGGCGGGCGATCCGCCCAATGAACGATAGACTTAGTCGAAGCCGGCCCCCAGATATCGTCCGGCGTCCGCTGATGGTCCTGCAGTCCCCGCGGGACAGGCGATGCAAAGGGTGGCAGGAGAAAGCCGAAAATGGCCTCAGCAGCGGAACAGTTAGCGGCAAATCTCAATTTCGGCGCCTTTGCCAAGGCTGACGAACTTAAGAAGCGCATCTGGTTCACCCTCGGCGCGCTCCTGGTCTACCGCCTCGGCACCTACATTCCGCTGCCCGGCATCGATCCGAACATCTGGGAGCAGGTGTTCAAGACCCAGTCCGGAGGCATCCTGGGGATGTTCAACCTGTTCGCCGGCGGCGGCATCCACCGCATGGCGATCTTTGCGCTGAACATCATGCCGTACATCTCGGCATCGATCATCATCCAGCTCCTCACCACCGTCTCGCCGCAGCTCGAAGCCCTGAAGAAGGAAGGCGAGGCCGGCCGCAAGACGCTGAACCAGTACACCCGCTATCTCACAGTGATCCTGGCCGCGGCCCAGTCCTACGGCATCGCCGTGGGCCTGGAAGGCGCCGGCAATGTGGTCAGCGACCCTGGTCCGTTTTTCCTCATCTCCACCGCCATCACGCTGACCGGCGGCACCATGTTCCTGATGTGGCTCGGCGAGCAGATCACCTCGCGCGGCATCGGCAACGGCATCTCGCTGATCATTCTCTCCGGCATCGTCGCCGAGCTCCCGACGGCGCTCGTCAACATGCTGGAACTCGGCCGCCAGGGCGCGCTTTCGACCGGGCTGATCCTGATCGTGCTGATCATGGCGGTCGCCGTGATCGCCTTCATCGTGTTCATGGAGCGTGCCCAGCGCCGGCTCCTGATCCAGTATCCGAAGCGCCAGGTCGGCAACAAGATGTTCGAGGGCCAGTCCTCGCATCTGCCGCTCAAGCTCAACACGTCGGGCGTGATTCCGCCGATCTTTGCGTCCTCGCTGCTGCTGTTGCCGAGCACGTTCGCTAATTTCAATGCCGGCAAGGGCCCGGAATGGGTCCAGTGGATCACGACCCAGCTCGCGCACGGCCGCCCGCTATTCCTGGTGCTTTATCTGTCGCTGATCGTGTTCTTCGCCTTCTTCTACACCGCGATCGTGTTCAACCCGACCGAGACCGCGGACAATCTGAAGAAGCATGGCGGCTTCATTCCCGGCATTCGTCCGGGCGAGCGCACCGCCGAATATATCGACTATGTGCTGTCGCGAATCACGGTGATTGGCGCGGTCTACCTCGCCATCGTCTGCCTGATCCCCGAAATTCTGATTTCCTACGCCTCGGTTCCGTTCTACTTTGGCGGAACGTCGCTGCTGATCGTGGTCAGTGTGACCATGGATACGGTGGCACAGGTGCAAGGCTATCTGCTCGCCCATCAATATGAGGGGCTGATCAGGAAGTCGAAACTGAGGGGCCGTCGTAGATGAACGAGCTGGTGCGCCGTATCGCAATCACGATCGGCGCGCTGCTTCTCTTCAGGCTCGGAAGTCACATTCCGCTCGCGGGTATCTCGACGCAGAGCGGCCTGCTTTCTTCCCTCTCGATCAATCGCGTCTCGATCTTCGCGCTCACCCTCGTTCCTTATCTCAGCGCTGCCATCATCGTCCAACTGGTGTCTGTTGTGTGGGGTAGGCTGAGCGCGCTCGAACGTTCGGGCGAGGCCGGCCGGCGCAAGATTGCCCGCATCACGCTGATCGTCACGCTGCTGCTGGCATCGTTCCAGGCCTTCGGCGTTGCTTCTGCGATGCAAAACATCTCGGCCCTCGTCCCTGAGCCCGGCAACTGGTTCCTGCTGTCGGCGACCGCCTCGATGGTCGGCGGCGTGTTCTTCATGGTCTGGCTCTCCGAGCAGATCACGCGGCACGGGATCGGCAACGGCATCGCGTTGGTCCTCAGCGTCAACATCCTTCTGTCGCTTCCGGCGGAGGTTGCCACCGCCATCGAACTGCTGCGGCAGGGCCAGGTCTCCGGCAATCTCGTGCTGTTCAACGCCGTGCTGTGGGTGGTGGTGGTCGCAATGATGGTTTTCGTCGAGGGCGCGCGGCGGAATGTGCAAGTGCAATATGCCGCACGGCAGGTGGGAAAACGCCTCTTTGCACCGCGGACCTCGGTGTTGCCGATCAAGATCAACAGCGCCGGGTTCCTGATCCCGGCCACGCTGACGCCCTGGATATTCTATTTGCCGCTGGCGCTCGCGACCTTCGTCTTCGGCCGCACGCAGTGGCTCGCAGCCGCCTACGAGCACATGCAGTTTGGAAGGCCCGCCCACATCGTTCTCGGGGCGGTCGTCGTCTTCGTGCTCGCGTTTGTCTACACGGCCTATGTGCTGGATCCCGAGCGTACGGCCGAAACCCTGCAAAAGCAGGGCGGGACGATCCCGGGCGTCGAGCCGGGCGAGGCAAGCGCCGATTATCTCGACCGCATCGTGTCGTTGACGACGGTGATCGGAGCTGTCTACCTCGTCATCGTGTCGCTGATTCCGGAGGCCCTGGTGGCGGGCGGGGTGGCACTGCCTTATAAAATCGGTGGTGGTTCGGTGCTGATTGTGGTTTGCACTATTCTTGATCTCAAAAAACAGGTGCGCGCGCTGTCGCTCACCGATCCGGGGGGCGTACGCGAATGAAAATAATCCTTCTGGGACCGCCGGGCTCCGGTAAGGGCACCCAGGCGCAACGGCTTGTGCAGCGTTACGGCATCGTGCAGCTCTCGACCGGCGAGATGCTGCGTGCCGCGGTCGCCGCCGGAACCCCGATCGGGCTCAAGGCCAAGGACATCATGGCGGGCGGCGGCCTGGTGCCTGATGAGGTCGTGGTCGGCATCATCTCCGACCGCATCGATCAGGACGACGCCAAAAACGGCTTCATCCTCGACGGCTTCCCGCGCACCGAGCCGCAGGCCGAAGCGCTGGACGATCTCCTCAAGCACAAGCACATGAAGCTCGACGCCGTGATCGAGCTGCGCGTCAATGAAAGCGCGCTGATTGACCGCGTCGAGAAGCGAGCCGAAGAGACGCGCTCGCGCGGCGAGGAGGTGCGGGTCGACGATACCGCGGAAGTGCTGGTCAAGCGCCTGGCGGCCTACCGCGCGCAGACCGAGCCCCTGATTCACTATTATTCGGAAAAGCGGAAGCTCCTGACCGTCGACGGCATGATGACCATCGAGGAGGTCACACGGGAAATCAGCCGGATCCTGCATGCCGTCGGGGCTGTGGAAAGCAAGGCCTCGAAAAAGGCCAGTTCCGCCAAGCGGACCTCTGCAAAGCCCACCCCGAAGGCGGCCAAAACCGCGGTCCGGGGAGGCGGGGCGGCCAAAAAGCCCGCCAAATCGGCCCGAAAGGCCGTTAAACGGCCCTCTGGCACGCCCAAGAAGGCCGCCAAGAAGGCGCCGGTCCGTGCCGCAAAAAGGGTCACGAAAAAGCGAGCTAAAGCCTAGAATCGGTTGACTAAACCTCCCTCGATACCTTAATAAGCCCCGCATCCAAGTCGGATAGTTTTATGACGATGCCGGGCCCCGAGTGATCATTACAGAGTGATCATGGGGGAGGGCGTCGTGTTCGCGTTTGCGGACACACCCCGAGATAGCAGGAACTTAGAGCTCGATCCCCGAGCGGATCGGCGACAGGAGAGACGTACGTGGCCCGTATTGCCGGCGTGAATATCCCGACCAACAAGCGCGTCCTCGTGGCGCTGCAGTACATCCATGGCATCGGCGAAAAGAGCGCCGAGGACATCATGGAAAAGGTGAAGCTTCCGCTGGACCGTCGTGTCAGCCAGTTGAGCGACGCGGAAGTGCTGCAGATCCGCGAAGTGATCGACCGCGACTACGTCGTCGAGGGCGATCTTCGCCGTGAGACCGGTATCAATATCAAGCGGCTGATGGACCTCGGCTGCTATCGCGGCCTGCGTCATCGCCGCGGTCTGCCGGTGCGCGGCCAGCGCACCCACACCAATGCGCGCACGCGCAAGGGGCCGGCCAAGGCGATCGCCGGCAAGAAGAAGTAAATTCAGCGAACAGGATTTGCGGGCGGCGTGAAAGCGCGGCCCGCTTTGGTGTAGCCGCTGGCATTACGGCGGCGTTGAGATCACAGGAAAGGTACTTAGATGGGCAAGGAAGCCACCCGCGTCCGCCGTCGCGAACGCAAGAACATCGCCTCCGGCGTGGCACACGTCAATTCGTCGTTCAACAACACCACCATCACCATCACCGACGCGCAAGGCAACACCATTGCCTGGTCGTCGGCGGGAACGATGGGGTTCAAGGGGTCGCGCAAATCTACCCCGTATGCCGCTCAGGTCGCGGCGGAGGATGTTTCCAAGAAGGCGCAGGAACACGGCATGCGCACGCTGGAAGTGGAAGTGGCTGGCCCCGGTTCGGGCCGCGAGTCGGCGCTGCGCGCGCTGCAGGCTGCGGGCTTCACCGTCACCTCGATCCGTGACGTGACGACGATCCCGCACAATGGCTGCCGTCCGCGCAAGCGTCGGCGGGTTTGATGTTTTCCCTGCGGGCGGCTTGGCCGCTTGCAGGTTGTTTTGTTTTGCACACGCCGCGGGCTGATCCGCGGCCCAAAGCGCCAGATGGCAATTGAGCTGGCCTCGAGGTGAGACAGTGACGATCCAGAAGAATTGGCAAGAACTGATCCGGCCAAACAAGCTGCAGGTGACGGCCGGCACCGACGCGAACCGTTTCGCGACCCTGGTCGCTGAACCGCTCGAACGCGGTTTCGGCCAGACGCTCGGCAATGCGCTCCGCCGCATCCTGCTGTCCTCGCTGCAGGGCGCTGCCGTGCAGTCCGTGCACATCGACGGCGTGCTGCACGAGTTCTCCTCGATCGCCGGCGTCCGCGAGGATGTCACCGACATCGTGCTGAACATCAAGGACATCTCGATCAAGATGCAGGGCGAAGGCCCCAAGCGCATGGTCGTGAAGAAGCAGGGCCCGGGCGTCGTCACCGCCGGCGACATCCAGACCGTCGGCGACGTTATCGTGCTCAACCCCGAGCTCGTGCTCTGCACGCTGGACGACGGTGCCGAAATCCGCATGGAGTTCACGGTCGCGACCGGCAAGGGCTATGTCGCCGCCGAGCGTAACCGGCCCGAGGATGCCCCGATCGGCCTGATCCCGGTCGACAGCCTGTTCTCGCCGGTGCGCAAGGTCTCCTACAAGGTCGAGAACACCCGCGAGGGCCAGATCCTCGATTACGACAAGCTCACCATGACGATCGAGACCAACGGCGCGATCTCGCCGGAGGACGCGGTGGCCTATGCCGCGCGCATCCTG
>DATHMA010000178.1:0-8949 GCA_035487555.1 Bradyrhizobium sp. | reverse complement strand
GGTCGAAGGCAACGGCGCCTTCCTCGACATCGACACGCCGCAGGCGCTGGAAGCGGCAAGACGGGGATGACGTTCGTGGTTCGTAGGGTGGGCAAAGCGCAGCGTGCCCACCAGCACGAGTCGTGAGCGGATGGTGGGCACGGCGCAAGCGCCCCTTTGCCCACCCTACAGGATCAAATTCAACCTCCCGTTCACCAAGTCTCAACGGCCTCTCGATAGATTCCCCGCGTTGACCCGGGGGAGGGGCTGTTGATTATTTCCACCATTGCCGCGCAGCGACGCGCGCTGTTTGTGTTTGCCTTGACGCTCGCGATCGCCGGAACGCGCTTTGCCACCGAGTCCTGGGCCGCCGGCGCCTTCGCCGTCGGCAAATGCGGCGCTTATGGCCAGGCCTATGACTATGCCGGTGAAGGCGCGGCACGCACGGCAGCCCTGAAGCAATGCAAGGGCGACTGCACGGCGGTCACCATGAAGCGCGCCTGCGCGGCGCTGGCGATCGACATGACCAATCCCTGCGGTCCCCACGGCTACGCGGTGCGGCCGCATATTTCCTCGTCGCTCAACGAAGCCACCCGCGAATGCTACAAGTTCGGCGGCAAGGAATGCGTGATCCGCGCCTGGGCCTGCGACGCGAAGGGTTGAATTCTTTTCGCTGGGCCGTCATTCGGGGGCGGGTGAGCCCCGGGGAATGACGTTGAGGCAAACATGCAATTCGACACCAAGATCGCGGTCGTGGTCCGGAGCGACCTCGAAGTTTGGCAGAAGCTGAACGTGGCTTCCTTTCTCGCCGGCGGCATTGCCGCGGCGTTCCCTGATTGCATCGGCGACGCTTACGAGGACGGCTCCAGCACAAAATATCTCGCGCTGATCGGCCAGCCGATCCTGATCTATAGTGCTGACCGCGCGGCCCTGTCGCGGGCGCTGGAGCGGGCATTGGCGCGGAGCGTGACGCCGGCGCTCTATACCGAGGACATGTTCAAGACCTCCCATGACGCCGCCAACCGCGAGGTGGTGAAGGCCGTCGCCCGCGCCGACCTCAACCTGGTCGGCATCGCCATGCGCGCCGAGCGCAAGGTGATCGACAAGATCGTCGATGGGCTGAAATTCCACAGCTAGCCGGCTCGCTTTCCTCAGCTCCTTGGGCGTCATTCTGAGCCTAGAGCTTCGGTTCTGATTGAATCAGAACCGAAGCTCTAGATTCTTGTTTTGACGCGTTTTCTTCACGCGAACCGGTGCCCACTTCGCTCGAAAACGCTCTAATCACGCCCACGTGAGCCCAGGTTCCGGTTTTTGCTCTTGATTATGACTGACCGGTCAGTCATAGTTGATGCATGTCAAAGACATCAGACCTATCAAGCCCCAAGAAGCCCAGGCGTGGCCGAGTAGGCAGCGCCAGCGCCGCCGCCCCAAACCGCGCCGAGCGGGCGGCGGAGCGGCGCCAGGCCATCGTGGAGGCGGCGCTGGAGGAGTTCGTCGCGCGCGGCTTCACGGCGACCCGGCTCGACGACATCGCGAGGCGGGCTGGCGTGGCCAAAGGCACGATCTACCTGCACTTCAAGGACAAGGAATCGATGTTCGAGGAACTGATCCGGACCGCGATCGTGCCGCTGGTCGGTCGGATCACCTCGCCGCCGCCGATGGGGGCCTCGATCCGCGACACCGTCGAAGGGGTTGTGCTGACCTTCATCGAGGAGATCGTGACGACGCCGCGCGCCGATATCGTGCGGCTGATCATCGCCGAGGGGGCGCGCTTTCCGGCGATCGCCGACTTCTACTATCGCGAGGTGATCTCGCGCGGGCTCGCGGGCATGCGGGCAATGATCGAGCTCGCGGTCGCGCGCGGCGAAATTCGCGAGGCGCAGCTGGCGCGCTTCCCGCAGATCATGATCGCGCCCGCGATCGTCGCGGTGATCTGGAAGAGCCTGTTTGAACGGCACTCCCCGCTCGATCCGGTCGAGATGTTCCGCGTCCATCTCGACCTGATTTTTGGCGAACGGAGCAAGTCATGACCACGCCGCGCAATTTGCTGGGAATATTGGCGGCGACAGCTCTCGCAACTCTGCTTGCCGGCTGCAATGAAAAGCGCGATCCCGGCTTCCAGGGCTGGGTCGAGGCCGACATGATCTTTGTCAGCCCCGATGAGTCCGGCCGCGTGACCAAGCTCAACGTCCGCGAGGGCGACGAGGTCAAGCAGGGCGACCAGCTCTATTCCGTCGACGACGACCTGCAGAAGGCCGATCTCAACCAGAACAAGGCGACGCTCGCCAACGCGCAGCAGTCCTACGACCGCGCCAACTCGCTGCGCGGCACCGGCGCCGGCACGCAGGCGACGCTCGATTCCGCGGTCTCGGCGCTCCGCGTGGCGGAGGCGCGCGTGGTAACCTCCGAGACGCGGCTTGCGCGGCGCAATGGCTATGCGCCGGTGGCGGGCACCATCCAGCAAATCTATTTCCGCGAGGGCGAGATGACGCCGGCGCAGCGGCCGGTGCTCTCGATCATGCCGCCCGGCAACATGAAGCTGCGCTTCTTCGTGCCGGAAGCCGAGCTGCCCAAGCTTGCGATCGGTGACGTCGTGCGCGTCACCTGCGACAATTGCGGCGCCGACCTCACCGCCAAGATCTATTTCATCGCGACCACGGCCGAATACACCCCGCCCGTGATCTACAGCCTCGATGAGCGCAACAAGCTCGTCTACCTGATCCAGGCGCGGCCCGCGCGGCCCGATAGCTTACGCGTCGGCCAGCCGATCTCGGTCTATCTCAACCCCAAGAAACTGGTTGAGACGCCGGTGGCGGAGAAGCGATGAACGGCGCAGCTCCTATCGCCATCGACGTCAAGGGCCTCACCAAGTCGTTTGGGGGCCGCGAGGTCGTGCATGAGCTGTCGATGCAGGTCAAACGCGGCTCGATCTATGGATTCCTCGGGCCCAACGGCAGCGGCAAGACCACCACCATTCGCATGCTCTGCGGTCTGCTGACGCCGGATCGCGGCGAGGGCACCTGCCTCGGCTATGACATCCGCCGCGACGCGGACAAGATCAAGCGACAGGTCGGCTACATGACGCAGCGTTTTTCGCTGTATCAGGACCTTTCGGTGCGCGAGAACCTGGAGTTCGTCGCGCGACTCTATGGCGTCAACGATGCGCGTGGCACCGCACGCGAGATGATCAAGCGCCTCGGTCTGTCCGGCCGCGAGGAGCAATTGGCGGGCGAACTGTCCGGCGGCTGGAAGCAACGGCTCGCGTTAGGGGCCTGCACATTGCCCAATCCGCAGCTGTTGCTGTTGGACGAGCCGACCGCTGGCGTCGACCCCAAGGCGCGGCGCGATTTCTGGAACGAAATCCATGCGCTGGCGGGGCAGGGGCTCACCGTGCTGGTCTCGACCCACTACATGGACGAGGCCGAGCGCTGTCACGAGATCGCCTATATCGCCTATGGCCACCTGCTGGCGCACGGCACAGTGGACGAGGTGATCGCGAAATCTCAGCTTTCGACCTACACCGTCACCGGTGACGATCTGCAGTCGCTGTCGGAAAAACTCGCTGGACAGAGCGGCATCGACATGGTGGCGCCGTTCGGCACCTCGCTGCATGTGTCGGGCCGCGATCAGGCGACGCTAGAGTCGACCATCGCGCCCTGGCGGGACAAGCCGGGTCTGCATTGGCAGAAGGGCGCGCCGTCGCTGGAAGACGTGTTCATCGAATTGATGGGCCGTTCGAAGGACAATTTCCAATGAGCATGGCGGCAACAGCAAGCGAAGGCCGCGAGGAGCTGCGCGAATCCAGGTTCGGGTTCTGGCGGCGCTCCTACGCGATGGTGGTGAAGGAGTTCATTCAGCTCCGCCGCGATCGGGTGTCGTTCGCGATGATCGTGATGATCCCGGTGATGCAGCTCCTGCTGTTCGGCTACGCCATCAACACCACGCCGCACAATCTGCCGACCGCGGTGCTGCTGCAGGAGGACACCGATCTCGGCCGCTCGATCCTCAAGGCGCTGGAGAACACCGACTATTTCAAGTTCACCCGGCAGGTGCATGATGTCGACGAGTTCGACAATCTTTTGAAGTCGGGCAAGGTGCTGTTCGGCGTCGAAATCCCGCGCGGCTTCGAGCGCGCGGTGCGGCGCGGCGATCATCCGGCGTTGCTGGTTGCGGCCGACGCCACCGACCCCGTCGCGGCATCGGCGGCGTTGGGGTCGCTTTCGGTGGTAGTGCAGACCGCGCTGGAGCATGATCTCTACACCGGCGATCCGCCGTCGCTGCCGTTCGAGATCAGGGCGCATGCCCGCTATAATCCGGCGGCGTCCTCGCGGCTCAATATCGTGCCGGGACTGGTCGGCACCATCCTCACCATGACCATGCTGATCTTCACCGCGCTGTCGGTGACCCGCGAGGTCGAGCGCGGCACCATGGAGAGCCTGCTCTCGATGCCGATCAAGCCGGTCGAGGTGATGTTCGGCAAGATCATCCCCTATGTGCTGGTCGGCTTCATCCAGGCCGTATTGATCCTTGGCATCGGCGTGCTGCTGTTCGGCGTGCCCGTGCTCGGCAGCATGGCGCTGCTGGCGCTGCTGACGACGCTGTTCATCACCACCAACCTCTCGATCGGCTACACTTTCTCGACCATCGTGCAGAACCAGCTGCAGGCGATGCAGATGTCGATGATGTTCTTCCTGCCCAGCATCCTCTTGTCCGGCTTCATGTTCCCGTTCGCGGGCATGCCGGTCTGGGCGCAATATGTCGGCGAAGGCCTGCCGCTCACGCATTATGTCCGTATCGTCCGCGCCATCATGCTCAAGGGCGCAGGCCTTCAAAACCTGCAATATGACACTTTGGCGCTGATCGGCCTGATGCTGTTTGCGATGACGATTGCCGTGACGCGCTTCCGCCGCACGCTGGATTGAGGGTATAAACGCCCTGAGCGCGATCAGCAAAAGTGGTGGCCGGTTTTGCGTTCGATCGCGCTCCAAATAGGGGGCGGAGAAGGGCGATGGCAATCAAGGATTTCTGGCGCCAACTGGTCGGACCGCACGAGCCGGTGTCGAAGGAATTCGAGCACATGCTGATGCGGGAGGTGATGCGTACCGAGCTGTTGCGCGTCAAGGCGCTCATCATCGTCGCCGTCGTCATCATGTTCAACATCTCGTTCGTCCGCGTTGTCTTCCCCGGCGTGGAAGAGCGGATCTGGCGGGGGATCAATCCCAACACCGTCTTTTTGATCCTGACCGGCTTCATCCTGTTCGAATGGTGGGTCCACACCGCGATCCGCCGTCACCTGAAGCTCGATCAGGACGTGCATGCGCTTCGCCGCTATATTGGTACGTTGATTGAAACCTCACTTCCGAGCGTGCTGTTGTGGTTGCAAATCCAGAGCATGGGGCCGGTGCAGGCGCTCGGCTTCGTCGTGCCGATGATCTATTTCATCTTCATCATTCTCTCGACGCTCCGGCTCGACTTCTGGCTCTCGACATTTACGGGCTTTGTCGCAGCGGCCGAGCTGTTCGCCCTTGCCATGTATTACAAGCCGAGTGGTCCCGACGTCGAGCCGCAGATCTATTATCATTTTACCCGCAGCCTGGTGCTGTTTACCTGCGGCATCTTGGCCGGCACTGTCGGGATGCAACTCCGCCGCAGCTTTGCCGCCAGTCTCCGCGCCGCAACCGCGCGCGACCGCATCACCAATCTGTTCGGACAGCACGTCTCGCCACAGGTGGTGGAGCGGCTGTTGCTCGAGGGCACCAGCACCGAAAGCGACCTCAGGCAGGTCGCCGTGATGTTCGTCGATTTCCGCAGCTTCACCGCCGGCGCGCGCGAACGTTCGCCGCAGGACGTGGTCGAGCGGCTCGACGGCGCCTTTGCCGTGCTGGTCGAAATCCTCGACCGCCATGGCGGCATCGTGAACAAGTTCCTGGGCGACGGATTTCTGGCGCTGTTCGGCGCGCCACTCCAGGCCGAGGATCCCGTGCACCGCGCGGTGGCAGCGGGGAGGGAGATGCTGGATGCGATGGCGCGCATCAACGAGGGCTCGAGCTGGCCGCTGCGCATCGGCATCGGCATTCATTTCGGCGAGGTCGTTGCTGGCAATATCGGCTCGCCGCGCCGCAAGGAATAT
The DNA here is from genome assembly GCA_035487555.1 of Bradyrhizobium sp. Lineage (GTDB taxonomy): Bacteria > Pseudomonadota > Alphaproteobacteria > Rhizobiales > Xanthobacteraceae > Bradyrhizobium. The sequence goes on along the minus strand of DATHMA010000178.1, from coordinate 2,840 downwards.
ACCGTGATCGGCGATACCGTGAATTTCGCCTCGCGGCTCGAGGCGCTGAACAAGGAATTCGGCTCGCAGTTTTTGATCTCCTCGGCCGTGCGTGATGCGCTGGGCAAGGATTGCCCCGACGCGGTTTCGCTCGGTGAGGTTCCGATCCGCGGCTACGAGCAACCGATGTCGATCTGGCGGTTGGGGTAGGCGCATGCTCCGGAAAAGTGGGCACCGGTTTTCCGATAAGAGCATGCGCAAGGAGAAGAGAGCATGCAACGGCGTTATGTGACGGTGGACGTGTTTACCGATCGGCCCTTTGGCGGCAATCCGCTGGCGGTCGTGCTCGATGCCGAGGGCCTGTTGGCCGAAGAGATGCAGGCGGTTGCGCGCGAATTCAATTATTCCGAGACGACCTTCGTGCTGCCGCCGCGCGATGCCGCGCATGATGCCGAGGTCCGCATCTTCACCGTCAATTCCGAGATCCCGTTCGCCGGTCATCCCAATGTCGGCACTGCTTATGTGCTCGCAACCCGGGCGAAGTCGCGGCCGGCGCGGCTCCTGTTCGAGGAGAAGGCCGGGCTCGTTCCGGTCGAAATCCTGAGCGAGGGCGGCAAGGTTTTGGCTGCAGAGCTGACCGCGCCGCAACCGCTGAGGCGGTTGACTCAATTCTCGGCTGAACAGGCTGCGGCCTGTTTGTCGCTTTCCGCAGCTGATGTCAGGACGGACCGGCACGCGCCGCATGTCGTCTCGGTGGGCTTGCCGTTTCTCGCGGTAGAGCTGGTATCGCGCGAGGCGTTACGCAAGGCGAAGCCCAACGCAGACGCATTCGCGAAAACCTTTCCGGTCGACGAGAGCGACGCGGTCTATTTCTACACGCGCGATGTGCCGGATAGCGAACAGCCCTGCGACGTGCAGGCGCGAATGTTCCATCCGGGCGCAAGCGGCCTCTCCGAGGATCCCGCAACCGGCAGCGCCACCGCGGCGGCCGCGGCGCTGCTTGCGGAGTTGGACGGCACGGCCGACGGCGAGCTGAAGCTTCGGATCGGCCAGGGCGTCGACATGGGGCGGCCGAGCCTGCTGCTGACGCGTGTGGTCAAGCGCGGAGGCAAGGTGGTGTCAGCCCATGTCGGCGGCGGCTGTGCGCCGATGATGGAGGGGGTGTTCGAGCTGTGAGAGAGTTGTCGTCATTGCGAGGAGCGAAGCGACGAAGCAATCCAGACTGCTTCCGCGGAAACGTACTGGATTGCTTCGCTTCGCACGCAATGACGGTGGTGGCTACACCTGCCGCCCCGCTAAATTCTCCACCTTCACCCCATCCCGCTCCTCGATGATCTCCGCGATCCAGCGGCGGTGGCAGTGTTCGTGGTTGCGCTCGTAGCAGAGCAGGCAGACCGGACCTGCCTTCTTCACCAGCGCCGACAATTCGTCGAGGTCTTCCTTGGCCTGCGGCGTCTTCAGGTGTTTGGCAAACACCTTTTGCAGCAGGTCGTAGTTTCCCGACCGCGCGGCGAGCCGGCCTTCCTTGGGCGTGCCGAGGCCCTTCAGGTGCACATAGGCGATGCCGCGTTCATCCAGGCCAGCCGCCAATTGGTTCTTTGAAAAGCCCGGGCGGCGCGAGGAGGTGACGGCGCGCACATCGACAAGCAGCTTCACGCCTGCGCTTTCGAGCTCATCCAGCACCGCCTTGGACGGTGTCTGTTCGTAACCGATCGTGAAGAGCTTCTTGCTCTTGGCCATTATTTAACGCGCTCAATCAGCTCCATCGCACCCGCCGGTGCGCGGATCTTGCCCTCATGAATGACATAGGCGAACACGTCGCGCGGCGCCTTCTTCGGCTTGGTCTTGTCGACCTTCGGCAGATCATCGGGCTCGTCGCCCTCGGCCCAGAGCTGCAAGCGCTTGGCCCAGGCGTCGAGCTGTTTGGGCGGATAGCAGGTCTTGATGTTGTCATCACCCTTTTGTAGCCGCGCGTAGACGAAATCGGCGGCGACATCGGCGATTGCCGGATACTCACCGTGCTCGGCGAACACCACCGGCGTCTCGAATTGCCGCAGCAGCGCGACAAAGGCCGGGGTGCAGAAACTGTCGTGCCTGACCTCGACGACATGGCGCAGCTTCCGTCCATCCATCTCGCGCGGCAGCAGTTCCAGGAATTTGCCGAAATCGGCCTCGTCGAATTTCTTCGTCGGCGCGAACTGCCAGAGCACCGGGCCGAGGCGGTCGCCGAGCTCAAGCACGCCGGTGTTGTAGAAATGCTTGATGGAATCGCCGGCCTCCGCCAGCACGCGGCGATTGGTGGTGAAGCGCGGGCCCTTCAGCGAGAACACAAAGCCATCCGGCACCTCGCGTGCCCATTTGCGAAAGCTCTCCGGCTTCTGCGAGCCGTAATAGGTGCCGTTGATTTCGATCGAGGTCAGCTTGGAGGCGGCGTAGGACAGCTCCTTCGCTTGCGTGAGTTTTTCCGGATAAAACACCCCGCGCCAGGGCGCAAACGTCCAGCCGCCGACGCCGAGATAGATGTGGCCTGATTTCTTCGAAGCGGGGGCTTTGCTCACGGTGTCGTCTCTTTCCGAAAAGCGGGAACGCTTGTCGGATCAAGACTAGTCAAATCGGCCCGCATTGGCCAGTTCGCGCGGCGGCCACTTATCGGTAGGCGTGGTGCCGGCGGTGGTGACGCACGACGACGGGCGGGGCTGCGGCATAGGGACCCTGATAGGTGCCCGCCGGCCCGGCCGGCACCCAGCTGCCGGGATAGAGCGGATTGCCGGGACCATAATTCTGGCAGTTGGAATTGGGATAATATTGCGCGCAATAGCCGGGCTCCTCGACCACGGCCTGGGCGTGTGCCTGTCCGGCAA
>DATHMA010000177.1:0-7793 GCA_035487555.1 Bradyrhizobium sp. | reverse complement strand
TCGTCACTCACCGGCGATGTCACCACCAGGAAGACGAGATCCACCAGCCCGGTGTTCGAGATGGCGTGCTCGATACCCGGCGGCAGGAAGATGACATCGTGCTTGCGCACGACGTGGTTCTTGCCCTCGATCTCCATCAGCCCCTCGCCTTCGAGCACGTGGTAGATCTGCTCCTGGACCTTGTGCTTGTGGCTGATGACATGGGCCATCGGCTGGTACATCGAGATGCGATAGTCGAGATGCCGCGAATTCGCCGTCTCCGGCATCACGAGCGGCTTGGACAGTGCGCCACCGAAATGATTGGGAAATTCGCGCCACGGCACTTCCGCGATGTTGCGAATGAAAGCGCCATTCTTTTCTGCTGCCATCTTGCTTCTCCGGTCAGACGACCAGCGCGCCGCCGTCGAGATAGACGGTCGATCCCGTGGCAAAGCCGTTGGTCATGACGGCGAGGATCATGTGCGCGACGTCCTCGCCCAGGCCGACGCGGCCGACCGGCAGGCTTGCTGCGGCCTTGGCCAGCATGTCCTTGCGCGCCTCTTCCGGCATCGCGGCGCGGATCGGCGTGTCGATGATTCCCGGCGAGACGCAATTGACGCGAACCGGCGCCAGTTCCAGCGCGAGCGCACGTGACAGGGACTCCAGCGCGGCATTGGCGGCGCTGGTGATTGCCGCATTCGGCCGCGGCCGGACGCTGAGGAAGCCGGACACCAGCGTGATCGATCCGCCCTTGCGCACTTCTACAGCTCGCGCGACGCGCCATGCCCCCCAGAACTTGCTTTCCATGGTGGAGCGCACGTCCTCCATCGCGACCGACTTGAACGGGCCGGTGCGGAGCTGCGCCGCCGTGACGACGACATGGTCGACGGGACCCGCGCTCTTGAACAGATTGGCGACGCTCTTGTCGTCGGTGACATCGGTCGGGATCGCGATCACGTTGAGCTTCTCCGCGATCGCATCGAGCTTCTCGGCATTGCGCGAGGCGATGATGACGTCGGCGCCTTCGCGTTTTGCCAGCTCAGCGGTGGACAGGCCGATGCCGGACGAGCCGCCAACGACCACGACTTTCTTGCCTGCAAGCTGCATCTTCTCTCCCCTGACGTTTTTTAAGCTCAATTGAGAAACCTGAAGCGCGATCATGATCGCGCTTCAGCCGGCTGTTTTACGCCGGCTGAAAGCGCGTGCCGATGCCGGCCTTGCTCTGGCCGAGCCCCGGCAATTCCCAGACGCCGGCCCCGACCGGATTGATATCGGCGGCGATGTCAACGTCGATCAGATAAGGCTTGTTGGCCGCAATTCCCTTGCGGATAGCCTCACCAATATCGCCGGCGCGGTCAACACGTACGCCTTCGACGCCGCAGGAGCGGGCCATCGCCGCGAAATCCGGGCTGTAGCGCTGACCGGTGACGGGATCGTGGAAGTCGGTCGCCAGCTCCCGGCCGCCGAGATAGCCGCGCTGCAATCCGCGGATCGAGGCATAGGCGTAATTATTCCAGACCACCCAGACCACGGGCAGATTATATTCGACCGCGGTGCCCAGCACATTCGCGTGCATGAAGAAGGCGCCGTCGCCGCAGACGGAGACGCAGGGCCGGTCCGGCGCGGCATATTTCGCACCGAGCACGCCGGCGACGCCAAAGCCCATCGGGCCAAAGCCCATCGAACCAATCAGCGAATCCGGCCGCCGCGGTTTGCAGAAGCCGAGCAGCCAGTTGTGATGCACGCCGATGTCGCTGACGAGGATTGCGTCCTCCGGCAGCGCCTTGTCGATCTCGAGCGCGGCGCGCTGCGGATTGACCGGCGTCGAGTCATCCGTGAAGCCGGGCGCGACGAACTTGTCCCACTCTTTGCGATACACATCGATCTGCGCCAGCCATTTCTGGCGCGCATCGGCCTTGGCGTTGAGATTGCCGCGGCGGTCGAGCTCGGCATGGACCTGGCGCAGGAAGGTGCGCACATCGGCCATCAGCCCGAGCGCGACAGGATAGTTGCGTCCGATCTCCTCGGGATCGATGTCGACATGGATCAGCTTGGTCGGCGGGATGGTGAAGGAATAGCCGGGAATCCACGAGCTCGAGGTGCGGTCGTCGAAACGCATGCCGAGCGCGAGCAGCACGTCGGCCTGCCGCGCGGCATGGTTGGCCTGATAATGGCCGGCGCGGGCGACGAGCCCGAGCGCCAGCGGATGATTGACGTCGAGCGCGCCAAGGCCGCTGGCGGACGCTGCCACCGGAATTTGCAAACGCTCGGCCAGCCGCTTCAGCTCTTCCGCCGCGCCGCCATAGCGCACGCCTTGGCCTACGATAATCACCGGTTGCTCGGCAGAGAGCAGCATGTCGACCGCCTTCACCACGCCCTCGGGATCGGCGCCGCAGCGGCTGGAGATGTTGGCGTTCCAGGCGATCGCGTTCGGCGCTTCTTCCGCGGCGGCCTCCATGAACACGTCAAAGGGCACGTCGAGCACGACCGGTCCCGGACGACCGCTTGTCATGGTCTTCCACGCCTGCCGCACCGCGAGCGGCACCATCTCGCCGCGGGTCGGCTGGAACACCTTCTTGCACATGGTGCGCACGGTCGAAGGGAAGTCGGCCTGGTAGTGCCGGTACATTTCCTGGAACGCGCCGCGATTGAACTGGCTGGTCGGCACATTGCCGGTCACCGCCATGAATGGCACGGAATCGAGGAACGCGTTCGCCAGCGAGATTGGCAGGTTCGCCGAGCCCGGTCCGCAGGAGGTGAAGGTCGCGGTCGGCCGGCCGGAGACGCGGTAATAGACGTCGGCCATGAAGCCGGCGACGCTCTCATGGTGCACCGAAATCGTCTTGATCTCATGGCTGCGCTCATAAAGCGCGTCGATGAATTGGATGTTGCCGTGACCGCAGAGGCCGAACACCTGCGGCACCTTTTCCTGGATCAGATAGTCGACAATGACCTGGGCGCCATTGAGCGTGTTTCCTGCCATTGCGTTCTTCTCCTTGCTCAAGGTCCGCCACAAGCGCGCTGCCGGGTGGGCAAAGCGCAGCGTGCCCACCTTCCCGAGTACGCCACTCGATGGTGGGCACAGCGCTGCGCGCCTTTGCCCACCCTACGGCAGCTCAATAGCGGGCGACCCTATTTCTCATAATACTGTACGTCAATTGCTATTGTAGTATGCTGTCCAGTCTGGGCTGTGGCCGAACTCTTCCCCTGCGCAACGCGCCTGCTAGAGTTCACCCTCTCGAAGCGGAGACCGACCGAAGTGAAAGCGCGCGCCAAGCCGAAAGCCGCCGAAAAACCCGCAGAAAAACTGGCGACCCGCCGGACGGCGATCGCGCGGCTGGTGCCCTCGAGCGAGCCGAATATCGACGACGAGGCCGAAGAGCGGCAGCGCGCCGGCGTGCAATCGCTCGGCCGCGCCTTTGCGATCCTGGAAGAGATCGCCCGCCACCGCGAGGGCATCGGCCTTGCCGAACTCTCCAAGCTCGTCGGCCTGCACAATTCCACGACCTTTCATCTCGCCAAGACCATGGTGTCGCTCGGCTACATCCGTCAGGAGCGCGACTCCAAGCGCTACCGCGTCGGCCGGCCGCTGTTTGCGCTCGCGGCCAGTGCGCTCGACGAGATCGAGATGGTCAATCTCGCGACGCCGATCCTGGAAGATCTGTCGCGAGAAACCGGCGAAAGCGGCCATTTTGCCGTGCGGACGGGCGATGCGGTCATCGTGATCGCGCGCACCTCGGGGCCCGGCGCGTTCCAGCTCACCGACCGCGTCGGCGTGGTGCGCCCGGCTCATTGCACCGCGCTTGGTAAGATCATCCTGGCTTCGCTGCGGCCCGATCAGCTCAAGCGTTTCCTGGAGCGCGTCGAGCTGAAGCCGTCGACCAAGAAGTCGATCACCGAGGCATCGGTCCTGCTCAAGGAAATGGTCGAAATCCGGCGCAGCGCGATCGCCTTCGATGACGGCGAATTCAACGCCGAAGTCCGCTGCGTTGCCGTGCCGGTTTATAATTTCACCGGCGATGTCGTCGGCGCGCTTGGCATTTCCGGTCCGATCTGGCGCATGACCGACCAGGCGATCCAGGCCCGCGCCAAGATCGTGAAAGCGGCCGCGAATCGGCTCTCGGCCGAATTCGGGGCCAGCAGCATCTCGAAGCCGACCTAGCGCTACTTAAGACGAAGCCCTGCGGCGCTTTTGGCGTTGACAGGGTCGGCTGCGTCCGGAAATACTATCCGACAATAAAAGAGCGCCTCTCACATTCTCGCATGGCCGGGAATGAAGGAGGCGCCGCGTGACAGCCACGGGGAAAGCCTAGGGGAGGATGACGATCATGACCCGATACAACAGGCGTACTTTGTTGAAGGCTAGCGTGGCTTTCGCCGGCGCTTCCGCGCTCGGCTTCCCCGCGATTTCCTACGGCCAGAGCGACAAGATCAAAATCGGCCATCTGACGCCGCTCACCGGCTTTCTCGGCGCCCTCGGCGCCTATGCCCAGCTCGGCATCCGCATGGCGGCGGAGGAGATCAACGCGTCCGGTGGCGTGATGGGCCGCCAGCTCGACATCCTCTCGGAAGACTCCGTCAACCCGGCAACGGCTTCGACCAAGGCGCAGCGCATGCTGGACCAGGACGGCGTCGCCTTCCTGATGGGCGAGATCAATTCAGCCTCGGCGCTCACCATCATGCAGGTCGCCGAGCGCAACAAGCGACTGTTCCTGCAGATCGGCGCGCGCTCGGACGCGCTGCGCGGCAAGAACTGCAACAAATACACCTTCCATGTCGACATCCCGAACACGGTGATGGTGAACGCGGTCGGCAAGGCGCTGGTGCGCGAGAAGATGGTGAAGGACAAGAAGTTCTTCACGGTGACCGCCGACTACATTTTCGGCCATGACCTGCTCAATGCTGCCAAGCGCTTCTTCGCCGAAAACCAGGGCAATCTGATCGGCGACGAACTGATCGGCACCGACGTCACCGATTTCAGCCCTTACTTGCTGAAGATCCGCCAGGCCAAGCCCGACATCGTCTGCTCCAATCTTGCGGGTAATCAAGTCACGACCTTGATCAAGCAATATGCCGAGTTCGGCCTGCCCTTCCCGATCGTCGGCTTCAACCTCAACACGGCGGACGCGTGGGCCGCCGGCGACGGCAATCTCACCGGCACCTGGCCGACGGTCTGGTATCACACGCTCGATGTGCCGGCGTCCAAGACCTTCGTCGCCAACTTCATCAAGAAGAACGGCAAGCCGCCGGAGAACCACGCCTGGATCGAATACATCTCGCTGAAGATCATGGCGCAGGCGATCGGCGAGACCAAGTCGACCGATACCGACAAGCTGATCGCCTATCTCGAAAAGGAAACCGAGTTCGATATCCTCAAAGCGCGCAAAGCCCATTTCCGCAATTGGGACCATCAGCTCATGCAGGAAGCCTACCCGTTCACGGTCAAGCCGAAGGGTGAGGCCAAGGACCAGTGGGATTTCATCGCGCTCGGTGCCGCCGTGCCTGACGCCAACGAACCGCTGGAATCGCTGGCGCCGACCCGCGAACAGAATCCCTGTTCCCTGTAATCGAGGCGGCCTCGCCTCTCGTTGCGCCCCGTCGCGCGCCCCTGGAGCGCCAGCATGCAGTTCGAATTCCTGCTGGAACAGGTGGTGAATGGCCTCGTGCTCGGGGGGTATTACCTCCTGATCGCGCTCGGGCTGTCGCTGATCTTTTCCGTCGGCGGCATCGTCAATCTCGCCCATGGCGCGTTCTACGCGCTCGGCGCCTATGTCTCCGTCGAGATCACGAAATATCTCGGCTTCGGCCCGGCCGTGGTGCTGTCGCCGATCGCCGTCGCGCTGCTCGGCATTTTCTTCGAACGATTCATTTTGCGCCGCTTCTACACGGCTGATCCGATCCTGAGCCTGCTTGTCACCTTTGCGCTCGCCATGGTCACCGAGCAGGCGATCCGAATCATCTGGGGCGCGGCGCCGCTATCGGCCGCGATCCCGCCGGCCTTTCGTGGCTCGGTCATTGTCGGAGACTTCCTGTTCTCACGTTATCGCCTTCTAATCCTCGCCGTGGTCGCGGCGGTGCTGCTTGGCGTCTGGCTGCTCCTGCACAAGACCTCGTTCGGCCGCGTGGTACGCGCCGGCATCCAGCGTCCGGACATGGTGGCCGCGCTCGGCATCCGCCTGCAGCCCTATATGACCGCGATTGTCATGCTTGGCGTCGGCATGGCGGCGCTTGGCGGCGCGTTCTTTGCCCCGATCACCATCGTGCATCCGGCGATGGGCGCAGAGATCATCACAGTCGCCTTTGTCGTGGTGGTCATCGGCGGCCTCGGCAGTTTCTGGGGCGTGGTGCTGGCGGCACTGCTGGTCGGTGTAGTGCGCGGCATCACCATTCATTTCGTGCCGGCCGCGGGTGAGGCCTCGATCTACGTCCTGATGTTCGTGGTGCTGATGGTACGCCCGCGCGGGCTACTCGGCGAACGGATCGAGAAATTCGAATGATGACGTCGGCGGCGCAAAAATACCGGCCGCTCGTCATCGCGGCGCTGGCGATGATCGTGCTGCCGTTCGTCCTGCAGGCGCTCGGGCTGTCGCTCAACACCGGCATTGCCGTCGTGGTGCTCGCGATCGCGACCATGGGGCTCAATCTCTGCATCGGCTATACCGGGCTGGTTTCGTTCGGCCACAGCACTTGGTTCGGGCTCGGCGCCTATGCCGCCGGCCTGATACAACTGCACTGGTTCCCGGGCGAGATCTGGCTGCCGATCGTGCTGTCGATGCTGATCGTGGCCTGCGCGGCCACCATCATCGGCGCTATCATCCTGCGCCGCCGCGGCGTCTATTTTTCCCTGCTGACACTGGCACTTGCGGCGCTGACCTACACCATCGCTTTTCGCTGGAGCGAGGTCACCGGCGGCGAGGATGGCCTCGGCGGGCTCAAGCGCGGCAGCATCGGCCCGTTCAGCCTCGATAGCGCGGTCACCTATTATGTCGTGGTCGGAACAATCGCGCTCGCCGTGCTCTATGTGCTGGTGCGGCTGGTGCGCTCCCCGTTCGGCCATGTGCTGGTCGCGATCCGCGAGAACCAGCTTCGCGCCACGTTCCAGGGCTATCCGGTCGAGCGCTACAAGCTCGCGGTGTTCGTGATCTCCGCCGTCGTCACCGGACTCGCCGGCGCCCTGCTCGGCTTTCAGAATTATCTGGTCTCGGCCGAAGCGGTCTCGGTTCCCTTTGCGGGCGAGTTGCTCGCCATGGTCGTGATCGGCGGCATGCGCAGCATCTTGGGGCCAGCGCTTGGTGCGCTGTTCTTCATCCTGTTCCGAGAGCTGTTTTCGATCTGGACGGCGAACTGGCTGCTCTGGTTCGGGCTCACCTTCACAGCCTTTGTGATGTTCTCGCCGGAGGGCCTTGTCGGCATCGGCAGACAGATTTGGCGACGGCTTCATCCGCCCGAGGTGGAAGCGGCCGCCATGAGCAAGCGCAAGATTTACAACGACTTGCCGCTGCCTTCTTGCCTGAGGCCGGAGCGGCTTGAAGGAACGGTGCTGGAGGTTCAGGGCGTTTCCAAGCAGTTCGGCGGCATCCGCGCGGTGACCGATGCCAGCCTCAAGGTCGGTGCCGGCGAAATCCATGCCCTGATCGGGCCGAACGGCGCCGGCAAGACCACGCTGTTCAATGTCGTCTCCGGCCTGTTCCCCACCGATCGCGGCACCATCCTGCTCAACGGTCGCGAAATCCAGGACGTGCCGTCGGATCAAATCTGCCACCGCGGGCTGTCGCGCTCGTTCCAGATCACCAACCTGTTCAAGGGCCTTTCGA
>DATHMA010000176.1:0-2626 GCA_035487555.1 Bradyrhizobium sp. | reverse complement strand
GGCCCGTCCGATGGCGCAGGCGAGGTAGAAACCGACGCCGAACGGCGGTGTGAACAGGCCAAGCCCCATCGAAAACACCGCGACGATCGCGTAATGCACCTCGTTGACGCCCATCACCCGCGCGACCGGGAACAGCAGCGGGCCGAACAGCACGATAGCCGGCACGCCTTCGAGCACGCTGCCGAGAACGACGAAGGCAAGCGCCGAGATCGCAAGAAAACCCAATCGTCCGCCCGGCACGCCGACCATCAGGTCGACCAGTTGCTGCGAGAATCCGGATTGCGTCAACGCCCACGCCATCGCGGTCGCAGCACCAACAACCAGCAGGATCGCGCCGGACAGCGAGGCCGTATCGACCAGAATGGGATAGACCCGGCGCCAGTCGAAACAGCGGTAAAAGAACACGCCGACGATGACGGTATAGACGACGCCGATGGTTGCGACTTCCGTCGCGGTCGCGACCCCCTCCACCACGGCCGACCGGATTACGATCGGCAGTCCGAGTCCGGGCAGCGCTACCGCGAACAGCTTCAACTTCGTGGCGGCATTAAAACGCTTGGCCAAACTCATATCTTCGCCACGGGTCTGCATGAACACCACGACGGCGAGCGCTATGAGACCGACCACCGCCGGCAGCAACCCGCCGGTGAACAGCGCTGCGATCGACACGCCCGTCACCGAGCCCACGGTAATCAGCACGATCGATGGCGGGATCGTCTCCGACATGACAGCCGAGGCCGACAGTAGCGACACCAGATCGCCGTCGGAACTGCCGCGTTTCTTCATTTCGGGAAACAGCGCCGGCGCAATCGCAGCCATGTCTGCGGCCTTCGCGCCCGAGATGCCGGAGACCAGGTACATCGCGCCCAGCAACACATATTGCAGGCCGCCACGCAAATGGCCGATCAGAGAAACCAGAAAATCGATCATCGCCCGTGCTAGGCCGGCGATTTCAATCAGCGCGCCGAGCAGCACGAACATCGGCACGGCGAGCAGCACCATGTGCGACATTCCCTCGCTGACCCGGCCGGGCACGATCAGGACCGGAACCGTCGTGCTGAACTGCAGATAGGCAACGGTCGCCAGCAGAAAGGAGAAGGCGATCGGCATGCCGATCACCATCGACACCGCGACCAGCCCTAAAAAGAAGATCAGCAGATTGTAGTTGCCGAGATCTTCGAGGACAGGCGCTGCGGCGTACAGCCCCGCGCCCGTCGCCGCGACCACCGCCAGCGACCCGAAAATCTGCCACGGCGTCGCATGCTGGACCAGCTTGTCGATGGCGGTCATCAGCATCAACAGGATGCCGACGAGGATGGCGGCTTCGCGAAAGGCCTCGCTGATCTCGAGTACCGGCATTTCGCTGGGCAGATGGCTTTCGACGTGCTCCCAGGTCGGCATGATCAACGCGACCAGCACCGTGCACACCAGCATCAAAGCCAACGCATCGACACGGGCCCGCCAGGCTGGCGAAAGGTTGCGCACGAAGGCGGTCAAGCGCATGTGTTCGCCGCGGCGGAGCGCGACCACCGCGCCCAGCACCGCAAGCCAGATGAACAATACCGTCGCGAGTTCATCCGACCAGGTGAACGGTGAATTGAAGACATAGCGCGCCGTCGTCGCGGCGCCGAGCAGCACGAGTTCGGCCACCACGATCGCGGCCGCGGCCGCCTCGACCATATGGCCGAGCCCGCGGTCAAATCGCGCAAACGGGCCGGATGCCGGCGCCGACGTGTCAGCAGTGATGTCCATGACGTTCATCCCCTTGGCCGATATCATTGGGCGTTCGCCCCGATCGAATTTGCGATCGGGGTCGCTGGCGATCGCCTAGAGTTGGCCGACGGATTTTTCGAGGAGCGCCCAGGCCTCGCCGCCGAACTTCGTCTTCCAGTCCGCGTAGAAACCGCCGGCGCGCAGGGCGTCGCGGAACGGCTTGGTGTCAACCTTGTTGAAGACGACGCCCGCCGCCTGCATTTCGGTGGTCGCCTGCTCGTTGAAGCGCAGGATGTCCTGACGCTGCTTCGTCGCAGCGTCCGAAAGCGCGGTGGTGATGGTGGTGCGAACGTCCTCCGGCAATGCGTTCCAGCGGATGGCGTTGGCGAAGATGTAGTGGCCGTCCCAGATATGGCCGGACAGCGATACGTATTTCTGGACTTCGTAGAGCTTTGCACTCTGGATCAGCGCCAGCGGGTTCTCCTGGCCGTCGACCACATGGGTCTGTAGCGCGGCATAGAGTTCACCGAAATTGATTGGGGTCGGCGAGGCACCGAGCGTCTTGAACAGGCTCACCCACAATGGATTGCCGGGCACCCGGATCTTGAATCCCTTGAGGTCATCCGGCGTGATGATTGGCTTTGCACTTGCTGTGATGTTGCGATAGCCGTTGTCGAGGCATTTCGGCAGCACATGGAGACCGACCTTGCCGAACAGGCCTCGCACATGGTTGCCGAGATCGCCATCCATCGCCGACCAGACCTGGTCATAACTCTCGAAGGCGAAGGCCACCGCGTTGATGCCGCCGGTCGGAACGACGGTCTGGTTCACACCCGACGTCGACATGAAGTCGAGCGCGCCGGAGCGGGTCTGCGTAAACATATCCGGCTCGCTGCCGAGCTGGCTGTTCGGA
>DATHMA010000175.1:0-13754 GCA_035487555.1 Bradyrhizobium sp. | reverse complement strand
ATCGGGACGTCGAGCGCATAGTCCACCCAGCGCTCGAACCCCATGCCGGATTCGAATGCCCACGGGATCATCCCGGCACGCGCGTTGTCGGTGTCGCGCCAGATTTCAGAGCGGAAAGACAAAAAGCCGTTCGACTTTCCTTCGGTGAAGGGCGAGTTGGCAAACAAGGCCGTCGCCACCGGCTGCAAAGCGACCGACACAAGCAGCTTCCTGACCATGTCCGCCTCGGAAGAGAAGTCGAGATTGGTCTGCACCGTGCAGGTCCGGTACATCATGTCGAGGCCGTATTGGCCGACCTTCGGCATGTAATTGGTCATGATCTTGTAGCGGCCCTTGGGCATCACCGGAATCTGCGCCCGCGACCAGGACGGCGTCATGCCGAGCCCGAGGAAGCCGATGCCGAGAGGAGTTGCGATCTCCCGCACCTGGGCGAGATGGGCCATCAGCTCGGCTTGCGTCTGGTGCACGGTCTCGACCGGCGCGCCCGACAATTCGAACTGGCCGCCCGGCTCCAGCGAGATCGCGCCGCCGCCGGTGACGTCATAGAGCCCGATGATGTTGCCCTTCTCCATGATCGGCTCCCAGCCGAGCAGGAGCTGCATGCCCTCGAGCAGCGCGCCGATGCCCTTTGCGCCTTCATACGGCACCGGATGGTGGCCCTCGAGCGTGAACGGGGTCTTCTCGTGCTCGGTGCCGATCCGGAACTCGGAAGGCGGCTTCACGCCGGCTGCGATCCACGCCACGAGTTCGTCGCGCGATTGCAGCGGCGTCATATCGATCTGGTCACGCGCCATGCAAAATCTTTTTAATCAGAGGCGCGCGAGGGACGCGCGCGGGGTGAGCTGAGATATCCGCGGCAACCGAACAGGCTGCGCGTGGACGCGAAAAGGAAAGAAAGGGTTCATCGGGCGGAAGCGCCCTCGCCGATCGCCGGCGACTGCGCCTCGCTGCACGAGCAACCCAGACGGTCGAGCAGACCGCAGAGCTTGGTGGCGTCCGCATCGGACAATTTCGAGCCGACATGCTTTTCGATCGCGGCCGAATAAGCACCCCACATCTTCTTCTGCAACTCGCGGCCGGCCTCGGTGATCTCGACGAACTGGCCGCGCTTGTCGATCTTGCATTCGCGCCGGACCGCGAGCCCCTCGTCGACCAGGCGCTCGATCAGCCGCGAGGTGGAATATTGCGGCAGCAGCATCTGCCGCTCCAGCTCCACCGGGCGCAATTCGCCGGCCGGCGCGCGCGACAATTCGAGCAGCGCGTCATACCACGCGAGCGGCGGAAAGCCCGCCTTCTTCAATTCCTGCTCGACGGCGTCCAGCACCTTCGTCTGGACCCGCATCAGGCGAATCCAGGCGGCGGTCGCTTCCAGCGACGGTTTGCGCTTCATGATATGATCCGGCCCATATCTTTCACAGGCAAGTGTACTCTCTTACAAGCAAGTGTACCCTACTGAATGCATCTGCATCAATCTTGACTATTACATGCATATGCATTTAGTCATCCCGCCGCAGAAACCCAAGCCTTGCTTCCAAAACCAAGCCTTACTTCAACAACCAAGCCTTACTTCAAGAACCAAACGCCGAACTGACGAGGAGGAAATTCGATATGAAGCTCTATTATAGCCCCGGCGCCTGCTCACTCTCCCCCCACATCGCGCTCCTGGAGGCCGGTCTGCCCTATGACCTGGTCAAGGTCGACCTGCGCGCCAAGAAGCTTGAAAATGGCGACGACTTTTGGGCCGTCAACCCGAAGGGCCAGGTGCCGGCGCTGGCACTGGAGTCGGGCGAGCTCGTCACCGAGGGCCCGATCATCATCCAGATGATTGCCGACAGGGTTTCGGCCAAGAACCTGGCGCCGGCCCGCGATTCCGCCGAGCGCTACAAGCTGCTCGAATGGCTGAACTACATCACCACCGAGCTGCACAAGAATCTCGGCCCGATGTTCTCGCCGGTGCTGAAAGACGACGCCAAGGCCTTCTTCAAGGACCGCGCGATGGGCAAGTTCAAATATATCGAGACCCAGCTCGCGGGGCGCGACTATCTGATGGGCAAGCAGTTCACGGTGGCGGACGGCTATCTCTTCACCATGCTGATGTGGGCCACCGAGCGCCTCGGCTTCGACCTCTCGGACATGCCGAACCTGACGGCCTACAAGGCCCGCGTCGCCGCGCGCCCGAAGGTGCAGGAAGCGCTGGCGAAGGAAGGGCTGCTGAAGGCGGCGTGAGTTTTCGCAAGCTCCGAACAAAACGAAGGCCGGACATCGATCCGGCCTTTTTTTGTTCTTGCGATGGCAGGGACGAACGTCGTGTTACGCCGATTTTAACCAACAAAGGTCTTCGCCGAGCGGCGCGGGCAAGCTTAATGCGCGTTTAATAGATTCACGCCAGTGTTTACGAACCAGCGCACCATCATCATCACGCAGCAAGAACTGCGGGCGTAGTTCAACCTCCAAGGAGGGGTTGTATGAGAACGCTTATTATTGGTGCATTAGCCGCAACCCTGGTCGGCTGCAGCTGTTACGTACCTACGCAATCCGGCTTTGAAACCTGCACCGGCGGATACGCCTGTTACGACAGCAATGGTGCTCCCCGTCGTCTCAGTCAGGCGACCGAGCCAGAACCTTCATCGGTCGACAAGAGCGCCACAGTACCCAGGGAAAAGACTGCGCTTGCAGCGCGGACGGCGAAGCCGTCGTCTGCTCACGCAGACAAGACGACCCGTCACGCCGGTCAAGCCACAAAATCCGCGGCCGTCGCCGATGCGAAGGTCGAACCTGCGCCAGCTACGGCGGTCGCGCCGCGCCCGGATGAAATCGATCCCGTCGTCGACAAGGCCAAGATCGCCGTAACGGTCAAGCTGGAGAACCCGCCATCCGCCGCTTTCAGCGAGATGAACCGGTCCATGCGAAAAAATACGTTGGGGCAATCCGTCGATACCATTTGCGGACACGTCAAAGGCAAGAAGGCGTCGGGCGAAGACATCGGCGACAGACCGTTTCTCTATCTCGTGAAGGATGATGAAGCCTATGTCGCCGATGGCACCCCGACTTCACCGGCGTCGACCGCGTATCGCAACATTTGCAACTAGCGACAGTTTTGGAAGTGCGTGACTTGAAGACTTGTAAATTTCTCTGGATGCGGGAACATAATGGACGATCCAGCCATTACTGCCGATCCTCCCAGCGGATCGCAAAGATTGCCGGTGATCGTGATCGTCAATGATCAGGTTCTGCCGCGAAGCTGCATTGTCAATATCCTGAAACGAGAGCTCGCCGGGTTCGAAATCGCCGAGATGGCCACAACGGGCGATCTCAACCACCTTTCGGGAAGAGACGTGCGGCTGATTGCGTTCAACTTGGGGGACGCGGAGATTGCCGATCCCTCGGTGGAGGATCGCCTCTCGCTGATCGAGGAGCTTTGTCCCAACGCGCATGTGGCGCTGTTGTCGAATCGCGACGACGAGGCAACCGCGACTGCCGTCATGCAACGCGGTATCCGTGGCTTTCTTCCGAGCTCGATACCGGTCGAGGTCGCGGTTGCGGGATTGCGCCTTGTCCTGGCCGGCGGCGTCTACCGGCCGCTGCCGATCGTCAGGCAGAATGGTACGACGAGCCTAGGGTCGATACCGACATGCGCAGATACCACGGACCTATCAGCGGTCCGCGCGTGCAGCGGCTTTGCGAAACTTGTGCCGGAGCGAATGTTGACCGACCTGACGCCGCGCGAGCAACACGTGTTGGCGGCATTGAAGCTCGGCCTTCCGAACAAGCTGATTGCCGTCCGGCTCAACCTCTCGGAAAACACCGTCAAGATGCACATCCAGCACATCATGCGGAAATGCCGTGCACGCAACCGCACCGAGGCGGTGCTGCGCTGGAGCGGCCGAGCCAGCGGCCACCTGCCGTCCTGAAGTTCAGTCCTCGCGGAACGCGTTGTTGAAGCTGTCGAGCAGCGGCTTGAGCGCGTAGAGTGCTACCGTGCCGCGACCGGTCTTGATGAACACCTGGGCCGGCATTCCCGGAATGATCTTGATCGGGTCGCGTCCGGCGGCTTCTGGATCCTGCACGCGGATCTTCGTCGCGTAATAGGGCTGGTCGGTGCGCTTGTCGAGCAGACGGTCGGCGGAAACGCGCATCACCTCGCCGTGGAGCGGCGCGACGCGGCGCTGGTTGTAAGGCAGCAGGTTCACATCAGCCTCGAGGCCGGGGCGGACCACATCGATGTCCTCGGGCCTGACACGCGCCGTGATGACGAGCCGGTCCTGGCGCGGCACCAGATCCATCAGCGGCGCGCCGGCGCCGATCACACCGCCCGGCGTATGCACCTTCAGATCGGTGACGACGCCATCCTCGGGTGCCTTGACCGCGGTCCGCGAGAGCTGGTCATTGGCCGCCTGCAGCCGCTCGCGCAGCTGGAAAATCTGGTTCTGCACTTCCCGCATCGCCTGCGAAATCTCGTTCTGCCGGTCGTTCTCCAGCTTCAAAAGATTGGTCTGCGATTCGCTGATGACCTGCTCGGCGCGCGAAATCTGCGCGGTGATCTCGCCGCGCCGGCCTTCGATGTCGGCCGCTTCCCGCTCCAGATTCAGAAGGCGCGGGCGCCGCTCGAGACCCTTTTCGACCAGCGAGGCGACGGCGGCGGCCTCGTCGTGCACGATTGCAACGCGCTTGGTGGCCGCGCTCGCCTGCGCGCGAAGGCCCTCGATCTCCTTTTCGATCTGCAACCTCTTCTCGCGATTGACGGCGACTTGCGACTGAAATACCTGCCGGCGCGTCTCGAAGATGGTCTGCTGGCCCGAAAGCACGGCCGCGACCGAAGGGCTCTCCTTGTTTGCCCGCTCGAGCTCGGGCGGAAACGACACCCCCTCGTCCCGGCGCTGTTCCGCGGTCAGCCTTGCTTCCCGCGCGATCGCATCCCACAGCTGTCCATTCAGACTCTCGACCTCCGCACTTGCCTTGGTGTCCTCCAGCAAGATCAATATCTGTCCCGCATGGACGAGATCGCCGTCAGCGACCCGGATCTCCTTGATGATGCCGCCCTCGAAGTGCTGGATGGTCTTTCGGCTCGACTCGGATTCGACCGTTCCGAGGGCGATCGCGGCGCTCTCGAGCGGCGCGACAGCTGACCAGGTGCCAAGACCAAGGACAAAGCCGCCGACCAGCAGATTTCCGGTCCAGGTGAGACGGCGAAGGCGCTCGCTGAGCGCCAGCGCATGCTCTGAGCGCGGCGGGTTCCACCAGCTTTCGAGGCGAGTGCACGTCATGATCGCAAGAATGCAGCACTCCTCGAGCAGATTGCGGGCGCGTCGGGTGCATATCATCGCATGATCGGCTACGGCGAGGCGCCGGTGCTGGCTAGACATTACGGCTCCTATTGCTGCGCCGCCGGCTCATGCGCGCTGAGCTGCGGTCGGACCAGATATCTCTCGTAAATCTCCTCGCTGTCGCCGAATGCGCTGATCATGCCGCCCTGCATGATGGCAATCTTGTCGGTCGCGGCGAGGATCCCGATCCGGTGCGTGATGATGATCACCGTGGTGTTGGCCGCCTTCAATTGCTCGATGGCATCGAGCAGCATGCGCTCGCCGAGAGAATCCAGGCTGGCGTTAGGTTCGTCGAGCACCACGAGATGCGGGTCGCCATAGAACGCGCGCGCAAGACCAAGGCGCTGGCGAAAGCCGCGCGAAAGAATGGTCCCTCCGCCCATGACGACCGTATCGTAGGCGTGCGGCAGGCCGAGGATCGGCTCGTGAAGGCCTGTCAGCCTGGCCGCGGCAATGACCTTCCGAAGGTCACCGCCGTCCAGCCGTGCAATGATGTCCTTTACGGTCTCGCCGAACAGATCGATATCCTGCGGCAGATAACCGAGCCGCCAGGGCGCGGCATCGCGCACCGATAAGACGTCGATGTTGCCGAGCCGAACCGAGCCGACGGTCGGCGAGCAAACGCCGGCGATGATCCTGCCGAGCGTAGACTTGCCGGAGCCCGACGGGCCAATGATGCCAAGGCATTCGCCGGGTGCGAGTCGGAACGACGCGCCCTTCAGCATCAAATGACCCGTTCCCGGAAACGCCGCGCCCACGTTATTGATGACGAGGCTGCCCTTGGGCCGCTCCACGAAATCCTCTGTGCTCGCGGGGCGCGTGGCGGAGGCCATCACGCCGTTCAGCCGGCGGTAGGCAGCGAGCGCCGTCGCAAAGGCCTTCCAGCCTGCCATCGCGCCTTCGACCGGTGCGAGCGCGCGTCCGAACAGCAAGCTCGTCGCAAAGATGATGCCGGGGCTTCTCTGCTGCTCCAGCACGAGCCAGGCGGCGGTGCCCATGATCAGAACCTGCGCCAGCGCTCGCAGTGGCTTGGAGACCAGCATGACGACTTCGCTGCGACGCTGGGCAACATCGTGTGCGCTCCTCGAATCCAGCGCCGCCTGCTGCACCAGCCGTGCGGCGCCGTCGAGCATGCCCATGGCCTTGATCACGTGGACGTTCCCGACGGCAATGCCGAAACGCCCATTGCTCCTCGTGAGTGCGTCCATCGACCGCGCCATCGGCGCTCCCGTGAGGCGGTCGCCGGCAAATCCGAGGCCGAGAACGAGCAGCGCCGTGGCCGCGCCGATTGTCCCGAGCAAGGGATGCACGAGGAAAAGCACAAAAAGGAAGAGCGGCGCCCAGAACACATCGAACAGCATCGGGCAGGCTCCGGACTCGGCGACCTGGCGCAGGGTCGTCAGATCGCGATACGCCTCGGATGCGCGCCCCGGATCGGATCGATAAGCATATTCGAAGCACGCGGAGAGCACTTCCGGCCGCAGCCTGTCGTCAAGCCAGGCGCCGATCCGGCCCAACACCGCGCGGCGCAATGCGTCAAGCACGCCGCCAACCATGACGGCAAAGGCGACGATAAGCGTGAGCATCAGTAGCGTATCGGCGCTGCGGCTCGACAGCACGCGATCATAGATCTGAAGCAGGTAGATCGAAGGCGCCAGCAGCAGAAGATTGTAGCTGCAACCATAGACGAAAACGAGTGCCAGCGCCCCCGCACAGGCGCGAAGCGCCACATCGAGCGGCGTCGGCGGCGCCGGCATCATTTGCAGCCGGGGCGGCGGCATCAGCATTTGCGGTCCCCCGCGAGAGATTTGAAAGTCCGGCCCTTCCGCCCGTTTTCCGCAGGCGTCGCGAAGAAGCGAGAACCGGCGGCCCTGGCCGCCGGTTCCGCTGTCATGCAGGTCGATCAGTTATGCAGGTTCACATCCCCGCCGGCGGCGTAATTGTAGTCTCCGCCATTGCCTCCGACGCCGGCCTCGACGTTCTGTGACATGTCCGCCGCGAGCCAGTTCGACTGGTAGGCAGTCGTGTCGGCGCTCACGGTGGAAGTGTCGTGGCCGCTATAGTTGTGCTGGTCGCCATTGGATTCGGCATTCCCGCCATGGGCGCTGGAGTACTTGTCGGCCTGCGCGTTGGCGTTGCCGGCGTCCCAATAGGCCTTCTGGGAAACGTGATCGCCGGTATTGACCGACACGTCGGACCCGTAAGCCTTGTTGGTGGGGCTGAAATCAAGGTGCGCGTTGTCGGTGATGTTGCCCTTGTTGACACCGTTTCCACCGTCTCCGGCGCTGTTGCCGCCGGTCGAGATGGACTTGAACGAGATGGTGTCGGATGGCATCGAGTGCGGTATCATCTGAAAGCTCCCTGGTTTGGTTTGCGCTGCATGCGGCCCAATCTGGACGCGCCGATCTTGGATTTGCGCATCGCATCGGCCAAGCTGCCAAAACTGGTGCGGCGAATCTGACAAGGGGTACGCCCAAAATGCTTGTGACGCGCTGCCGCAGCCCCATCATGCAATGACGTTGAGCCGAACAACGAAGTCCGCCTCTCGCGCGGAGAGGCGGAGCAAGCTGCGAAGCAATCCGATATTGCAATGATCACATGCTAGGCGTGGCTGGGCACGTGCAGGTCCGACAGCAGATGCAGCGCGGTATCGCCCCCGAGGGCCGTGTTGCCATGGCCGCCATCGCCGCCGGTGCCCGCGACCTGGATCGCGCCCTGATCGAATTCGACGTTATTGGTCTGGTGAGCATCGGCCGTGGAGTTGGGTCCGGCGACCGCAATGTTGATCGGCGCGTAGATCGCAATGCTGAGGTCGACGAGGCTGCCGGAGAAATGGCCGTCGCCGCCTGAGCCGGCGCTGTTGCCGCCGGTCGCAATGACGTCGGAACCGACCAGGCCCAATAGCGAGGAGAGGCCACCAGCTTCGCCGCCGGTCGCCGTATTGCCGTTTCCGCCGTTGCCGCCGTTACCTGCCATCTGAACCGCGGATTGATCGAACACCACATTGTTCGATTGATCGGCGTGGCTGGTGGAATCGTAGCCCGCGACCGCGATGTTGATCGGATCGTAGATGGCGATCGCGGTGTGAACCATGCTGCCGGAAAAATATCCATCGCCGCCGTTGCCGGCGTGGTTATCGCCACTCGAGATCGAATCGAGGCCGGTCGGGCCACTGCCGGACGCAGGCATCGTATCGGACGCAGGCATGGTGCCCGTCGCAGAGTGGCTGTGAGAGTCGGTCCCATCGCCGGACACGTCTCCGCCGGTCGCCGTATTGCCATTCCCGGCGCTGCCGCCATTGCCGGCAAACTGGAACGAAGGCTGATAGATCTGCGCCGAGTTCGACTGATGGGCGTCAGCACTGCCGTGAGACCCCGCTACCGCGATGTTGACGGGACTGAAGACCGCGACCGGAGCGTGCACCATGGAGCCCTGGAAAACGCCGTCGCCACCGACGCCCGCGCTATCGTCTCCGGTCGCGATGGCGCCGGAGCCGCCCGAGCCGCTGACGCTTCCGCCGACGGCGGCGTTGTCGTCGCCGCCATGGCCGCCCACCCCGGCGGTCTGCGTCGCGGACTGATCAAGAATCGCGACGTTGGTCTGGTGGGCCGTAGCCGATCCATGGGGACCTGACTGCGCGACATTTTGCGGCTCGAAGGCCGCATAAGGACTATCGATCAGGTCGCCGGAGAAATAGCCGTCTCCGCCGTTGCCGGCGCCATTGTCCCCGGTGTGGATCGAGAAGAAGGGCGAGGAACTTGTCGAAAGCCATGTCGATGAGGCGTCGCGCCCGACATCATGCTGGCTCAGCTGAAAGCCATCCGAGAGATTCCGAAGACCCATGGCCGATGCCCCTCACCAAAATCGATTCACGCCGACTGGACGGACGTTCCCGACACAGAATGTCACCTCGGCAGGCGAGATGCCGAGTCGTCAATTCGAGTACGGACGTTTGGGGGGTAGAGGTAGGCTCGACCACACCCGTTCGGGTGCGACAGTGACAGCGCAAGGCCTGGCCCGCACTCCGCTGTCATCCCTGCGAAAGCAGGGACCCATCACCACAGGATTCGGTTTGGCGAAGACAAGCTGTAACCAACAGCCTGCCCATCACCACGGCCCGTGGTGATGGTCCCGGGTCGCGCTTCCGCCTTCGCTCGTTGAGCTACGTTGGACGTGGTCGCTTGCCCGGGACGACAGCGATGGTTTGCGTCGGCCTTTTACTCCGCCGCCTGCGCGGCCGGCTTCTTCGGTGGGAAGCGGCCATAGAAGGTCTCGCCCTTGGCGGCCATCTCCTCAAGCAGCTTCGGCGGGGTGAAGCGGGAGCCGTATTTCTTCTCCAGCTTGTGGCAGAGCTCGACGAACTTCTTGGTGCCCATGAAGTCGATATAGGACAGCGTGCCGCCGGTGAACGGCGCGAAGCCGAAGCCGAGGATCGAGCCCACATCCGCCTCGCGCGGATCGACGACGACATGATCCTCGACCGTGCGCGCGGCTTCGACCGCCTGTACAACCAGGAAGCGCTGCTTCAACTCCTCGACGTCGAGGGTGTCAGGGTCGAGATGCTTCGGCTGCAGATCGCCAAGCCCCGGCCACAGGCTCTTCTGACCCTTCCCCTTCTCGGGATAGTCGTAAAAGCCCTTGGCGTTCTTGCGGCCAAGACGGCCCTGCTTCTCGACCATCTCGACCATCAGCTTCTTCTGCTCGGGGTTGACGGCGTTAGGGCCGAGATCCGCCTCGGTCGCCTTCATGACCTTGAGACCGAGATCGAGCGCGACCTCGTCCGACAGCGAGAGCGGCCCGACCGGCATGCCGGCCATCTTGGCGCTGTTCTCGATCATCGCCGGCGGGATGCCTTCGAGGAACATCTCGTTGCCCTCGGCGATGTAACGGCCGACGCAGCGATTGGCATAGAAGCCGCGGGAGTCGTTCACCACGATCGGCGTCTTGCCGATCATGCGAGTGTAATCCAGCGCGAGCGCGAGCGCGGCATCGCCGGTGTTCTTGCCGAGAATGATCTCGACCAGCATCATCTTCTCGACCGGCGAGAAGAAATGGATACCGACGAACCGGCCCTGATCCTTGAAGGATTCGGCGAGCGAATTGATCGGCAAGGTCGAGGTGTTGGAGGCGAAGATCGCACCGGGCTTCAACAGCGGCTGCGCCTTGGCATAGGTCTCGGCCTTGACTGTGCGATCCTCGAACACGGCCTCGATGACGAGATCGCAATCGCTGATGGCGCTGTAATCGGCGGACGCGGTGATGCGCGACATCGTCGTGTCCCGATCCTTGTCCGAGGCGCGGCCCTTCTTGACGAGATCGTCGATCACGCCCTGCGCATGCGCCTTGCCCTTGTCGGCCGCTGCCTGGTCGCGGTCGATCAGCACGACATCGATGCCGGCGCGCGCCGACACGAAACCGACGCTGGCGCCCATGAAGCCGGCGCCGATCACGGCGAGCTTCTTCACCTTGGTCGGGGGGACGCCGGCGGGACGGCGTGCGCCCTTGTTCAATTCCTGCATCGACAGGAACAGCGAGCGGATCATGGCCGCCGCTTCCTTCGAACGCAGCACTTGCGTGAAGTAGCGCGACTCCACGCGCAAGCCGGCGTCGATCGGTAACTGCAGGCCCTCGTAGACGCAGCTCATGACGGCGCGCGCGGCCGGATAGTTGTCGTAGGTCTCGCGGCGGTAGATCGCGTTGCCGGCCGGGAACATCATCATGCCGGCCTTGGAATAGATCGGGCCGCCCGGAAGCTTGAAACCCTTCTCATCCCAGGGCGCGACGGCCTTGCCGCCACCCTTGATCCAATCCTTTGCGGCCTTGATCATGTCGGCGGCCGGCACGATGGCGTGAATCAGGTTCAACGCCTTGGCCTTGTCGAGCTTGATCGCCTCGCCCTTCAACAGCAGTTGCATCGCGTCCTGCGGCTGCACGATGCGCGGCACACGCTGGGTGCCGCCGGCGCCGGGGAACAGGCCGACCTTGATCTCGGGCAGCCCAAGCCGTGTCTTCGGATTGTCGGCGGCGACGCGGTAATGGCACGACAGCGTCAGCTCGAAGCCGCCGCCGAGCGCAAGGCCATTGATCGCGGCAGCCCACGGCTTGCCCGAGGTTTCGATGGCGCGGAACGCCAGCGAGAAGCGGCGGCTCTGGTCGAACAGCATCTGGTTGGCCGCGACCTCGCCCTTCTCCTTAAGCACCTTCGCGTAAGTGTGGCTCATGCCCTCAAGCATCGCGAGATCAGCGCCGGCGCAGAACGCCTCCTTCGCCGAGGTGATGACGACGCCCTTGATGGCGGCATCTTCCGTCGTCTGCTTCACGATTGCTTCGAGCTCGGTAATCGAGGTCTCGTCGAGCACGTTCATGGAGCGGCCGGGAATGTCCCAGGTGACGAGCGCAATGCCGTCGGCGTCGGTTTCGAGCTTGAAATTCTTGAAGGCCATGTGGTGCTCTCCCTAATGATGTTCCCCTTCTCCCCTTGTGGGAGAAGGTGCCTTCGCGGACCGCGAAGGCGGATGAGGGGTCTGCATCCGCGGAGAGAGACCCCTCACCCGGCCCGAACCCGCTCCGCGTGTTCGCGCCACCCTCTCCCACAAGGGGAGAGGGTAAGAAATCAAACCCGCTCAATGATCGTCGCGGTGCCCATGCCGCCGCCGATGCACAACGTCACCAGCGCGGTCTCCTTGTTGGTGCGCTCCAATTCGTCGAGCACGGTGCCGAGGATCATTGCGCCTGTGGCACCCAGCGGATGGCCGAGCGCAATTGCGCCGCCATTGACGTTGATCTTGGCGTTGTCGATGTCGAAGGCCTGGATATAGCGCAGCACCACCGAGGCGAAGGCTTCGTTCAGCTCGAACAGATCGATGTCCGACTTCTTCATGCCGGAACGCGCGAACAGCTTTTCGGTGACGTCGACTGGTCCCGTCAGCATCATCGCGGGCTCGGAGCCGATATTGGTGAAGGCGCGGATTTTTGCGCGCGCCTTCAATCCATATTTCGCGCCGGCTTCCTTGTTGCCGAGCAGCACGGCGCCGGCGCCGTCGACGATGCCAGACGAATTGCCGGCATGGTGCACGTAATTGACGCGCTCGACTTCGGGATGCGACTGGATCGCGACGCCGTCGAAGCCGCCCATCTGCGCGACCTGCTCGAACGACGCCTTGAGCGAAGCCAGCGACTGCATGGTCGTGGTCGGGCGCATATGCTCATCCTTGGCGAGGATGGTGAGGCCGTTGATATCCTTAACCGGCACCACCGACTTGTTGAAGCGGCCCTCGTCCCAGGCCTTGCCGGCGCGCTGCTGGCTCTGCACGGCATAGGCGTCAACATCGTCGCGCGAGAAGCCGTATTTGGTGGCGATCAGGTCGGCCGAGATGCCCTGCGGCATGAAATAAGCCGGCACCGCGATCGACGGATCCATCGGCCAGGCGCCGCCGGAGGCGCCGATGCCGACGCGGCTCATGGATTCAGCGCCGCCGCCGATCACGAGTTCGTTCTGGCCACTCATGATCTGCGCGGCGGCGAAGTTCACGGCATCGAGGCCCGAGGCGCAGAAGCGGCTGATCTGCACGCCCGGCACCTTCTCGCCAAGGCCTGCCTTCAGCGCCGCGAAACGGGCGATGTCGGAGCCGGCCTCGCCGACCGGATCGACCACGCCGAGCACGACGTCGTCGACGGAATCCTCAGGCAGGTTATTGCGGTCCTTCAGCGCCTGCAGCGGCACGGTGGCGAGCGCGAGCGCCGTCACCTCGTGCAGCGAGCCGTCGGTCTTGCCGCGGCCGCGCGGGGTGCGAACGTGATCGTAGATATAGGCCTCAGACATGGCGACCTCCTTGAAATGATGATTGTCATATATAGCGCGGTTGGCCCGCGCTTCAAACCGCTCAGAACGCTTCCGCGGCCAATTCCATCGTGGTTCCGGCGCCGGTCTGGATGCGCGCCAGGTGCAGCGCCGTCTCCGGCATCATCCGCTCCATGAAGAAGCGGCCGGTCACGAGCTTGGTTTTCAAATAGGCCGTCTCACCGGAGGCCGCAATCTTGCCCTGCACCACCTTGGCCATCTTCGCCCACATATAGCCGAGCGCGACAAAGCCGAAGAGCTGCAGATAGTCGGTGGCGGCGGCTCCCGCATTGTCGGGCTTCTTCATCGCGTTCTGCATCAGCCAGGTGGTGGCCTGCTGCAGATGGCCGAGACCGTTCGAAAGCGGCCCGACATAGGGCTTCATCGCTTCGTCGCCGCCATGCTCCTTGCAGTAAGTACCGACCTCGGTGAAGAACGCCATGATGGCGCGGCCGCCGTCGCGCGGCAGCTTGCGGCCGACGAGGTCAAGCGCCTGGATGCCGTTGGCGCCCTCGTAGATCATCGCAATGCGCGAGTCGCGGACGAACTGCTCCATGCCCTGCTCGGCGATATAGCCGTGGCCGCCATAC
>DATHMA010000174.1:0-17074 GCA_035487555.1 Bradyrhizobium sp. | reverse complement strand
CTGAAATACACCAGCTTCCGCGCCATCTCCGCGCTTTCCAAGGGAGAACGTCCGGGGCCGGAGAATTCCATCGGCAAGCTCGTGGCCGGATCGATGATCCAGGATGTCGCGACCTACGCGCTCGATCTGCAGGGCGCGGCTGGCGTGCTCAGCGGGCCGGAGGCGGAGCTTGCCGGCAAATTCCAGGCGATGCTGATGCGCGCGCCCGGCACCCGCGTCGAGGGCGGCACGGACGAGATCATGCGCAACATCATCGCGGAGCGCGTGCTGGGCCTGCCGGGCGATATCCGAGTCGACAAGGACGTGCCGTTCAACCAGATCCCGACGAAGGGGCGCGCGTAAGCGCAAAGACAGAGGTGCGCCATGAATTTCGATGACACCCCGCTGGAAGCCGAATTCCGCGAGACCGCGCGGAAATGGGTGGAGGCCAACGCGCCCAAGGAATTGGAAGCGGAGCTTTCAAAATCCTCGCTCGGGCGCATCCGCCTGCAGCACCACGACATCGTTGACGTCGGCAAGGCCTGGCAGAAGAAGAAATCCGAAGGCGGCTGGGCTTGCCTGCAATGGCCGAAAGAATATGGCGGCCGCGGTGCGACGCCGATCGAGCGCGTGATCTGGCAGCAGGAAGAGGGCGTCTACGGCAAATTGACCCAGCCGTTCCAGATCGGCGAGGGCATGTGCGGCCCAACCGTGATGGCTTATGGCAGCGAGGAAAACAAGCGGCGCTATTTGCCGAAACTCGCCTCGGGTGAGGAAATCTGGTGCCAGCTGTTCTCCGAGCCGGCTGGCGGTTCGGATGTCGCAGGGCTGCGCACCCGCGCGGAAAAGAAAGGCGACAACTGGATCGTCAACGGCCAGAAGATCTGGACCTCCGGCGCGCATTACTCCGATTACGGCCTCCTGATCACCCGCACCGATCCCAACGTGCCCAAGCACAAGGGGCTCACCATGTTCTTCCTGTCGATGAAGAGCCCGGGCGTGGAGGTGCGGCCGATCAAGCAGGCCAATGGCATGCAGGAGTTCAACGAGGTCTATTTCACCGATGTCGTGATCCCCGATCATCAGCGGCTCGGCAATGTCGGAGACGGCTGGCAGGTGTCGCTGACCACGCTGATGAACGAGCGGATGTCGATCGGCGCGCGGCTCGCGACCGGTTTCCCTGAAATGTTCGAGTTCTGCTCCAACCTGATGCTGGAGGACGGCCCGGCGATCGATGATCGCGCGACGCGCTCCAAACTCGCAAGCTGGGCGGTGAAGGCGAGCGGGTTGAAATATACGAGCTACCGCGCCATCTCCGCGCTGTCGCGCGGCGACCGTCCGGGTCCGGAAAATTCGATCGGGAAGCTCGTCGCCGGCACGATGTTGCAGGACATCGCGACCTATGCCATGGACCTCGAAGGCGCAGCCGGTGCCCTGACCGGCAGTTCCGAGGAGGTCGCGAACGGCCAGTTCCAGCAGATGTTGCTGTCCTCGCCTTCGATGCGCATCGCCGGCGGCACCGACGAGATCCTGCGCAACATCATCGCCGAACGCGTGCTGGGCCTGCCCGGCGATATCCGTGTCGACAAGGACGTGCCGTTCAACAAGATCCCGACGAAGGGAAGAAGCTAGGGCGGTGCGTAGGGTGGGCAAAGGCGCATTTGCGCCGTGCCCACCTCTCACGCCCGTGCTTTAAATGGTGGGCACGCTTCCGCCTTCGCTCGTTGAGCTACGGCGGACGCGGTCGCTTTGCCCACCCTACGAAACAGATCGAGACGCGAGTTGATCTTATGGACCTTGCAGAAAGCCAAACCCGTATCGGCGTGCTCGAAGAGCTCCTCAACGAGCGCTACTCCGTCCGCGCGTTCCTGCCAAAGCCCGTGCCGCGCGAGACCATCGAGCACATCCTCAATGTCGCGCAGCGCTCCGCGTCATGGTGCAACAGCCAGCCCTGGCAGGTCGTGATCGCAAGCGGTGAGGCGAAGGAGCGCTTCCGCAAACTGATCTACGCCGAGGCCGCCTCGGGCGCCAAGGACGACCACGATTTTGCGGCGCCGCGCGAATATCTTGGCGTCTATCTCGAGCGGCGTCGCGAAAGCGGCTTCCAGCTCTACAACACGCTCGGCATACAGAGAGGCGACAAGGCGGCTTACGCGAAGCAGGCGCTGGAGAATTACAATTTCTTCGGCGCGCCGCATGTCGCGGTCATCCACACCACCGAGCCGCTCGGCACCTATGGCGCGGTCGATTGCGGCGCTTATGTCTCAAACTTCATGCTTGCGGCGCAGGCGCTCGGTCTCGGCACGATTCCGCAAGCTGCGCTCGCCCGTCATTCCGGACTGATCCGCCGCCACTTCAATCTCGGCGACGATCGCCGCGTGGTCTGCGGCATCTCCTTCGGCTATGCCGACCATGCGCACAAGGTCAACAGCTACCGCACCTCGCGCGCCGCGCTCACCGACGTGGTCACGTTCGTCGGCACCTAGAGCGCGATGAGATTGGGTTGAATGGAATGCGCATCAAACCAAAGGCGCATTTTCGCTGCTTTTTGGGACAACTGATTCTGTTGTCTGCCTAAAGCTCGCCATTGCCGTGGCCATTGCCGGATTTTTGTTTGATTTCATAGGCTTCCAGCAACGCTATTGACAAAATTCGTTCTAGCATCTTGAGTTGCAAAGCCTTGGCATCCACGATGCAAAATTGCAATTGCTCAATGATCTTGTCGAGCGATGGTTGGGTCACGGCGTCAAGTCCGGGGTGTCAGCAGTGGATCGCGTCCAGATGCCGCCAAAGCTTGCTTTTCTGAATGCGGATGAGACGACCGCCATCGGTCTCCGCTTGATGAAATGCTTCCTCACCTTGCGCAGCCAGCGCCACCGTGAGGAGCTCATCGCGCTCGCCGAACGGCTGGTCAAAGAAGAAGAGAAACTGCCGGCAGAGCCTGCCGACTGACGCGCGCCTGTCCGCACCCGGACAGCCCTTGTCCGGTCCGGCCGATCATCGATCGCGCGCGGTCCCCGAAACGACTTCGAACCCTGCATTGAGTAACTCCCGCCCCGCGATCAAACTAATGGTCAACAACCTTTAGTCAAATGCAAAAAAGCAGGGCTGCTCGCCGGCAGGCGCTGGCGGTGTGCAATAAGGGCTGGAGCCGGGGGTTAGATCGCGTTCGCCGCCGGCGCGCGGAAATCATCAACCGAATTTCGGCGGGCGCTTCTCGGCAAAGGCCTTCACGCCTTCCTGGATCTCGGTGCCGCGCATGCTGTCGCGGGCGCGGGCGTCGGCCGCCGCCTCGTCGAGCTTGCCGTGCGAGATCTCGTTGATGGTCCGCTTCATGCCGCGCATCGCGACCGGCGCGTTGCCGGCGAGGATCGCGGCCAGCCGGTCGACCTCCTTGTCCAGATCAGCCACCGGAACCATGGCGGTGAGGTAGCCGATCCGCAGCATCTCGGCGGCGTCGATCTTTTGCGCGGTCAGGAACAGTTTTTTGGCGTTGTCGGTGCCGAGCCGAGAGACGTAACGGCGGATGCCACTTTTGTAGTAGTGCAGGCCGAGCCGCGCAGCCGGCATGAACATCTCGGCGGTATCGACGCCGATGCGGAAGTCGCAGGCGAGCGCCATGTCGGTCGAACCACCATAGACGCCGCCATTGATCCGGCAGATGGTCGGCACGCCGAGATCCTCCAGCCGATTGACCATGACCTCGAAGGCGGAGCCCGCGGTCTCTTCGTCGGGTGAGGTGGCGCGGTCGGCGACCGAATTCAGGTCGTAGCCGGCGGAAAAGGCGCGGCCGGTGCCGGTCAGGACCAGCACCCGGATCGCAGCATCGGCCTCGATCCGGTCGAACAATTGCTTCAGCGCCTCGAGATCCTCCGGTTGCAGCCGGTTCAGGTGTTTTGGCCGGTTAAGGCGGATGGTGGCGCGCCCTCCCTCGATGGTGAGGACGGGCGTGGTGGCCTCCTCGGTGGTGGCGGCCTGTTGCATCATTTGTTCTCCAGTGCGCGCCGCTTGGCCTCGGCATCGATGGTTTCGGCGAGGTCGGGATGGCGCGCCATCAGCAGGCGGAAATCGACGAGGTCGAGCACCAAAAGCTTCGATAGCTTCGTCGTGGTGATGTTGGCGTTTCTGGTATTGTTGCCGAGCAGCGCCATCTCGCCGAAGAAGGCGCCATCGACAAGCTGGATCTTCTTGCCGGGCAGATCGACCTCGACCTCACCCGAGGCGAGGAAATACATGCAATCGCCCTGCGTGCCCTTGCGGATGATCATGACCCGCGGCGGCAGGTCGATGGTGCGCAACATATGCGTGACGTCGGCGATCGCGGACGGGCCGAGGGTGGCGAAGAACGGCACCTTGCTGACGGATTCCCAGGTCTTCAGGAAATTGTCGCGCCTGGTCTCGGCGGCAAAGCCGGTCGCCAGAATACCGGTCCAGAGCCCGAACACGCCAAGCCCGGAGATCATGACCATCGCCGCGACCATCCGTCCGAGCGGGGTGATCGGTACCACGTCGCCATAGCCGGTCGTCGTCAGCGTCACCACCGCCCACCACAGGGCGGCCGGCACATTCCCGAAGGTCTGGGGCTGGGCGTCGCGTTCCAGGAAATATTCGGCGACCGAGCCCAGGAACAGCACCATCAGAAACAGTACCAGCACGCTCAGCAGCGCCCCGGATTCGAGGAACATCACCCGACGCAACTGCCGCAGCCCCGGAATCCCCGGGATCACCTTGACGAACCACAAGACCGCGAGCAGCCAGGCCGTTCGCGCCTCGGCACCCGCCAGAAAGGCGATCGGCACCGCGATTACGCCGGCGCTGTCGAGCAATCCTCGCCCGGTGAAGAGATAGGGGCGTCCGGTCTTGGCGCTGTGTCTGAGGCGGACCACCCATTCGAAGGCGAAAAACGCCAGGCACGCCCACAGCAGGGCGTCGGCCCAGTAAAAGGCGTCGCTGACGCTGAGGGCGACCATGGCGGCGACGCCGATCGCGACCGCGAGGTAGGCCGCCCAGGTCATGTTGCGGCTGGCGGTGGCGGTCACAAATTGCGTGAATGCGGAAGAAACCGGCGCCTGGGACATCTTGCTGTTTAGTATAAAGGATGGAGCCGGCCATGGCTGGCCGGAGCTGATCGACAGGGTGCCCGGGCAGGGCAGGGCCGTCAACGCGGCATGGAAAACAGCGTTATCGGTGCGATGCGGCGCGACAAGGGCGGGGCGGCCTTTTTCGCTGCGGTTGCGACGGGCATACGAGCTTTTGCCCGGGATAGGCCTAAAACCCCGACAAAACGTCGCTTTTTCCGCGTATATCGCAGGAGTCCCGCGCGCATTATGATGCTGCGCAAGCAATACATTCGATTTGCATCGTTTTCGAAAGCTGGTCGGCACCCATGGATCACTCTCAACTGGCCCAACACGCTGGCACCGCAGGCGCGCTGTTTGCGTCGATCTTCCTGGTCGCGACGAGCACGATGCGGACCATGATCCCGCTGCGGCTGTTCAGCATCCTGACCAATCTGGTCCTGATCGCGACCGCGAGCCTGTCCCACAACTACCTGGTCATCCCGGTGCAGCTCGCGATGCTGGTGCTCAATTCCTACCGGTTGCACCAGATGCTGCAACTCGTGCGCGACGTGAAGCGCTCGGTCAGCGGCGACCTGTCGATGGATTGGTTGAAGCCATTCATGACCGAGCGCAAATGCGCCGCCGGCGATATGCTGTTCTACAAGGACGAGAAGGCCGAGGACATGCTCTACATCGTCAGCGGCCGCTTCCGCCTGGTCGAATCCGGCATCGAGCTGCCGGTCGGCGCCATTGTCGGCGAGCTCGGCATGCTGTCGCCCTCGAACATGCGCACGCAGTCGCTGGAATGCATCGAGGCCGGCATGATCCTGAGCGTG
Source organism: Bradyrhizobium sp. (assembly GCA_035487555.1). Taxonomy (GTDB): domain Bacteria; phylum Pseudomonadota; class Alphaproteobacteria; order Rhizobiales; family Xanthobacteraceae; genus Bradyrhizobium. The sequence continues at coordinate 11,199 of DATHMA010000174.1, read as the reverse complement.
AGCTACGACCAGGTCGAGCAGCTCTATGTACAGAACCCGGCTTTCGGTTTCTATTTTCTCAAGCTCGCCAGCGCGCGCCTGTTCCAGAACCTTGATACGCTGGAGCGGCGGCTGGCGCAGCAGACGGCGCAGGTCGCGCAGGCGAAGACCGCCTGAAGGGCCCGAGCATGATCCGGAAAAGTGGAAACCGGTTTTCCGAAAAGATCATGCTCAATCAAAAAGATGAGATCATGATGCGATTCCTTGTAATCGCATCATGATCTAAGGAACGGGTTACGCGCGTGTCCGAAGACGGCATCGTTTCCTCGCTGAAATACCTGTTCGCCGATTTCCTCGACGAGGAAGACACGACGCCGCCGTTTCTGCCCGAGGGGCTCCCCGAGGGCACAGCGCCCATCGTCAGCGAAGGCATTCACGTGCTGATGGATTATCAGGGCGCCTCCTACGCGCGGCTCTATGTCGAGCGCCTGCAGCGCTTCATCGACAGAGGGATTGCGCCCGCGACCTTCGGCGAGATGGCGCGGCTGATGACGAGCCGCATGGCCTATGAGGACGCGATCCGGATCGCGCAGCTCAAGCTGTTTGAATACCGCGACAGCGAGGGCCGCATTGCCTCGCGCGAGGACAAGAAATTCCGCTTCGACGAGCTGGTCGATGCCTTGCCGGAGATCGCCGCCGATCCGATCCTGACCGTGCTGGATTATATCGGCTGGACGCGCCGCCGCGTCTCGATCCCGTTCTCGACCAAGAGCCGGTTCGGCATCCGCCGCCTCAAGATCGAGGCCTGGCTGCGCCGCTGGCGGATGTTCTCGATCCGTTATGGCGAGGAGCGGCGCTGGGTCGAGCGCTGGCTGCACATGGTCGCGCGCAGCCTGGTCAAGCAGCCCGCCGCGACCGCTGCGGTCGTCGAGACGGCCACGATGGTGCAGAGTTTCGGCGACGTCTATCGCCAGGGGCTTGCCGACTGGCATACGGTGATCGATGGCCTGGTGAAGCCGACCTTCGACGGCGTGCTGCCGCTCACCGATCTCGCCGGCGCGATCGTGGAAGCGCGCGCTGCCGCCATGCCCGATCCGCGGCAGGCCGCGCTCAAGCGCGCCATTGCGCAGATCAGGGCGCGGGTGACGACCCCGGGCGCCAGCGCCGCGGCGGAGTGACTGCTCGTCTTACGCGCTGCGTGCCGTCTTCACGACCGCGATGTTGTCGTCGGTGGCGACGGCGTCGCCGTGACGCTTGAGATATTCGCGGCGGATCTCGAGCTCGCCGCGCACGAACTCATAGCCGAGCTTGAATGTCTCCAGCCCGTCGCTACTGATGGTACCGTCTCGGAGACCCACGATGACGCCGCGCAGGATTTTCTCCAGCTCGTCCTGGACTTCCTCGAGCTGGTCCATGGTGCGGGCGTGCTCGATCCTTTCGCCGACCATGAGAATGGCAGTGGCAAGCCCGCTCGCCTTTTCCGGGCAGACCCGCGTGATCTTGGTGTAGATCGCCGCGAAGATCGAGCCGATGACGCTGAGCGCGCCGGCGCCCAGATACATCATGTCGCTGTACTTATCCATGAACGTCTTGACGTCGTCGTTGATGTATTCGGCCGCGCCTGGATGGGCCATGACGTAGGCGTTCTTTTCGGTCTCCGCGGCCTCGATCCGGGAGGCAAAACCGTTGTCGAGCGAAAGCTCGGACTTGTTCTCATAGACGATACGGGCGAGATCAGTCGCCGTCGAAGTCGAAACGTGCGCTTGCGCGATCAGCAGCCATTCCAGCCCGATCGTGTCGACATCGTCGTCGGGCACTTCCGGCGAAGACGACAGCATGCCGCCCTCGATCGTCTCGGCCGTGATCGAGGGAATCTTGCGCGCCAGCGCCTTCGCCGAATCGATCGCGTTCAGGGTGAAGGCGCCCTTCTTGGCGAGTTGCTCGTAGCTCTTGTCCTGCATCACATGCGTGGCATGCGAGACCACGATCACGGCGCCGAAGCCGGATGCGAACAGCTTGTCGGGTGTCGAGCCGGGCGGCGCCATCTGTACCTTGGAGGCGGTCTCGGGGCTGTCGGCGAAATCGAAGATGTTGCGGATGAAGGTGGCGCTGGTGTCGCTTTCGGCGAGAACCGCGATCTTCTTCTGCTTCTTCAACTCGTCGAAGGATTTGATCTTCTTGTTGCCGGGGCTGAGCAGCAGCACGAGGTCATGCTCGAGGATCGCGATCGCGCGTGCCCGCTGGGGAACTTTCGCATCCGTGCGGAGGATCGCGAGATCGGCCTCGCGTCGGTCGAACTGCGCTACCGCCTTGGCGTTGTCAGGGTTGGGCAGGATCTTCAGCCGCAGCCTGGAATGGATGTTTTTGAGCACCGCCGCGAGCTTGGCGGCGAATTGCGCCTCCTCGCTGTTGGGCGCGCCGACGGCAAAGGTCAGCGTCTCGGTGTCCTTGAGCAGGGCGCGCCCGCCCCAGACGGTCGCCACCGTCAGGACCAATGTCAGGGCCACATAAAGCAGAACCTGGAGGCGGTTGCTCTTCACAACCTGCGATCGAGGCAGCGGTGGGTCCACCAATGGCGTTGTGCCTTCAGCACTCATGGCTTGATTCCGGGGGCCGGCTTGCACGCCATCTCGAACGCAACGTAGGGTGAATACCGGGCTGGGCTGTAACTGCCTAAAAACGAAAGAAAATTTCTCAAGCAGCGATGATATCGCGCTTGTGACGGATTGCAAATCGCGGGCCAGAGTAACCTTACTCCTGGCCTTCTTCTGGCTTCCCGCACCGATGGCGCCGTTAGGTCACACCTCTGGTTTTTCGGGTTCCTGACAGGTGCATTCCGGCACCGGAGGTGTCATAAAAGGTCAATACGGGGCCGAAATGGCCAAGTCTTGAGAACGACAGGTCTTGAGAAAAGAAGTGGTGCTGAACGCCTCAGTCCCCGTGCGCTACTAAGGTCTTGCGAGGTCGTCAGCTTGTCGTTTCCATCCATGTCGTCGTCGGTGCCGGTTGGCCTTCTGATAGGCTGGATGCTGCTTTTGACGTTCAAGCACATCATCGCCGACTTCGTGCTGCAGAACGCCTGGATGGCCCAAGGCAAGGATCAGAAGACCGGGTGGGCATTGCCCCTACTGGTCCACTGCCTGATACATCTGGCGGTTGCCATGGTGCTGCTCCTGATCATCGCGCCGAAATTCTGGTTCGTTGCGCTGATCGACTTCGTGATCCACATCACCATCGACCGTGCCAAGGGGTTGACCTCTTCGACCTTCGGCCTGACGCCAGAGCACCCGTGGTTCTGGACGCTGATCGGCGTCGACCAGGCGCTGCATCACCTCACTGGATTTGGCCTGTCCATCTTCATGGCCGCGAACGCGTGATCGATTGCACCCGGCGTGGCGGCGCGGCACATTACGCGCTGAAACCGCCGAGGCGAAAATGTCCGAACAGCCGCTTTCCAAAAAATCCATCGATGTGCTGGACAGCCGCATGGCCTATCACGAGCGCGGCGAGGGCGCGCCCGTCCTGTTCCTGCATGGCAATCCAACTTCGTCCTATCTCTGGCGCGATGTCATTCCCGAGCTAGAAGGCCGCGGCACGTTGATTGCGCCCGATCTGATCGGCATGGGCGATTCCGGCAAGTTGAGAAATCCCGGTCCCGACACCTATCGCTTCGCCACGCATCGCAAATATCTCGACGCCTTCATCGACGCGGTGATCGATCCGCACGAAAAGGTCGTCTTCGTGATTCATGATTGGGGCTCGGCGCTCGGTTTCGATTGGGCCAACCGCCATCGCGATCGCGTGCGCGGGATTGCGTACATGGAGGGGATCGTGCGCCCTGTCGCCGGCTGGGATGAATGGAGTGCGTCGGCGACGCCGATCTTCCAGGGCTTTCGCTCCGACAAGGGCGAGAGCCTGATTCTCGACCGCAACATGTTCGTTGAGCGGGTATTGCCGGGTTCGGTGCTGCGCAGGCTCGGCGAAGCCGAGATGGCGGAATATCGCAAACCATTTCTTGCGCGCGAGGACCGCTGGCCGACCCTGACCTGGCCGCGGCAAATTCCGATCGCCGGGGAGCCTGCCGACGTGGCGCAGATTGCGGACGGCTACGCCGGATGGATGGCGGAAAACGATCTGCCGAAGCTGTTCGTCAATGCCGAGCCGGGCGCGGTTCTGGTCGGAGCTGTCCGAGAGTTTTGCCGTAGCTGGAAGAACCAGACCGAGATCACGGTGCCCGGCTCGCACTTCATCCAGGAGGACTCCGGTCCCGCGATCGGCAAGGCGATCAAAGATTGGATGGCGGCTCACTCGCTGTGATCTGTGGCGCGCGCACCTGATTCGGGGCGATCAATACCTCCGGTTAACTACCGTCCGCACTGGTTAACCCTTCGTTAGAGAATTGCACGGCATCTTCGCATCCAGCGAGGGGGGCCCCTGCCATGTTTTCCAACCGTGACGCCTACGACAGCGATTCCTGCCCGGTTCGTGACGAGCTGCTCGGCGAGATGTATCGCGCCAACGAGCACGGCCTGGCACGACTGGTCGACACTGTCTCGTCCGACGTGCGGGCGATGCTCGCGCTGTTCTGCTACCGCCGCAGCCATCTTCACTCGCTGGCGCTCTCGATCGCCGCAAGCTGCACCGAGCGCGAGCTGGTCAATTTCGGCGGCCGCGTCGGTTCGACGCTCTACGCGCTGTCGCGGGAAGCGCCGGCCAGCCGCAGCGTTTCGGTTTCTTCGTACAACGGCCGCAAGCCGATCACGCTCTCGACCAAGCCGCTCTCGACTTTTGCGCCGATCGAGGACGAGCTCGACGATGAGGACGTCGCCGAGACCGCGACGGCTTAAGCCTTAAATCCTTCCGTTCCGGACCCCCGCCGACCGCGTTCCTTCAGCCGCCGACGACGACGTGACCAATGCCGGGATACGCCGCCTGGAGGCTTCCCGCGGCGCGGATCGATGCGCCAGTGCCGTTGCGATCTCCTCGGCAACGATCGGCCAGCGCACCACATCCGAGATGCCCGCGGCGATCAGGATGTCGGCGCCGATCCGCTCGGTCGATCTCGCCGCCAGCATGATCGGCGCGTGGGCCGCCGCGGCATGGAGCGCGGTCGCCAGTTCGAGCGAAGAGGCCGATGATCCGAGATAGCCGACGATGAGTGCGTCGAACCGCTGCGGCTTGGCCTTGCAGGCCGCCAAAGCGGTCTCGGCGGTCGCAAAGCCGACCGGCTCGTAGCCGAGGGCAGCCAGCATCTCCTCGTCGCGCAATAGCCGCGCGCCGTCGCAAGTGACCAGCAGCACGGTTTCGCCCCGTCCGGCAGCGACAACAGGTGCATCCAGCTCCGGCTCGACGACGGTCGCACAGGGCAGCCAGACGTCGAAGCGGCTGCCTTTGCCGGGCGTGCTGCTGACATGGATCGCGCCGCCATGCTCGCGCACGATCTCGATCACGGTTGCGAGGCCAAGGCCGTTGCCCGAGGTGCGCGTGGTGAAGAACGGCTCGAAGATTCGCGCCAGCGTCGCTTCGTCCATGCCGCGGCCGGTATCGGTGATGCTGATACAGGTGTAACGGCCCGCCAGCAGCTCATCGTTGGAAAAGCGTCGCGCGGTTGCGAGGTCATGTACCGTCATCTCGATTTCGACGCGGCCCCCGCCCTCCATCGCCTGCACGGCGTTGTTGCAGAGATTGAGGATCACCTGCTGCAACTGGGCCGGCTCGCCCGCGACGATCGCGGCTACCTCCGGCTCCCGGATCACGAGCTGGACGCCGTCCGGGAGCGAGACATTCAAGAGTGCCGCCGCCTCAGCGATCAGGGCATGTGCGTCGAGCGGCCGTGGCCGCGCATCGCGGCGCCGTCCAAAGGCCAGGATCTGGTCCACCAGGTCGCGCGCGCGCTCGGCGGCACCGCGGATCGATGCGAGATGACGGGTCAGGCGCGCGTTGGCGCCGAGGCGTTCTTCCATCACTTCGGAGTGACCGAGGATGCCGCCCAATATATTGTTGAAGTTATGGGCGATGCCGCTCGTGAACGTCCCGATCCGCTCCAGCCGCCGGGCGCGTTGCAGATGGGCCTCCAGCGCCGTGCGCTCCCGTTCCATGAAATGCCGCGTGACGCCATGGACGATGGTGTCGAGCGCGACCTGCAGCAAATTGAGCTCGCCCGGCGTCATGATGCGGCACCGTCTGCCGACTGCGTCGAAGCCGAGGGTTACGGTGGCACCGCTCTTGAGCGTCTTGGCGACGCAGGCCCAGCCGCCGAGGCCAAGGCCCATGAGCGTGTCCCTGTTGTCGCCGATCGGCATCCGCTTGACGCGCGGGACGTGGACGACGCCGTCGGCGGTGGGACCAATCCGGAAGGCCAGCTCGATCGCGCGGCCGGGCCAGCCTGCCGGCGGCTCCATGCCCGGTCTACTCCACACATTGATCCGGCCGCACGCGCCGGATACGACGAAATAGGCGCGGTCCGAGCCGACACAGGCCCCAAGCTCTGCCACGGCGCGATCGATCTCGGCGGCGGTGTTCTGCGGCCGCGCATTGATGAAGCGCATCGATATGCCGGCGAGCACATGTTCGAAGGAGGCGCGCCGTTGCAGCGCGTTGACCCGCGATTTCAGGCACAGTCCGAGCTGCACCAGAAACGCGACCAGCAGGAGCGATGCGCCATACAGAATGCGGCGATACTGCCGCGCGCTGTTTCTCGACACCTTCTGGCGTTGCAGGATCATCGCCTGCAGCGCATCCTGATTGGGCTTGCGCGGTACCGCACGCATGGTGGCGAGGATATTGTCGACCGACGGCAGGAGCTCATGAAGCAGCCGTCCATGGGCGATCAGGGCCTCGACGGAATAGCTGTTGGACATTTCGGCCCGCCACTCGAGCTCATCAAGTCGATCCTTGACCACGCGTGCGGCTTCCGGCGACGTGTCGAGCGTGAGCTGCAGCATGGCCGCTGCCGCGGCGGTGATGACAGGGTCCAGCTCCGCCGTGGTTGGACGGGCGCTAAATCGCACAAAGAACGCCAGCGAGTTGTGCAGCAGCGCGTTCTTGCTCTTGAATTCCTCGACGAGCACCTCCTGCTGGTCGACCGACGTCGCGAGCTGCCCGACGGCCGCTGTCGTCTCGGCGTCGACGGCGGCGGTGCTGCGCAGGCGATCGATCGCGTTACGCAGATCGTTGAGCTCGCGCACCAGCGGGTCGTAATTGCGCAAGGAGCCGGAGCGGGCGGAGAACACGTCGCGATAAAGGGCGTTCTCCAGCATTGCGAAGTGATCGATATCGGCGAGAGCGCGATCGAAAATTTCGGCCTGTGGATTGAGGGCCCGCAGCGACAGCCAGGTCAGCAGCAGAACAAGGCACACCACGGCCGAGATGACGACGCAAATTACTGGGGCAAATCTCATGGCTGCGCTCCGGTGACGGGCGTGCCGTGATAATTGCCGGTCAGCGTCTGCAGGAAATCGACCAGCCGCGCCACCTGTTCATCCGTGAGGGTGCGGTCAAGTTGCGCCGCGGCCATTCTGCGCACGGCGTCCTGGAGGGTCGCTGCGCTGCCGTCGTGAAAATAGGGCGCGGTCGTTGCCACGTTGCGCAGGCTCGGAACGCGCACGATCTGCGGCGTCCCCTTGACCAGCGGACGAAACACGCCTTGCCGTTCGAACAGGTTGCCGCCGACATTGACGCCCTGATGGCAGGCGATGCAGCCGAGCGATTTGAACAGCCCGTACCCCTCGATTTCGGCCGCCGACAGCGCGGAAGCGTCGCCGCCGAGCCAGCGGTCGAACCGCGCTCCAGGCGTGACCAGGGATTTTTCAAAAGTCACGAGGGCATCAAGAAAGCTTTCCCGGTCGGGTGCGCTTCCGTAAGCGGCCTGGAATTGTCTGACCACTGCCGGATCGGCGTTCAGTCTGCCGACGACCTCGTCGGCGTTGGTGTTCATGTTGACGGAATTCTCCAGCGACGACTCGATGTGGGCAGACAGCGTCCGGAAATTGCCTTCCCAGTTCAGTCGGAAATTCAGCGCCGCGTTGAACACGGTCAGCGTGTCGAACGGGCGCGAGACATGTCCATCGTCGGGACGGGCGCCGTTGCTGTGAACGTCGTGACAGGAACTGCAGGAAAGGTTTCCCGCCCCGGAAAGCCGCGAATCGGAAAACAGGCGTTCGCCGATCGCCAATTTTCGCGGATCGGCCGGCGGCGGCGGGGGAACGGGCGTGATGGGTTCCTGCTCGGCGATCGAATTTTCAGCTGCCGAGCCGGGCGTCGGAGGGGCCTGCGCAGCCGCAGCCCCTCCGAGCAGGATTGAAAGGCATAGGGCCGCGATCGCTACCCCGGCCGGCACAGGGCCTGCCGACCGGGCGACTGGAAGTGTCGGCGGCCACGATTGCGTCATTCGCGTCCCGTGTCGCGCCATACGATGTATTCGATGTCGCTGGCCGACAGGCCGATGTCGCGCAGGGATCGCTCGTCAAGCCCGCGCAATTCGGCAATCGCCCGCCGCCTCGCGCGGGCCCGGCGGATTCGCAAGGCGCATGAGGCGATGAAAATGCCGAGCGAAGAGCAGCGACGCCAAATCGCGCCTGGTTGCCGTTCAGGCTGCACGAAAGTGTCGGCGTCGGTCTGATCAAGCGTCGGCGCCAAAGTCGGCTGCTCGCAGCTTACAACACCGAGCCGCGCATGGATCGAAACCAGGCTGAGGCGGTCCGCCGCCCGGCGCCGCGGAGTTTCATTCGGCGCCGCTTCGACGGCCTCTGGCGCAGGCGGTATCGGATACAGCGACTCGGCATAGGCCGTGCATCCGGCCAGCGTCTCCGTGATGATCCAGGAAAAGACCGCGACCATGAGATTTGGAAGCGTGTGCTCGGCGAAGTGCGAAATGCGTGTGACGGCTTTGACCGTCATCGCCGACATGGTCATCGCAGCCGGACGCGACGGTCTGCGCAGTTGCGAGAGCGGAATGACGAGGGCCCGCTCGCCGTTGCAATTTGGCTCTTGAACCGGACGCTGGTTGGTTCGGCGGGCCGGTTCGATCTGCGAACGCGACCGGTGATAGGGCGAGGATTTTGCGAACGGCATCGATTTCTCCCACAACAGGTTGGCGTGGGAAGTTCTGCCGCGTCCATGTTTCCGGACGATTCCGTGCAAGGGGTTTCGGGCTACGGTTGTAACAATGGCTGTCGCCGGTCTCGTCGGTGAAGCGTCCATCACGCTGCGCCGGCCGCGCGCGTCGCCAATCGACACTGGCCGGCGCGCTGTCATCAGCAGGCCTCGACGGGGAGCGCGAAGACATAACCGACGCCGCGTTCGGTCTGGATGATCGACGGAGCGGCGGGGTCAGTCTCGAGCTTGCGCCGGAGCCGCAGCACCTGAACGTCGATGCTGCGATCGAAGACGTCTTCGTGAATACGGGTCGCCTGCAGCAGATGCTCGCGGCTCAGCGGCCGCTGCGGCGCATCGAGAAATGCAATCAGGAGCGCGTATTCTCCCTTCGTCAGCGCGATCGGCTCGCCGCACAAATTGGTGAGGCGCCGGTGGCGTCGGTCCACCTGCCAATTGCCGAAACGCACACGGCCTTTCTCGGCATCGCGCTGGGCCGCGGCCTGCCCGGCTTCCCGGCGCCGCAACACCGCGCGGATGCGCGCCAGCAATTCGCGCAGGCCGAAGGGTTTTGTGATGTAATCGTCCGCTCCCAACTCCAATCCCACGACGCGATCAACCTCATCGCGGCGATGGCCGGTGGTGATGATGATGGGAACGTCGGACTGCGCGCGAATTTCGCGAAGCAGGTCGAGGCCATCTTCCTGTCCGAGCCTGAGATCGAGGATGACCAGGTCAGGCTGGCTGCGGGCGAGCAGGCCGGCAACTTCATCGCGACGCGAAGCAGATATGGCGCGTATGTCGTGGTCTTCGAGATAATTCGTCACCAGGTGCCGCATCGTCCCGTCGTCCTCGACCACGAGGCAGATTGGAGATTTGCGTTCGGAGGCATGACTGGCCTCGGACCCTTGAAAACCAGGGACATCACTGTCGACACCGTCTGTCTCATCACGCGGGGGCCGGCCAGTGGGAGTGGATGGTGCAATTTCGTTCATTCAAATCTCTCCGCCCCCGGTATCGCTATACGGGACGCAATTCCGCACCGCAGCACACGTTTTTGAGAGCAGCTTTGTGGTGGTTCGAAAGCAACTTTGTGATTTCGAGTTGCATCTGTTTTTTAGCGCTCGCCACGCCGATCGTGCCGCCAAAACATGCAGGTTGATCAAAAATCCTGACGGCGAATGCCACGCGAGGGCGCAAACTGCTCGCCGCGCGGTCTTGGCGGTTTCGCAACAGCGGTCGACAACAGCGCCGTTATGTTACGGCTGTAACGCGAAAGGCGGACGCGGCAATCGGCCGGCAATCGAGCCGTCTCATTCTGGTGCTGCGCATCATTGCGCGCGATGCATCAACCATTATCCAATGGAGAATGAGTATGACGGTATGGGAAGCGGCCGCTGCCGCCTCGGCTTTTTTGCTTCGTAGCGGGCCCAATGACGATTGGCAGGAAGTCACGCCGGGAGAACGCGTCAAAATCCATACCTCTTCCGAGCAGACCGGCGGCGCATTCTCGATGGTCGAAGCGACCGCGGAGCCCGGCAATGGGGTGCCGATGCACATCCATCATAATGAGGATGAGCATTTCATCGTGCTCCAAGGCACGTTCCACGTCGCGGTCGGCAACAAGCGCTTGGATCTCTCGGCCGGCGAAACCATCACCGTCGCGCCAGGCGTCCCGCATGCCTGGTGCAACGCCTCGAAGGCGCCGGTGCGCGTGCTCGCCGTGTTTTCACCCGGTGGCATCGAAGGGTTGTTTCGCGAAGTTGCCGCCGCGCGCGATCTTGCGGACGTCGAAGCGATCGCGAAGCGCTACGGTACGGAGATCGTTGGTCCGCCATTGCCGGCGACCACTTATTCCCTCGCGTCTTCGCGCATCAAGGTCTAAGCGCGTTCAAGCAGCGCCGGCAATCCAAACTTCCGGCGCGCCATCGTGCACTCGGCATCGCCCGGCATGCAGGTGCGGCACACTTCGGGCCGCGCCGCATAGATGGAGCACGAGGTTGCTTCTCCGATTTTCCCCGTGAGCGCGGCGCAGCGATCGCCCTCGCAGCGCATCCCGGAGCCGCGATCGTTGACGAGGGCAGGCGGAATGAGATCGAGCGCAGCGTCCTCCTCGGTCGAGAAGCG
>DATHMA010000173.1:0-5732 GCA_035487555.1 Bradyrhizobium sp. | reverse complement strand
GGCCGTATGCCGGCGGCGGCCGCAATTGGGAGATCCCCAATGTGGCGCTGGGCGACAGCCTGATCAGCGACGTCGACCGCGCCGTCATCACCGTCCACCACCAGCTCGGCCGCCAATTCCATCTCGTTGGCGAATAGCTAGTTCGCCTCCACGGCCCGCGGGGTCTGGCGCGAGGCCATTGCGACCATCCGCACGGCGAACACGGCGAGCAGCGGGATGAGCGCCAGCGCATAGAGCGGCGATTCCGGGATCCGCTTGCCGAACGAAACCGAGAACTGCAGCAACAGATAATAGCCACCGACAAGGTGCAGAGCGCGCCAGGCGCGCGGACCGAGCGCAGCAGTGGTGCGGTCGAACGAGGTCGCGGTCATCGCGATGATCAAGGCATAGCCGAGGCCGCCGAATAGGTAGGTGGCAAGGCTGGTCACGCCGGCATAGCCAACCGGGTCCATGATGGCGAAGGCGATGATGGCGATCGCATGCAGCGCATGCGAGGCGGCGAAGGTAACGCCGAGCTGACGGCGGTTGCGGCGCTGCCAGCGCGTGAACGCATTCGGTGAGAGCCGGGCGAGCGCGGCGGCCGAGAAGGCGAGGCAGAACAACAGCAGCGAGGTTCGCGCCGTGAAGCGGATCACCATGCGCACGCCCTCGACCTCGAACTGGCGCATGGCGGCGATCCAGATCGAGAGCGCGATCAGGACCAGCGTCAACGCGCCAAACAGGCGCCAGCCCTCGAACCAGCTTTGCCGTTGCGATGCCATCGTCGTTTCCCTCCCTCTATGTAATCATCGATTACATAGAGGCGTCGCCGGATGGTCAATGGTGTAATCGGTGCTTACATTCACGATGGGGTGATGTTACAGACGGACCGATGGCGAGACCCGCGAAAAAGCCCGCAAAACGCGCCGCCCGGCCGGCGCCGCCAAAACCCTATCATCACGGCGATCTCCGCCGCGTGCTGATCGAGGCCGCGCTAGGGCTTGCCGAGGAGGGCGGCCCGCAGGCGGTCAGCGTGCGCGAGGCGGCGCGGCGCGCGGGCGTCTCCGCCGGCGCTCCGTTCCGGCATTTCGCCGACCGCGATGCGTTGATGACGGCGGTTGCGGAAGAAGCGCAGCGGCGTTTCCGCAGCGAGATCGGGGCGGCGCTGGCGGAAGCGCCGGCCGGCGATCCGCTCAAGCGCTTTCGCGCCTTTGGCCTCGCCTATTTGCGCTGGGCCATGGGAAACCCCGCGCATTTCGAGATCATCTCGAGCGGCCGCCATTTCGACCACGATCGTGCGACCGCGTTGTCGCGCGACAATGCCGAGCTGATCGCGCTGACCAAGCAGATGCTGGCGGATGCATTCGAGAAGGGCCAGCTCCGCTCGGGCGAGTTGAAGCAAATCCAGATCACCGGCCGCGCGCTGGTCTATGGCTTTGCCCGGATGAACATCGACGGCCACCTTCCGCGCTGGGGCGTCACTGAGGCCGAGGTCGAACGCATGGCCGAGTCCGTTCTCGACGTCTTCATCAGCGGCATCACACGCACGACCGGGTCGCAGCGGTAACGGGAGGTGCCGTGGATAGCCGGGTTCCACTGCGGCACGAGGTCATTTCGACCTCGTGTAACTTGACACTCGGCCATGACTGCCGCAGCATTCACAGGCACTGCTACCTCGGAGATTCCAGAGGTAAACCGCCTCCGGCTCCGCAGGCATTGGCGTCCGATCATATGGTCGCGACGACATGCGGTAAGGTTGGACCACATTGTCCGTCAATCCACGCTGGATGAGGAGAATGACGCCACCGGATCAGAACCATTGACCTCGTCTCCCCAACGACACGAGGTCACGGCGCAAGCCAAGGTGATGTGCAGCTGCTAGCCGAAGATTGTGCCGCCGACAATTTGAACCTAGTCGCGAGGCCGCAAGCGCAAAGGCCAAGTGCTTTGGCGGTCTCGATGTCAAAACTGGCGCGTACCAGACATTCCTCATGACGAGGATAAAAAAGGGCCCCGCGATGCTCTCATGCACCGGGGCCCACGCATTTTGAGCCACGAGTTCTAGCTCGTCAGGTGGGCAAAGCGACAATGAGTCCAGTGTCTCACCGAGCACCGACGGAAGCGTGCCCATCTTCGCAGGCGGTGCCGCCGATCGGTGGGCACGGCGCAAGCGCGCCTTTGCCCACCCTGCAGTTCAGGCCTGCTCTGCCCCTTCCACGAAATCTGCAAGGCCGCCGAGGATGGCGACGAGCCGATCCTGGCCGATCGAGCCGGCGTAGCGCTGCTCCAGTTCGGCCATGACCTCGAGGCTGTCGAGCATCAACTTCTTGCCGGTACGGGTGAGCAGCAGGACGCGGGCGCGCGCGTCTTTCGGGTCGGCGCGCACGCGGATATAGCCGGCGCCTTCGAGCTCGGTTGCAAGCCGGCCCATCGCCTGCTTGGTGATCCCGGCCCGATCCGCCGCTGTCGTCACGGTGCTGCCGGCGAGATCGATATTGGACAGCAGCGTCGTATGAGTGGAGCGCAGGTCGGCATAGCCTCTCGCGTGCAGGCCTTCCACGACGTGCCGGTTCACGATGCGCGAGGCGCGCAGCAGCAGCTGCCGCATGTTCCGGCGGCGGCCTGCTTCAATGGTCCCGAATTCGACCGCGTCGTCCTTGCGTGAGCCTTGTCCGCTTTTGCCTTGCGCCATATCGTAACCTTGGTTTACCTTTTTATGGTAAGCTTAGGTTACTAACTCGGACTGGAGTTGCGCAATGACCACCCGTCAAACCTTCACCGATCCGGACGCCGGCCAATGGCTGAAGATCGACTTTTTGCCGGGCGTCGAGCTTATGCCGCTGGCCGAGCCGGTACCCGGGGGCTCGATCCACCGCGCGCGGCTGGCCGCGGATACGATCATCCCGGTGCATACCCACCCGGCCGACGAATTCGTGCTGGTGCTGTCGGGAACGGTCGAAACCGGCGGCCGGCGCTGCGAAGCCGGTACCTTCTGGACGACGCCGGCGGGTACGCGCCAGGGGCCGCACATCGCCCTTACCGAAGTCGAGCTGCTCACGGTGCGGCTTGGGGCCATGGGGCCGTTCGGCGACCAGGCCTGAAGCCGGCTGCTGCGAAGGTCTGAGCGGGCCCTTCATTGTGCGTTCATGACGATTGAACTACAGTTTTATGACATGGCGCAGGCTCGGCTGCGGTGTGTGCCTCCTGGCCGGCGCCAGATCGGGGCTTGGGGCAGGTCCGGGCCAGAGGTGAGCGTCGATTTCAATGGCGCCCGCGCCAAATCCAGGTCCGTCCACTGCCACGGCGGTCTCCGCCCTCGGCGCGATCGGCATTTTCCGGCTTCTCGCCGTCACGGCGCCCCAACTGGCGGCGCTGGTGCTGATGTTCCAGACCGAGACCGATTTCGACTCGCGGCTCAGCTTCCTCTTCAGTTGGGGCGTGCTGAATTTCCTCTGGATCGCGCTGTTGCGACGGCCGGCGCTGTCGGGCGCGCTGTCGCTGACCATGGTCGTGATTCTGGTGCTGCTGTCACGCTTCAAGCACGACGTCGCCCAGATGACAGTAAACTTCGTCGACGTGATGGTGGTCGATCGCGACACCGTCGCGTTCCTGTTCACGATCTTTCCGAACCTGCGCTGGTCAGTGATCGCGACCGGCCTTGTCACGATCCCGCTGATGTATGCGCTGTGGTGGCTCGATCCCTTCCGCATCCGGCGCCTGCCGGCGCTGGCGTCAAGCCTTGCGTGCCTCGCCGCGCTCACCGGCTATGCGCTGACCCATCCGGATGAGGCTTGGCGCGGCTACTACGACGACGGTTATCTCTCGAAATTCGCGCGCTCCGGCGTCACGGCGGTTTCCGATTTTCTTCAATACGGCTTCTTCGAAGCGGCCGCCTCGACGCCCGATCGTCTCAACGTGCCGCTGGTCGATGCCTGCCATCCTACGGGCCGCCGCCCCAACATCATCATGATCCATGATGAATCGAGTTTCGATATTCGTGCGGCGGATGGCGTGAAGGTGCCGGCCGGCTATGGCGCCCATTTCAAATCCTTCGACGGCAAGGAGCGCACCTTCCTCGCCGAGAGCAATGGCGGGCCGAGCTGGTACACCGAATATAACGTGCTCGCCGGGCTCTCCTCGCGCTCGTTCGGCCGCTTCGCCTATTTCGTGACGCGGCTGGCGTCCGGTCATGTCGACCGCGGCCTGCCGCTGGCGCTGCGCCGCTGCGGATACGAGACGCTCTCGCTCTATCCCGCTTTCGGCGCCTTCATGAGCGCGCGCAGCTTCCAGACCACGACCGGCATCGAGCATTTCTACGACGCGCATGATCTCGGCGCCAAGGATGTCGAGCCCGACAGCTTCTTCTACGACTCCGCGGTGAGGTTGATGTCGCAGGAGGCGCCGGGAAAACCGCTGTTCGCGTTCATCTATCTCGCTGCCAATCATTTCCCGTGGGGGACGAAATTCCGGCCCGAGCTGATGCCAAGCTGGCGTGCGCCGGGCAATGGCGAGACGGTCGACGAATATCTGCGCCGGCAGGCGATGAGCGCGGCCGACTATTCCGGCTTCATCGCGGACCTCAAGAAGAAATTCGCCGGCGAGCCGTTCCTGATCGTGCGGTATGGCGATCATCAGCCGGAGTTCTCGCCGCATCTGCTCGATCCCGAACTGGATGAGGGGGCTATCGGCAAGAAGCTGGAAGACTACGACCCACGCTATTACTCGACCTACTACGCCATCGACGCCGTCAATTTCGAGCCGGTCAAGTCGCCTGTCATCATGGACACGATCGACGGCGCCTATCTGCCGCTGGTGATCCAGGAGGCGGCGGGCATCCCGCTAGATCCGTCCTTTGCCGAGCAGAAACAGATCATGCTGCGCTGTGGCGGCAAGTTCTATTCGTGCAAGAACGGCGCAGAAGCGCGCCGCTTCGACCGACTTCTGCTCAATGCCGGGGTGATTCACGGCTTGTAAGCCAGCTCCGGCGGTAAAAACCGCGTCTTGAGTGCGGCCGCGGAAATCTGCTAAAATCCGGCTTTACGACCACGTATTTCGCGGACTCTCGTCATGGTGACGCGCCTTTTTGCGCCTCAGTTCCTTGTCGTGTGGGCTTTCATTGCCTCGGCCGTCGCGGTGCATTTCCGCGGCAAGGTGCGGCTCGGCTTCTGGCGGCAGGTCTCCGACCATTCCACCATTATGGCGCCGTACAATGTGCTGATGTACCTGTTCTCGGCGGTACCGAACCGGCCAATCCTGCAGGTCGAGATGGTGCCGGAGCTCAAGGTCCTGCGCGACAATTGGCAGACCATGCGCGAAGAGGCGCAGCATCTGTTCGCGCAAGGCGCGATCAAGGCCGCCGACAAATACAACGACTGGGGTTTCAACTCCTTCTTCCGCACGGGGTGGAAGCGCTTTTACCTGAAATGGTATGGCGCGCCGCTGCCGTCGGCGCTGGCGAATTGCCCGAAGACCGTCGAGCTCCTGAACTCGATCCCGAATGTGAAGGGCGCGATGTTTGCCAATCTGCCGCCGGGCGGCAAGCTGGTGCAGCATCGTGATCCCTATGCCGGCTCGCTGCGCTATCATCTCGGTCTCGTCACGCCGAAGTCGTCGGGCGAATGCCGCATCATCATCGACGGCAACGTCTATTCCTGGCGCGACGGCGAGGATCTGCTGTTCGACGAGACCTATCTGCACTATGCCGAGAACACCACCAGCGACGACCGCATCATCCTGTTCTGCGACGTCGAGCG
>DATHMA010000172.1:0-13739 GCA_035487555.1 Bradyrhizobium sp. | reverse complement strand
GCCACCGACAAGCCCGGCAATTACGCCGAGCGGATCTGGGTCAACCTGATCAAGTACAAATACGCGGGCGGTCTGTTCCCGATCAACGCCAAGCGCGAGCAGATCTGGGGCGTGCCCTGCTACAAGGATTTCGCGAGCCTTCCCGAAAAGCCCGATCACGTGCTCGTGCTGGTGCCGGCGCGCTTTGCCGTGCAGGTGATCCGCGACGCGGCCGCGGCCGGCGCGTGCTCGGCCACCATCGTCACCTCGGGCTTCTCCGAGCTGCAGGATGAGGACAGCCAGCGCCTTGCGGTCGAATTGCAACAGGCCGTGCGCGAGACCGGCATGGCTGTCACCGGGCCGAACTGCCTCGGCAACCTAAGCGCCGGCGAGCACCTGTTCACCAATATCGACGACCGCATCGTCACCATGGAGCAGGGCAAGGTAGCGATTGCCGGCCAGTCCGGCGCGATCGTGATGGCGATCCGCCAGGCGCTGGAGGATCGCGGCGTCGGCGTCGGCTACATGGTCACGACCGGCAACGAAGCGGGCCTGGAGACGCCGGACCTGATGAGCTATTTCGCGGCCGATCCGAGCATCAGTGTCATCGTGGTCTATCTCGAGGGCGTGCGGAACACCAAGGCGTTCCGCGACGCCTGTAAACAGGCGCGCGCGGCGGGCAAGCCCGTGATCGCGCTGAAGCTCGGTGCCTCCGAGGGCGGCCGCGCCGCGGCGATGGCGCATACCGGCGCGCTCGCCGGCTCGATCGAAACCTTTGATGCGATCTCGACCCGCGAAGGCGTGATCCGCGTGCGCGGTCTCGACGAGTTGATCGAGACGGCGGAATGTTTCGCGCATTCCGCGCTGCCGAAAGGCAACCGCCTTGCCGCGGTGACGTTGTCCGGCGGCAAGCGCGGCCTCTTGCTGGACGCGTTCTATTCGGCCGGCCTCGAATTTGCGCCGCTGAAGCAGGATGCCACCGACAAACTCGCCAGGATGCTGGGACCGGGCTCCATCGTCGGCAATCCGCTCGATGCCGGATTTGCCGCGGTGGTCGATCCCTCCGTCTACATGCAGTCGATCAAGATCATGATCGACGATCCCGACACCGACATCGTCATCATTGATTCCGAGCTGCCCAAGGCGCCGCATGAACAGCGCGAGCGCAACTTACGCATCGTCAACGAAATGGCCGCTCACGGCGGCAAGCCGGTGATCTACATCAGCGCGATGTCCATTGGTTTTACTGAATTCACCAAGGCCTTGCGCAACTCGCTGCCGCACATCACGGTCATGCAGGGCATGGATCGCGCGGTGACCGCGATCAAATCGCTGATCGACTATGCGAAGCTGCGCAAAGAGGTGCCCGACCTCGTCTCGACCTCGAAGGGTTCCGCCCGCGCGGCGCTGGAGAAGGCGCTGAAGAATGCCAAGGGTGCAGCTCTCGACGAAGTCGCCTCCAAGAATCTTCTCAAAGCCTACGGCATTCCGATCTCCAAGGAGGCGATCGCGCAGAGCGCGGCGGAAGCCGTCAAGATCGCGAAGAAGATCGGCTTCCCCGTCGTCGCCAAGGTCGTCAGCGCCGACATCCTGCACAAATCCGACATCGGCGGCGTCGTGCTCAACCTCAACAACGCAGCCGACGTGAAGAAGGCCTTCAACGACATCACCGCGCGGGTGAAGAAGCTCAAGGGCAAGCCGAAGCTCGAAGGCATCCTGATCGCGCAACAAGTGAAGGCCGATCTCGAGCTCGTGGTCGGCGCCTCGCTCGATGCCGAGATGGGGCCGGTGGTGCTGTTCGGCACCGGCGGCGTCGACATCGAGCTGATGAAGGACGTGGCGCTCGCCGGCGCGCCGCTCGATGAGGCCGAGGCGAAGGCGCTGATCGGGCGCACCAAGGCAGGGGTCAAGATCAAGGGCTATCGCGGCAAGCCCGCGCTGCATGAGGCTTCCGCGGTGAAGGCGCTGGTCGGCCTCTCCAACCTGATCGCCGACGCCGGGAGCCGCATCGCTTCGATCGACATCAACCCGTTCCTGATCAACGCCAAGACTGGCGTCGCGGTCGATGCGCTGATCGTGCTGAACAATGAGGCAGCCAGGAAGGCCGCGGGCCATTAGCCGACCGATAGATCGCCTCTGGTTTTTGACGGCTTTTTGAGCGGCCCTCATCCGAAGGTCGGAGCTAGCTCTATTGTCAAACGCAAACAGGAAAGGTTACGCTCGCTTCCCTAAGGCATCGAAGAATGCACACAAACAAGACACAGTCACCTTCCGGGAGGATCCTATGCCTATCTCGCGACGGCGTTGGTTGGTCGACCGACGGACGATCTTGAAATCCGGCGCTGTCATTGCTGCAGCGCAAATCACATCCCCGTTCATCATCAAGGCCAGAGGCGAGACCCCGATCCGGATCGGCATGGTCGATCCCCTGACCGGCGTCTATGCCGCGATCGCGCAGGGCGAGGTGGTGGGCGCCAAATACGCCCTCGAGGAGATCAACAAGAAGGGCGGCATCATGGGCCGCCAGGTCGAGCTCCTGATCGAGGACTCGGCCAACGACGTCGGCACCGGCGTGCAGAAGACGCGGAAACTGATCGACCGCGACCAGGTCAGCTTCATCATCGGCGACGTCAATTCCGGCATCGCGATCGCGATGGCGCAGGTCACCAGCGAGAAGAAGGTGCTGCACATCGTCTCCGGCGGTCATACCGATCCGATCACCGGCACGAGCTGCTCCTGGAACGTCTTCCGCGTCTGCAACTCCACCGCCATGGATGCCAACGCGATCGCCTCGACACTGATCGAGAAGTTCGGCAAGAAATGGTACTTCCTCACCCCCGACTATGCCTACGGCCATTCGGTGCAGGCGAGCTTCGAGAAGATCCTCAAAGCTGCCGGCGGCACGTCGTCCGCCTCGCTGGTGCCGCTCGGCTCGACGGATTATTCGGCCTATCTGATCCAGGCCAAGGCCGCTAATCCGCAGGTCCTGATCAACGTGATGGGCGGCGGCGACCAGGTCGCGAGCCTGAAGCAGTTCGTGCAGTTCGGCCTCGACAAGCAGATGGCGGTCGGCGGTACCCTGTTCGAGCTCGAAAGCATCCGCGCCGTGCCGGATGCCGCCCGTGTCGGCTGGTGGACCATGGAATGGTGGTGGGACCAGCCGGGCGTGCCGCATGTCGCCGAGTTCAACGCCGCGATCAAGAAGATCACCGGCGGCGCTGCCACCGCGCGCAACTGGTTCGGCTATGCCTCGGTGCAGACGCTTGTGCTGATCGCCAACCAGGAGAAGACGCTGGACGCACCCAAGCTTGCGCATGCGCTGTCGGGCTTCAAGCTGCCGCCGGAAGTCGCGCTGCAGCCGGGTACCCCCGAATACCGCGCAGGCGACCACGAGCTGATGAGCACGGTGTTCGTCGGCGAGGCGCATCCGCCGCAGGGCGATCCCGACAACATGTTCACCGTCAAGAACCCGGTGCCCGGCGACAAGGCCGCCGGCCCCGTCGAGGAGACCGGCTGCAAGATCCAGTGGCCGGCCTGATTGGCCAAATCCTTCGGCGCCCGCATCGCGGGCGCCGTTTCGTTTCTGGCGCCGTCTTCGCGGTAAATCATGACACTGCTTCTGCTCTTCAACATTACCAACGGGCTCATCATCGGCGCGTTCTATGTGCTGATGGCGCTCGGCCTCTCGCTCATTCTCAACCTCAGCAACGTCATCAATTTCGCCCATGGCGGTTTTCTCGTCATCGGCGGCTACATTGCGTACGCGCTCTCGCCCTATGTCGGCTTCTGGGGCGCGCTGTTTCTGGCGCCGCTGCTCACGGCCATCATCGGGCTTGCCGTGGAACGTGTGCTGATCCGTCCGCTCTACGGGCGCGACCCGCTCTATAGCCTGCTGCTTACCTTTGGCCTCGCCTTCATGATCGAGGACGGCACGCGCTTTATCTTCGGAGCGCAAGGCAAGCCGATGGCGATCCCAGCGTTCCTGGCGCAACCGCTCTCCAACGACCTGTTCTTCATCACCGGCTATCGTCTGTTCATGGTGGTGATGGTGATTGTCGCGATTTCCATGCTCTTCCTGCTGTTACGTTACACGCGTCTCGGCATTCGCATCCGTGCCGGCACGCTTGATCTCGAAACCGTTGCCGCGCTCGGCATCAACGTCGGCATGCTGCGCTCGCTCAATTTCGCGGTCGGCATCTTTCTCGCCGGCCTGTCCGGCGTGCTGGCGGCGGGACAGATCGGCCTCGATCCGACCATGGGCACCGGCCTCCTGATGCCGAGCTTCATCGCCATCATCGTCGGCGGCATCGGCAGTTTGCCCGGCACGCTGGCGGGCGGCCTCTTGATCGGCGTCGCCTCCGGCCTGACTGCGGTCTTCTTCCCGGCGGCCAGCGAGGCCGTCATCTACGTCATGATGGCAGTGGTGCTGCTGGCGCGGCCGCGCGGCCTGTTTGGCGAAGAAGGAATGATGTCTTGACCGCCATGCAGTCCCGCAAGCTGATCGTGCTCGCTGCGATCTGGGCCGCGCTCCTGTTCGCGCCCTACTGGATGGCGCCGCTCGGCGGCTATACCGCGCTCGCGACCCGTGTGCTGGTGCTCGGCCTCGCCGCGATGTCGCTGAACTTCCTGCTCGGCTTCACCGGCGTCTTATCCTTCGGTCATGCCGCCTGGTTCGGCCTAGGCGCCTATGGGGCGGGCCTCACCCTCAAATATCTCGCGCTGAGCACGCCGCTCGCCGTTATCGCCGGCATCCTGCTCGGCGGCCTTTGTGGCTCCATCCTCGGGCTCCTGCTGGTCCGCCGCCGCGGCGTCTATTTCGCCATGGTCACGATCGCCTTCGGCCAGGTGTTCTATTACATCGCCTTCCAATGGAGCTCGCTCACCGGCGGCGACGACGGCCTGCGCGGCTTCCACCGCCAACCGCTCGATTTCGGCTTCTTCAACATCGACATCCTCAGCAACGACATCGCCTTCTATTACTTCGTGCTGTTCTGCTTCGCGCTCGCGGTCGGCGCCATGGCTTTCATCCTCCGCTCGCCCTTCGGCCGCACCATGATCGCGATCCGCGAAAACGAGCGCCGCTCGCGCTTCCTCGGCATTCCGATCGAGCGACACATCTGGATCGCCTTCACGCTGTCCTGCTTCTTCATGAGCTTTGCCGGCGCGCTCTATGCGCTGGTGAACAATTTTGCCGATCCGCGCGGCCTGCATTACAGCCAGTCCGGCGATTTCGTCATGATGGCGGTCATGGGCGGCATGCGCAGCTTCTGGGGCCCCCTGCTTGGCGCCTTCGTGTTCGTCGTGGTGCAGGATTATCTCTCCAGCATCACCGTGAACTGGATGTCGTTTGTCGGCCTCCTGTTCGTGCTCGTCGTGCTGTTCTTCCCGCGCGGGCTGCTCGGCTTCTTCCAACGGAGCAAGGCGTGAACGTCCTCGAGATCAACAACGTCACCAAGCGCTTCGGCAACCTCGTCGCCGTGCGCGACGTATCGCTGAACGTCGCCAGGGGTGAGCTCTGCGCCATCATCGGGCCGAACGGCGCCGGCAAGACCACCTTCTTCAACCTGATCAGCGGCTATTTCCCGCCGACATCCGGCACCATCATCTTCGACGGCCAGGACATCACCCATCTCGCAACGCATCAGCGCGTCGTGCGCGGCATGGCGCGCACCTTCCAGATCACCGAGATCTTTCCCGAGCTCACGGCGTTCGAGAATGTCCGCATCGCCACTGAAGTTGCGAGCGGCTACCGCCTGCGGCCCTGGATCAACCGCAGCGAGGCGGCCAAGGTTCACGCCCATGTCGAGGACACCTTGAAGCTCGTCGCGCTGGAGGCCAAATCCGACCGCCTGGTCGGTGAGCTTTCCCACGGCGACCAGCGTGCCGCCGAAATCGCGATGGCGCTGGCGCTCAAGCCGCATCTGCTCCTGCTCGACGAGCCGACCGCCGGCATGGGCGACCAGGAGACCTTCCAGATCAGCCAGCTGATCCGAAAGCTGCATCGCGACAGCAACTATTCCATCGTGCTGATCGAGCACGACATGCGCGTGGTGTTCAACCTCGCCGATCGCGTCTGCGTGCTCGACCAGGGCCGCATGCTGGCGCAGGGCACGCCCAAGGACATTGCTGCCAACGAGGCCGTTCAGGCCGCCTATCTGGGCCACGCCGCATGACCGCAGCACTCACAGCCGAAGGCCTGCACACTTATTATGGCAAGAGCCACATCCTGCATGGCGTGAACCTGTCGGTCGCCGAGGGCCGCATCACCGCCCTGCTCGGCCGCAATGGCGCCGGCAAGACCACGACCATGCGCAGCCTGATGGGGCTGACGCCGGCGCGCGAAGGCAAGATCACGATCTTCGGCCAGGACACCACGCGCTGGCCGACCTTCCGCATCGCCTCGCTCGGCGTCGGCTATGTGCCGGAAGGCCGGCGCATCTTCGCCAATCTCAGCGTTGAGGAAAACCTCAAGGTGCCGCTGGAGCGCCCGGGGCCCTGGACCATCGAGCGCATCTTCAAGCTGTTTCCGCGGCTCGAGGAGCGCAAGCAGAACCGCGGCCGCCAGCTCTCCGGCGGCGAGCAGGAGATGCTCTCGATCGCGCGTGCGCTGCTGATCAATCCGCGGCTTCTGATCCTCGATGAACCCTCACAGGGGCTGGCACCGATGATCGTGCAAGAGGTGTTCCGTATCGTCCAGCAGATGAAGGCCGAAGGCATCTCCGTGTTGCTGGTCGAGCAGAATGCGCGGATGAGTCTCGAGATCGCCGACGACGCCTATGTGCTCGACGACGGCGCTGTGGTCTATTCCGGCTCCGCGCACGAACTCGCCGCCGACGACGCCCGCGTGCGTGCACTTGCCGGCGCCAGTGCCGAGGAATGGACGCTGGCGTGAGGCGGGCATTACCAAGGCAGCGATCGTAGGATGGGTTGAACGAAGTGAAACCCATCGCCCGTGGCCGCCATGATGGGTTTCGCTCCGCTCAACCCATCCTACTTGAGCGCCCCCGGAATGACGAAGGTGGGGACGACCTACGCCCGATACGCCGTCTTCCCCGTGCCGCGATAGAGCACGCGCACCTGCTCTTCCGAGACCATTTTGTGAAACTCCAGCGCCTCGGGCGCGAGGTCGCGCCTGGGCACATAAGCCGGCTCGAAATGATGATAGCTGTCCTTGCCACGCACCAGCGTCGCCCAGTCGCGGGAGCCGACGGCCTGCTTCAGATGCGTCGGGATGTAGCGGACGGCAAGCCCGATGCGGCGCTGGTCGGAACGGTTCGGCTCGGAACCGTGGAATAGCAGCACATGATGCAGCGAGGCCTGGCCGGGCTTCAGCTCGACATGAACAGCGTCCGCCTCGTTCACCTCGACGGCAATCTCCTGCCCACGGGTCAGCAGATTGTCCTTGTTGAAAGTGTCGGCGTGCTCGACCTGCTTTAAATGCGTGCCGGCGACGAACTTCATGCAGCCGGACACCTTGTTGGCTGGCGACATCGCGATCCAGGCGGTCGCGACATCGGATGAGGAGAGGCCCCAATAGGTCGCGTCCTGGTGCCAGGAGACGAAGCCGGGATCGTGCGCCTCCTTGATGAAGAAACTGGTGTTCCAGCACAGGATATCGGGCCCCAGGACATCCTCGACCGCATCGAGGATTTTGGGATGGCGGATCATCTCGTCGATCCAGGCAAACAGTACGTGGCTGCGATGGCGCATCTCGCCCTTGATCGGGCTGCCGCTCTCGGCCTCGTATTCCTCGAGCTTGTTACGAAAATCCGCGACCTCGCTTGCCGAGAGCGCATCGATCGGAAAGTGGTAGCCATTGCGACGATAGGAGGCGACTTCCGCCTCGTTCAGCACCTTGGGCACGTGTTTCTCCCGGATTCTTGTTCTTGAGCCTTGCGAGGAAACGTGACGCCGGAGAAAAGTGCTGTCAAGCAGCGGCAAATAGGCCCGCCAGCCGCCGCCATTTACCTTTTGTTGGCGCCCTTTTGCCCATAAAATCAACCCATGAGGGCCACCAACCTTGTGATCGGGACGACGACGCTTGCGGTGATCGCCGCCGCCTTTACGGGCATGCTGATCTACCAGAAGGTCCGCGCCGTCCGTAACCAGGGCCCGCTCCGCATCGTCTTCAACGGCTCGGCCAGTGGCCTGCGCCGCGGCGGCACGGTGATCTTCGACGGCGTCCCGGCCGGTGAGATCAAGTCGATCAAGCTGGAGAGCCCAACCAAGATCGTCGCATCCGTTTTGATCGACAACAGCGCGCCGATCCGCAAAGACACCGCCGTGGGCATCGAATTCGAAGGCCTCACCGGCGTCGCCGATATCGCGCTGGTTGGAGGCACGGCCGCCGCGCCGCCGGCACCGCTCGATGCGGATGGCGTTCCCGTCCTGACCGCCGACTGGAGCGAGCAGCAGTCGATCACGGATACGCTGCACAATGTCGACCACTTCCTGCTCGACAACCGCCAGACCATCAAGGACTCGCTGCTTTCATTCGAGACCTATACGGCGTCGCTGAAGAGCAAGGGCGAGGCGGTCGACGACATCCTCGCCAGGGTCGACGACAGCTTTGCCGGCTTCGACAGCACCATGGCCAGGATCAACAATGCCATCCCCGGCTTTGCCGACGGCAAGGCGGCCGAGCTGTTCGAGAAGCTGAAATCGCTGCGCGAGCTCGCCGACACCTACAAGCAGAAGTCGGCGACCTTCTTGGAGGAAGGCCGCCGCATGCTGAGCGATGTCAGCGAGGGCGCCAACAATTTTGCCCGCAAGATCGATCCGCAATCCACGCCCGCCGCGGCCCCGCCGCGCAGGATGGCGCCGAAGCGGCAATAGGTGGGTTCCCTTCCAAACGAAAGTTAGGAACCAAACGCTCGGCTCCGCGTTCCGCCGTTTCGCCTAACTGTCGGCACGATTTTTCCTTTTTCCTGGAACCCTCCCGTCCCAACTCAGTTATTCTGGCTAGGCCGAATCAGGCGGGTTCCATGCCTGCGTCACAGAATTGCACCCCGCTTGATCCAGGGTCGGCCGACGTTTTTTGTTTGGCCATATCGGCTTTGGAATCGGCCGTGAATTGCTGGGGGGCGCTCTATGAGTGATCTTGATCCCGTCACGTCATCCGCAACGCGACGGCGCGCGAAAGGCAAACCTTACCCCAACGGCAAGGCGGATGCGTCGCAGGAATTGCTGCACGCGCTGCAGGCCATGCGCGCCGGCGATTTCTCGGTACGCATGACCGGCGACCATCTCGGCATCGAGGGCAAGATTGCCGACACCTTTAATGAAATTGTCGCAGCCAACCAACGCATGGCGCAGCAGCTCGAACGCGTCGGCCAGGTGGTCGGCCGCGAAGGCAAGACGCGGCAGCGCGTCAAGTTCGGCCTCGCCTCCGGCTCCTGGGCCGACATGGAGGGCTCGGTCAACACACTGATCGACGATCTGCTCTGGCCGACCCGCGAAGTGACGCGCGCGGTCGCCGCCGTGGCGCAAGGCGACCTGCTGCAAACCGTCAAGCTCGACGTCGATGGCCGCCCGCTGGGCGGCGAATTTTTACAATCGGCCAACATCGTCAACACCATGATCAAGCAGCTAAGCGTGTTCACCTCCGAGGTGACGCGCGTGGCGCGCGAGGTCGGCACCGAGGGCAAGCTCGGCGGCCAGGCCCAGGTGCCGGAAGTGACCGGCGTCTGGAAGGACCTGACCGAGAGCGTCAACTCGATGGCCAACAATTTGACCGGCCAGGTCCGCAACATCGCCGAAGTGACGATTGCGGTCGCCAATGGCGATTTGTCGAAGAAGATCACGGTCGACGTGCGCGGCGAGATCCTTCAGCTGAAGGAAGCCATCAACACCATGGTGGACCAGCTCCGCTCGTTCGCGTCCGAAGTGACGCGCGTCGCGCGCGAGGTCGGCACCGACGGCAAGCTCGGCGGACAGGCCATCGTGCCCGGCGTCGCCGGCACCTGGAAGGACCTCACCGACTCCGTGAACGCAATGTGCGGCAACTTGACCGCGCAGGTGCGCAACATCGCCAACGTCACCACCGCGGTGGCCCGCGGCGACCTGTCGCGCAAGATCACCGTCGACGTGCGCGGCGAAATCCTGGAGCTGAAGGACACCATCAACACCATGGTGGACCAGCTCAACTCGTTCGCTTCGGAAGTCACGCGCGTGGCGCGCGAGGTCGGCACCGAAGGCAAGCTCGGCGGACAGGCGCAAGTGCCCGGGGTCGCCGGCACCTGGAAGGATCTGACCGACAACGTCAACTTCATGGCCTCGAACCTGACCGCGCAGGTCCGCAACATCGCCGACGTCGCAACCGCGATCGCAGGCGGCGACCTCTCCAAGAAGATCACGGTGAACGTCTCGGGCGAAATCCTTCAGCTGAAGGAAACGCTCAACACCATGGTCGACCAGCTCAACGCCTTCGCCGGCGAAGTGACGCGCGTTGCGCGCGAGGTCGGCACCGAAGGAAGGTTGGGCGGCCAGGCCAACGTGCTCGGCGTCGCCGGCACCTGGAAAGATCTGACCGAAAGCGTCAACTCGATGGCGTCGAACCTGACCGCACAGGTCCGCAACATCGCCGAGGTGACCACGGCGGTCGCCAACGGCGACCTGTCGAAGAAGATCACGGTCGACGTGCGCGGCGAAATCCTGGAGCTGAAGGACACCGTCAACACCATGGTGGACCAGCTCAACGCCTTCGCCGGCGAAGTGACGCGCGTCGCGCGCGAGGTCGGCACCGAAGGCAAGCTCGGCGGCCAGGCCAACGTCCGCGGCGTGGCCGGTACGTGGAAAGACCTCACCGACAACGTCAATTCGATGGCCGGCAATCTGACCGGCCAGGTCCGCAACATCGCCGAGGTCGCGACAGCGGTGGCCAAGGGCGACCTGTCGAAGAAGATCACGGTGAACGTGTCGGGCGAAATCCTTCAGCTGAAGGAAACGCTCAACACTATGGTCGACCAGCTCAACGCCTTCGCCGGCGAAGTCACACGCGTCGCGCGCGAAGTCGGCACCGACGGCAAGCTCGGCGGCCAGGCGCAGGTGACCGGCGTCGCCGGCACCTGGAAGGACCTCACAGACTCCGTCAACTCAATGGCCGGCAACCTTACCGCCCAAGTTCGCAACATCGCCGAGGTTGCGACCGCGATCGCCGGCGGCGACCTGTCGCGCAAGATCACGGTCGACGTCCGCGGCGAAATCCTTCAGCTCAAGGAAACGCTGAACACCATGGTGGACCAGCTCAACCGCTTCGCGGGCGAGGTGACCCGCGTGGCGCGTGAGGTCGGCACCGAGGGGCGCCTGGGCGGTCAGGCCAACGTGCCCGGCGTCGCCGGCACCTGGAAGGATCTCACCGACAACGTCAATTCAATGGCCGGCAACCTGACCGGCCAGGTCCGCAACATCGCCGAAGTCACCACCGCCGTGGCGCGCGGCGACCTGTCGCGCAAGATCACCGTCGACGTGAAGGGAGAAATTCTCGAGCTGAAGAACACCATCAACACCATGGTGGATCAGCTCAACGCCTTTGCCTCCGAAGTGACGCGCGTCGCGCGCGAGGTCGGCACCGAGGGCAAGCTCGGCGGTCAGGCCGAGGTGCCTGAAGTCGCCGGCACCTGGAAGGACTTGACCGACAACGTCAACTTCATGGCGTCGAACCTGACCGCCCAGGTCCGCAACATCGCCGAGGTCGCGACCGCGATCGCGGGCGGCGACCTGTCGAAGAAGATCACGGTGGACGTACGCGGCGAAATCCTGCTGCTCAAGGACACCTTGAATACCATGGTCGAGCAGCTGCGTTCGTTTGCGGCCGAAGTGACGCGCGTCGCGCGCGAAGTCGGCACAGAGGGCCGGCTCGGCGGCCAGGCCGTTGTGCCCGGCGTCGGCGGAACATTCAAGGACCTGACGGACAACGTCAACCTGCTCGCGGCGAACCTCACGACCCAAGTCCGCAACATCGCCGAAGTCACTACTGCCGTGGCGCGCGGCGACTTGTCTCGCAAGATCACCGTCGACGTGAAGGGCGAAATCCTCGAGCTGAAGAACACCATCAACACCATGGTGGACCAGCTCAATGCCTTTGCCGGCGAA
The DNA here is from genome assembly GCA_035487555.1 of Bradyrhizobium sp. GTDB lineage: Bacteria > Pseudomonadota > Alphaproteobacteria > Rhizobiales > Xanthobacteraceae > Bradyrhizobium. The sequence goes on along the minus strand of DATHMA010000172.1, from coordinate 1,667 downwards.
GTGACCCGCGTGGCGCGCGAGGTCGGCACCGAGGGCAAGCTCGGCGGCCAGGCGCAGGTGCCCGGTGTCGCCGGCACCTGGAAGGACCTGACCGATACCGTGAACTTCATGGCCGCCAACCTGACCGAGCAGGTGCGCGGCATCGTCAAGGTGGTGACCGCGGTCGCCAACGGCGATCTGAAACAGAACCTCACCGTGAAATCCAAGGGCGAGGTCGCCGCACTCGCCGACACCATCAACAACATGACCGAGACGCTGGCGACCTTCGCCGATCAGGTCACGTCAGTGGCGCGCGAAGTCGGCGTCGAAGGCCGGCTCGGCGGCCAGGCCAACGTGCCCGGCGCGGCCGGCACCTGGAAGGATTTGACCGGCAACGTCAACCTGCTCGCGGCAAACTTGACCTCGCAGGTGCGCGCGATCGCGGAAGTCGCCACCGCCGTGACCAAGGGCGACCTCACCCGCTCGATCCAGGTCGATGCGCGCGGCGAAGTCGCCGAGCTCAAAGACAACATCAACACGATGATCGGAAATCTGCGTCTCACCACCGACGTCAATACCGAGCAGGACTGGCTGAAGACCAACCTCGCCCGCTTCACCAACATGCTGCAGGGCCAGCGCGACCTCACCACCGTCGGCCGGCTCTTGCTCACCGAGCTGTCGCCGCTGGTAAACGCACAGATGGGCGTGATCTACCAGGTCGAAAACGAGGACAGCCCGCAGCTCAGGTTGCTCGCGGCCTATGCCAATGACGGCAACTACCCGCATCGGCAGATCCTGCAATTCGGCGAAGGGCTGGTCGGCCAATGCGCGTCCGACAAGCGCCAGCGGCTGGTCGCGGACATCCCGGCCGACACCGCTCCGGTCTCTTCGGCACTGCTCCGCGTCGTGCCGCGGAATCTGGTCGTGCTGCCGATTCTGTTCGAGAACCAGGTCAAGGCCGTGATCGAGCTGGCCTCGCTCGGCTCGTTCACGACCTCGCAGATGGGGTTCCTGGAACAGCTCACCGATTCGATCGGGATCGTGCTCAACTCGATCGAAGCCACGATGCAGACCGAAGGCCTGTTGAAGCAATCGCAGCAGCTCGCCGGCGAATTGCAGACGCAGCAGCGGGAATTGCAGCAGACCAACGAGCAGCTCGAGCAGAAGGCGCAGCAGCTCGCCGAGCGCAATGTTGAAGTCGAGCGCAAGAACCAGGAAATCGAGCAGGCCCGCCGCGCGCTCGAGGAAAAGGCGACCGAGCTCGCGCTGACCTCGAAGTACAAGTCCGAATTCCTCGCCAATATGAGCCACGAGCTGCGCACGCCGCTGAACTCGATCCTGATCCTCGGCCAGCAGCTCACCGAAAACCCGGACGGCAACCTCTCGGTCAAGCAGGTCGAATTCGCGCGCACCATTCACGGCGCCGGCACCGACCTGCTCAACCTCATCAGCGACATCCTCGATCTCTCCAAGATCGAATCCGGCACGGTCACGGTGGATGCCGAGGAAATCCTCACGTCGAACCTGCTCGAAACCGTCGGTCGGCCGTTCCGGCATGAGGCCGACAACCGGGAGCTCACCTTCACCATCGATGTCGATCCGAATCTCGCACGCAGCATCGTCACCGACTCCAAGCGCCTGCAGCAGGTGCTGAAGAATCTGCTCTCGAACGCGTTCAAGTTCACGGC
>DATHMA010000171.1:0-44305 GCA_035487555.1 Bradyrhizobium sp. | reverse complement strand
CCATTGCTGTCGAAACCGGGCACGCCGCGACCATAGGCGCCTTCGATCGCGACATCGTCGAGCCGGGACAGCACGGCATCGCGCGCCGCCTTCTGTCCGCACCACCAGGTCGCAATGTGCGGCATCATCAGGGTTTCGCCGAGGAGGCGCCGGCAAAGGCTTGGCAGGAAGCCCAAAAGCGCACGCGCCTCGAGCACGCCGGAGCCCGGCATGTTGGCGACCACGACGCCGTCCTTGCGCAGCACATCGATCAAGCCGGGCACGCCGAGATGAGAGGACGCATCGAGCTCGAGCGGATCGAGTGAGTTGGAATCGACGCGCCGCAAGAGCACGTCGAGCCGCTTCAGGCCGGCGACGGTGCGGATATGGATGCGGTCGCCGGCGACGGCGAGGTCATCGCCCTCGACCAGCAGGAAGCCGAGATAGCGCGCCAGGGTCGCATGCTCGAAATAGGTCTCGCTGAAGGAGCCCGGCGTCAGCACGCCGATCCGCGGCTCGTCGCGATCCGCCGAGCCGCGCAAGGCTTCGCGGAACGCCTCGAAGAAGGGTGCGACGCGCTCGACATTCATCGATTTGTAGAGCGAGGCAAAAGCGCGCGACAGCACCAGGCGATTTTCCAGCGCGTAGCCTGCGCCGGACGGAGCCTGGGTACGGTCGCCGAGCACCCACCAGCGTCCATCCGGCCCGCGGCCGACGTCGGCGGCATAGAGGCTGAGATAGCGCCCGCCCGGCGGCTTGATGCCGCAGACCTGGCGCAGATATTCGTTGCTGCCGGCAATCGCGGCGGCCGGGACGGCGCCGTCGGCGATCAGCTTGCCCTCGCCATAGAGGTCGCGCAGCACCATTTCCAGGAGCTGCGCGCGCTGGGCGATCCCTGCGGAAAGCTGCTGCCAGTCCGATTCACCGATCAGAAGCGGCAGATGCGACAGCGCCCAGTGCCGGTCGGTGCTCTCGCCGGGCGCGCGATAGGTGACGCCGGCTTCCTTCAGATGCCGGTCGGCGGCGCCGAAGCGGCGCTCGATATCGGCCGGCGCAAGCGAGGCGAAGGCGTCGAAAAAGCGGGTCCAGACCGGGCGCGGTCCGTCGTCGCCGATATATTCGTCGGGAATGCCGGGCAGCCGGGCGTAATCGCGCACCCATTGCGCCACCCGCCGCTGCGCCGGGCGGGCTCTATTGCCACCGCCTGGGCTCGCCTCCTGGCCGGTCGTGTCCACCATCCCGACTCTCCCCCAAAAACACATACTTCAATGCGGGAGCGGAGTCCTCAAGTCGAGAGTGAGAGGAAATTCCAACGAGCGTTCCTCGCGCGGCGGATCGATTTTGCCGGGCGTGTGGCCGTGATCCTGAAACCGGGCAAGACGGCGCGCTTCCGCCTCGTAAGAATTGACCGGTTTTGTTTCATAATTACGACCGCCGGGATGGACGACATGATAGACGCAGCCGCCCAGCGACCGCCCGTTCCAGGTGTCAATAAGGTCAAAGGTCAGCGGGGCGTGGACGGGAATGGTGGGGTGCAGGCCGGAAGCCGGCTGCCAGGCCTTGAAGCGGACACCGGCGACCGCCTCGCCCGAACGGCCGGTCGCGGTCATCGGCAGGGGGCGGCCGTTGCAGGTCACGACGTGGCGGCCCTCGACAAAGCCCTCGGCCTTGACCTGGAGCCGTTCGACGGAACTGTCGACATAGCGCACGGTGCCGCCGCCCGCATTCTCCTCACCCAGCACATGCCAGGGCTCGAGCGCCTGCCGCAGTTCCAGCGTGACGCCGCCCTGGCTGACCCGGCCGAAGGCGGGAAAGCGGAATTCGAGCTGGGCCAGATACCATTCCGGCGAGAAGTCGTAGCCGGCGGCGCGCAGCTCATCCAGCACATCAAGAAAGTCCGCCCAGATGAAGTGCGGCAGCATGAAACGGTCATGCAACGCGGTGCCCCAGCGGACGAATTTGCCGTCCTGCGGCTCGCGCCAGAGCTTTGCGATGAGAGCACGGACCAGAAGCTGCTGCGCCAGCGACATCCTGGGATCAGGCGGCATTTCCAGGGCGCGGAATTCGACGAGGCCGAGCCGGCCGGTCGGGCTGTCCGGCGAGAACATCTTGTCGATGCAGATTTCAGCGCGGTGGGTGTTGCCGGTGATGTCGACCAGGATATGCCGGAACAGCCGGTCGACCAGCCACAACGGGATTTCCCCGCCCGGCGGCGGCACTTTGGACAGCGCGATCTCCAGCTCATAAAGGCCGTCGTGCCGGGCTTCGTCGATCCGCGGCGCCTGGCTGGTCGGCCCGATGAACATGCCGGAGAAGAAATAGGACAGCGACGGATGCCGCTGCCAATACAGGACCAGACTCTTCAAGAGATCCGGCCGCCGCAGGAACGGCGAGTCCTTGGGCGTGTCGCCGCCGACCACCACATGGTTGCCACCGCCAGTGCCGGTGTGACGGCCGTCGATCAGGAACTTGTTAGCGCCGAGCCGGGTCTTGGCGGCGTCCTCGTAGAGGCCGAAGGTGATGCCGACCGCCTCGCGCCAGCTCTTGGCCGGCTGCACATTGATCTCGATCACGCCGGGATCTGGCGTCACCTTGATCACCTCCATGCGGGGATCATAGGGCGGGGCATAACCCTCGATGTGAACCTGCATCTGCATCTCTTCCGCCGTCGCTTCGACGGCGGTGACCAGCTCCAGGTAATCATCGAGCTTTTCGACCGGCGGCATGAAAGCGCAGAGCACGCCGTCGCGGATCTCGATCGACATTGCAGTGCGCACGCCGCCGCTGCCCCGCGTGCTCTGCTCCTGCACGGGTTGAGAAGGCGCGCTTGGCGCCGCGGCCTCGAACACCGGCAGCTCCTCGCGCGGCGCTATCGGATCCTGCTCAACGATGTAGGGATAGTCCTCCGGCGGGATGTAGGGCAGCGAGGCAATCGGCAAGCGCAGGCCCATCGGCGAGTCGCCGGGCATCAGGAACAGGTTGCCCCGCCGGAGCTGCCAGCGCTCGCTGCGCCAGCGCGGCGCCTCAGCGTTCCAGCGCTGGATCGGCAGCACAAAACCCCTGGGCGTGTTGAGGCCCTGGTCGAACACCTTGGCCATGCGCGCGCGCTCTTCGGGATCGGCCAGCTTGGAATCGCCGGGATCGACATTCGCCGGCAGCGACGCCTCGCGCTGCAGCCAGTGACCGGGGTCTTCGAACGCCGGCATGACAAATTCGCTGGCAAGGCCGAGCTTTCGCGCGGTCCCCTCGGCAAAGCGCTCGGCGTCGGCGATATCGGCCTTTTTGGGATTCTCGATCTTCGCGATCAGGTCCGAATTCTTCCAGACCGGCACCCCGTCCTTGCGCCAATAGAGCCCGAAGGCCCAGCGCGGCAGGCTTTCGCCGGGATACCATTTGCCCTGGCCGTAATGCAGCAGGCCGCCCGGCGCAAAGCGCGCGCGCAGGCGCCGGATCAGGTCGTCAGCAAGCCCCCGCTTGGTTGGGCCGACGGCCGCGACGTTCCATTCCGGCGACTCCATGTCGTCGATGGAGACGAAGGTCGGCTCGCCGCCCATGGTGAGCCGCACGTCTTGCGCCTTGAGGTCGGCATCGACCTGCTCGCCCAGCGCGTCGAGCTTGGCCCAGGCGGCATCGGAAAAAGGCTTTGTGATTCGAGGCGCTTCGCGGATGCGCTTGACGTTCATCTCGAACGCGAAGTCGGTATTGGCGGCGCCCGCCGTGCCCGAGATCGGCGCGGCCGAGCGGTAATGCGGCGCGGCGGCGACGGGGATATGCCCCTCACCTGTCAGCATGCCCGAGGTGACGTCGAAGCCGACCCAGCCCGCGCCGGGGAGATAGACTTCGGCCCAGGCGTGGAGGTCAGTGAAATCGTTCTCGACCTCGCGCGGGCCTTCGACGGGATCGATGTCCGGGCGAAGCTGGATCAGATAGCCGGAGACGAAGCGGGCGGCGAGGCCGAGGTGCCTGATGATCTGGATGAGCAGCCAGGCGGAGTCGCGGCAGGAGCCGGAGCTGGAGGCCAGCGTCTCCTCCGTCTCCTGAACGCCCGGCTCCATCCGGATGATATAGCGAATCTTTTTCTGCAAATTCGCGTTGAGCTCGACCAGGAAATTGACGGTCGAGTCCGCCTGCCGCGGAATCTCCTTGAGGTACGCAGCGAGCAGCGGCCCTGGCTCCGTCGTCGCGAGATACGGCGCAAGCTCGTCCTTGAGGTCGTCGGTGTACTGGAACGGAAAGGAAAAGGCATAGGGCTCGACGAAGAAGTCGAACGGATTGACCACGGTCATCTCTGCCGTGAAGTCGACCTCGATTTTCAGCTCGCTCGCCTTCTCCGGAAAGACATAGCGCGCGAGCCAGTTGCCCTGCGGGTCCTGCTGCCAGTTCACGAAATGGTTCGCTGGCGTGACCTTGAGCGAATAGCTCGGGATCGGGGTGCGCGTATGCGGCGCCGGGCGCAGGCGAATGGTCTGGGGGCCGAGATCGATCGGACGATCGTATTTGTAATGCGTGACGTGATGCAGTGCGACGTAGATCGACACGGACGGGCTATCTCCGGCTGCCTTTTTGAGCAGAACACCGGTCCGGGGCCGGAGCAAGCACTAACAACGGGCACGGGGTGCCCGTGGAGCAGGCGAATAGCGAGTGGCGAATGGCGAATTGGACCCAATTCGCCACTCCCTATTCGCTATTCGCCCTCTACCTCCGCCGCGCGCGACAGCTCAGACTTTCGCCAGCGAATCCAGCTTTGCGCGAAGATCGTCAATTGCCGGCTTTGCAACGGGCCCGACGGCGGGGGTAGCCAAGACCTTATCGCACATCTGGTTGATCGAAGGCGTCACCAGGACGATCATCTTGACGAATGCGTTTCGTCCATCCGGAGAAAGCTTTTGCACGCGCGCGCTGAGATCGTTCAGCTGGGCCGTGGCTTCGTTGATCTTGGGCAGAGCTGCCTGAGCGGCCGCGGCATCTGTCATGCCGGGCAGCGCGGACTTCAACGTGTCGATTGACGAGTTGAGCTGGTTGGCCAGGTTCACTCCATCAACCGTCAACGCTGCGGGTGCCATGCCCACGGTTCCAGTCGCGGGTCGGGTGGTGGCAGGTTGCTCGGCGACAGTTTCCTGGCCCGGGCGCTGGATTGCCCACCAGGCAAGACCGGCCAATACGACCAGCGCGGCCAGCCAATAGGGCCACTGCGTGGCCTGGCTTGCCCAATTGCCGGCCTGTTGAGACGCACGGCTTGCTCCGGCTGAAGCTGACGCCGCCCCACTGCGCAAGCCTGCCTCCGCCCTGTCGATCAAACCGACGGCGCCAAGCTGATCCGCCAGACCTGACGGGATCGCGGCCGTGATCTGGGCTTTCTGTGAGCGGAGCAGTGCTGCCAGGCCGTCCGTGTCGAGACCTGCGTTGCGCTGCTGCTGACCCAGGGTGCCCAGCACCATCGGACCGAGAATGGCGAGCAACGACTTGCCGCCAATGTCGCCGATGCCGGCAAACTTGCCCACCGCCTGAGCCATCGTGTCCATGGTTCGGCCCCCGAACAATCCGGACAGCATGCTCGCTCCGGCCTCCGCCAGTCCCTGCGGGCCGGTGTTGCCCAAGAGATCAGTGGGCGAGCCCCCTGGCTGCTGCGACAACAGCCTGGACAGTTGGCTCGTTCCGGCTGGGGTTCCAACCAGATCGGACAAGCCCGCCAGCAATGCCGGAACTGCTCCTCCAGCCGCCTTCTGCGTTGCGGTTCGGTCCAGCCCCAGAAACGAAGCGATTTTCTCGATGACTTCAGGTGTCAGGAATTGCATCACAACGGAGGTGAGATTTGCTGCCATGGCGATCTCCTCACTATGGTGGTTGCGAAGATGGTTGTTGCAAAGGTCGGTTTGTCGGCACCAGCTCCTGCTCTGCAGGGTCAATAGCACCGTTGCGTTTGCTGACGCGTCTCGATGAATGATCGATGTGTCGCGTGTCGGGCGCGTCTCGCGCCGGGTATTCACCCAGCATTCCCACGACGGCGTGATCGTCCCACCGGGATCGCCGGGCTGTCCATTCACAACAAAGGGAGTGCTTCCAGGTTGAGCCTGTTCAACGACAGCTCCAACGTGGAACTTTAGAAAAGTTGTACCGACTTAGAACGTCAACCTCGCTGCCGCTTTCAGCAGGGCTACATTGTCGCGCCAAGCACCCACGGCGCGAACTCGGCGGCGCCGAAGTCAAAGCTTTCGCTCTTGGTCGGCTGGCCCGAAGCGGTCTTGAGGATGAGATCGAAGATGCGCTGGCCGCATTCCTGCACACTCTCCTCGCCATCGAGGATGGTGCCGCAGTTGACGTCCATGTCGTCTTCCATGCGCTTGTACATGGGTGTGTTGGTCGCGAGCTTGATCGAGGGCGCGGGCTTGCAGCCGAACACGCTGCCGCGGCCAGTGGTGAAGCAGACGAGATTGGCGCCGCCGGCCACCTGCCCCGTGGCCGCGACCGGGTCGTAGCCGGGCGTGTCCATGAACACAAAGCCCTTCTTGGTGACGGGCTCGGCGTAATGCAGCACGTCGACCAGGTTGGTGCTGCCGGCCTTGGCCATCGCGCCCAGGGATTTTTCCAGAATGGTGGTGAGGCCGCCCGCCTTGTTGCCCGGGCTCGGATTGGCGTTCATCTCCGCGCCCTCGCGCTGGGTATATTCCTCCCACCAGCGCATCAGGCCGACCAGCTTCTCGCCGACCTCACGGCTGACGGCGCGGCGCGTGAGCAGATGCTCGGCGCCGTAGGTCTCGGGCGTCTCCGAGAGGATCACGGTGCCACCATGGCGGACCAGAAGGTCGCTCGCGGCGCCCAGCGCCGGATTGGCGGACACGCCGGAATAGCCGTCGGAACCGCCGCATTGCAGGGCCACTGTCAGTTCGCTCGCGGCTACCTTCTCGCGCTTGACCTTGTTGGCGTCCGCAAGCGCCTCTTTCACAAAGGCAATGCCGGCCTCAGTCGTCTTGCGTGTGCCGCCCTTCTCCTGGATATCCATCGCACGCAGGCGCCCCGCCAGCTTCTGCTCCTGCATCAGCCCGCCGATCTGGTTGACCTCGCAGCCGAGCCCTAGCACCACAACGGCCGAGAAATTCACATGCCGCGCATAACCGCCAAGCGTGCGGCGGAGCAGCGCCAGCGGCTCGTCCTGGGTCATGCCGCAGCCGGTCTTGTGGGTCAGCGCGACTACGCCGTCGACGTTGGGGAAGTCGGCCAGCGGATTGTCGCCGGTGAACGGATTCTTCTTGAAGACATCGGCGACCAGCCCCGCGACATGGGCGCTGCAATTCACCGAGGTGAGGATGCCGATATAATTGCGCGTGGCGACGCGGCCGTCGGGACGGCGGATGCCGTCGAAGATCGCCGGCAGGTCGAAATTCGGCACCGGCTTGACGTCGACGCCATAGGCATAGTCCTTGTCGAAATCGCCCATGCCGCAGTTCTGCGTGTGCACGTGCTGGCCCGGCGCAATCGGCTGCGTGGCAAAGCCGATGATCTGGCCGTAGCGAATGACCGGCTCGCCTTGCGCGATCGGCCTGATCGCAACCTTGTGGCCCGCGGGGATACGCTCCGATGTCGTTACGCCATCGGCCACCACCATGCCCGGCGGCAAGCTCGAGCGCGCAATCAGCACGCCGTCGTCAGGATGCAAGCGGATGACGGGTGCTGGGGCCATGGGATGTCTCCTAGTATTCGAATGCTTCCCTCTCCCCGCGAAGAACGGGAAGAGGGAGAGGATAGAGTATGCCTAAGCCTTGCCGCCAGATTCCTTGCGGGTCGCGTTGACCTGCATCTTGGCGTAGGTCGACATCAACCCGACCTCGTTCGACAGCGTCACCAGCTTGAAGCCCATGTTGATCGCACGCACCGCGCCTTCGGCGCCGGAGCAATGGATGCCGGGGTTGAGCTTGCGCTTGTCGCATTCCTTCACGATCTTCTCGTAGATCTTGAGGATCTCCGGCTCGGTACGGTCGAGCTTCGGCTCGAGGCCATAGGAGAAGCCGAGGTCGGACGGGCCGATATAGACGCCGTCGATGCCCTGCACGTCGAGGATCGCTTCCATGTTCTCGACCGCCGTCTTGGTCTCCATCATCGGCAGCAGCACGATCTCTTCGTTCGCGGTCTTCTGGTAGGAACCCGCGGTGCCGTACATGCCGGCGCGGATCGGGCCGTTGGAGCGCACACCCATCGGCGGGTACTTCGAATAGGAAACGAGGTTCTTGGCTTCCTGCGGCGTGTTGATCATCGGGCAGATCACGCCATAGGCGCCGCCGTCGAGCACCTTGCCGACGATGCCGGGCTCGTTCCAGGGCACGCGGACCATGGGCGTGACCGGATGCTTGTCCATCGACTGGAAGCACTGCACCATGGAGAGGTAATCCTGCACGCCGTGCTGCATGTCGACGGTGACGCTGTCAAAGCCGCATTGCGCGATCATCTCGGCGGAAAAGCCGGAGGGGATCGCGAGCCAGGCGTTCACCACCGCTTTGCCCTGGGCCCAGATTTGCTTGACTTTGTTTGGCATTGATCGCGTTTCCTTTTGTCGTTTCTCTGAAGAATTTCTCTCGGAACTGGGATGGGCTGCTAGCTGGTCGCCCGCTGGATCGCCACTTCGCTGACGCCGACCTCGCGCGCGGTGTTCACTATCGCCGCCCAGGTATCATCAGGCAAGGGCACACCGTTCCTGGTGCGTTCGGCACGGGTCCTTCGTTCAGTATCGCCGGGGATCAGGACCTCCTCGACGCCGGCGCCCGGTTTGGTCGCCCGGATGAAATCGACGTAACGGGCGATATCGCCGTCGAAGAAGTTGGCGGTATCGATCACCTTGGGGTCGACATAGAAGGCCAGCATGCCGTTGGCGAAGCGCCGGTCCGGCGCGGTGGCGCCGGTTCCCGTGAGCGCGCCGCCGAGCAGCTCGCAGATGAACGCAAGGCCCGAGCCCTTGTGCTCGCCGAAGGCGCGGATCGCGCCGGTCCCCTTGGTGTGATCGCGCGGTCCATCAGGCGTGTACGAGCCGTAGAGCACATGCGGGTCGTCGCTCAGCGAGCCGTCGGCATCGATCAGCGCGCCCTTCGGCAGCTTCTTGCCGCCGCGGCTCGCGACCAGGCATTTGCCCTCGGCGACAACAGAGGTCGCGAAATCCAGCACGATCGGGTCCTGCCCCTGCCGCGGAATGCCGACGCAGTAAGGCGCGGTGGAAAGACGCTTCTCGACGCCGCCGAACGGCGCGACCAGCAGTGAGCCCGCCGCATTGACGAAATGCACGGAGACGAGCCCTTCGGCCGCAGCCATCTCGGCCCAGTCGCCGACGCGGCCGATATGGCCGGCATTGCGCAACGCGACCGCAGCGAGCCCGGCCTTCTTGCACTTCTCAATGCCAAGCTTCACCGCGACCGGCGTCACCGTCTGGCCATAGCCGAACTTGCCGTCGACCACGGCAAGCGACGGCGTATCGACGACGATCTCGGGTGTCTGGTTCGGCACCACCGCGCCGGTCTTCTTCCACCTGACATAGACGGGCACGCGGATGACGCCATGGCTGTCATGGCCGGTGAGATTGGCCGTCGTGAGGTAAGTCGCGATGCGCCGCGCCTCCTCGGGCGATGACTCGGTGTGTCCGAAAACATCGGCGACGAAGTCGATGAGATTCTCGACCTTGATTGTAACCATGGATGCTCTTTGAGTTAGGCGCTGACCTTGGCGTGACCGCCGAGATAGGCGGCGCGGATGGCTTCGTTGCCCCACAATTCATCGGGCTTGCCGCCCAGCACGATCTTGCCGGTCTCCAGCACATAGCCGTAATCGGCGACCGACAGGCCCATGCGTGCATTCTGCTCAACCAGCAGCACCGTGGTGTTGCGGCGGATTTCGCCGATGATCTTGAACACGGCCTGCACGATGACGGGCGCAAGACCAAGCGACGGCTCGTCGAGCAGCAACAACCGCGGCTTTGCCATCAAGCCGCGCGCGACCGCCACCATCTGCAACTGGCCGCCAGACAGCGTCCAGCCGAGTGCGCTTGAGAATTTGCGGATGTCAGGGAACAGGTCGAACATCGCGTCCGCCTCGCGCGAAATCTCCGACTTCGACGCACGGCGGTTGGAGGCGCCGAGCATGATGTTCTCTTTGACTGACAGCCCCGGGAAGACCCGCCTGCCCTCAGGCACATGCGAGATGCCCATGCGCACGATCGCCTCGGGTCCGAGGCCCGCGATCGATTTGCCGTCGAAGAGGATGTCGCCGGATGTCGGCTTGGCAAGGCCGGAGATGGCACGCAGCGTGGTCGACTTGCCGGCGCCGTTGGCGCCGAGCAGCGTCACCACCTGCCCCGCTTCAACGGCGATGGTGGCGCCACGCAACGCTTCGATCTCGCCGTAGCGGACCACGAGATTGCGGATTTCGAGCAGCGGCATCATTCGCTCCCGAGATAGGCGGAGACGACATCGGGATGGCGCAGCACCGCCATCGACTCGCCGTCCGCAATGCGGCGACCGAAATTGAGCACGGTGATGTGCTGGGCGGCTTCCGACACCAGGGTCATGTCGTGATCGATGATCAGGATGGTGAGCCCTTGCGCCGCGATGCGCTTCAAGAGCTCATGCAGCTCCAGCTTCTCGGTCGAGTTCAGGCCGGCAGCCGGCTCGTCGAGCAGCAGCAGCGTCGGGTTCGACGCCAGTGCCCGCGCGATCTCGATCAGGCGCTGGTGGCCATAGGAGAAGCTCGAGATCAGCTCATTGGCGCGGCTGCCGAGGCCGACAAAGGTCAGCGCTTCCATTGCCCGCTCGGTCAGCGCGGCATCGCCGCCGGATCCGACCAGGGTATTGCCCCGGCGTTCGGCGCCGATCTCGACATTTTCGAGCGCGGTCATCGAGCGGAACAGGCGGATGTTCTGGAAGGTGCGGCCCAGCCCTGCGGCGGTGCGCTGATGCGGCGGCATGTTGGTGATGTCGGTGCCGTCGAGCACGATTTTGCCCGCGGTCGCCTTGTAGAGGCCCGAGAGCACGTTGAGCGTAGTGGTCTTGCCGGAGCCGTTCGGCCCGATCAGCGCGTGCACGCCGCCGCGCTTGACCGCGATATCGACGCCGTCGACGGCCTTGAGGCCGCCGAAATATTTCGAGAGCCCCGTCACCTCAAGCACGGTGTCGCCGCCGACGATCGCAGGTTTCAACTGCAGCGCCTTAACGGCTGCCGGCGCCTTGATCTGCGCGCGCCAGCGCTCGAAGGCGGCGGCGACAAAGCCCCAGATACCATCCGGCATGAAGCGCACGATCAGGATCACGAACAGGCCGTAAATGGCCAGATAAAGCCCGGGCACGCTCTTGAGGAACCGCAGCCATTCCGGGATCAGGATCAGAAGCCCGGTGCCGATCGCAGATCCAATCGGCGAAGCCACGCCGCCGAGCAGCGACATGGTCAGGAACACGATGGATTCCGCGAAAGAAAATTGATCCGGGCTGACATAGGCAAAGCCGCCGGCAAACAGCCCTCCGGCGAGGCCGCCGAGCATGGCGCAGATCGCGAAGGCGTAAACTTTGGTGCGGAACACATCGATGCCGTTGACGCCGGCGGCAAGCTCGTTGTCGCGCACCGCGCGCATGGCGCGGCCGAGCCTGGTGTCCGGCAAATGCCAGACGAGGTAGCCGACAATGCCGAGCATCGCGACGCAGAAAGCGAGATAACTCTGCGCCGAGCGGAAAATGTCGGGCCGGCCGATATTGGAGACGCCGTCGGGTCCATGGGAGAGCCAGATCGCGTTGATCATGACCAGCGTCACGATCTGCTGGAACGAGATCGTCACCATCGCAAGATAGTGCCCGCCAAGCCGCAAGGTCGAGGCGCCGAGGAACGCACCCGCGATCAACGCCGCCATGCAACCGATCGGCAGACAAAGCCAATAGCTCAAATGCCAGTCGGTGGTGCCGAGCGCTACCGCATAGGCGCCGAAGCCGAAGAAGGCCGCCTGCGCCAGGTTGATCTGCCCGCACAGGCCGAGCACGACCGAGAGCCCGAACACGGCAATGGCGAAGGTCGTCGCCTGCATCAGGATGTTGTGGAGATAACCGTCGATCGGCATTTCCGCGGCGAGCACGACCAGGATGGCTAGCACGATGAAATAGGGCAGATGCCGCAGCAGAAGCGGTTTCGAGCGCATGACGGTCGGAACGGCGGACATGTTTTCGCTCGGCGCGCTCATGCTTTTTCCGCCACGCGTTCGCCGAAGATGCCCTGCGGCCGGAAGATCAGGAATGCTATCAGCACCAGGAAGGCGAAGCCGTCCTTGTACGGCACTGAAATGTAGGCCGCGCCAAACGTTTCGATCACGCCGAGCGCGAGCCCGCCGATGATGGCGCCGGCGACGTCGCCGAAGCCGCCGATGATGGTGGCGGCAAAGGCCTTCAGCGCAATCGTCGAGCCCATCTGGATCGAGACGAACAGCACCGGCGCCACCAGGATGCCGGCAAGGCCGCCGAGCACGGCGGAATAGATGAAGGTGATCATGATCATGGTGGAGACGGAAATGCCGAGCAGCGAGGCCATTTCCTTGTCCTGCGAGGTCGCCTGCAGCTTCTTGCCGAGCAGCGTGTGCTCGAAGAACCAGAAATTGAAGATCACCAGCGCGACCGTGACGGCGATGATCAGCAGATACTGGCTATCAAGATAGACCGGCCCGAGCTGGATGCCGGGCGTCTCGAACCAGCCCTGCAACACTTGCGGCTGCGGGCCGTAGATGGCGAGCACGGAGTTGGCGAGCAGGATCGAGGCACCGATGGTCGCGATGATCACCGGCAGGTAGGTGCGGTGACGCAGCGGATAATAGACGCCGAGATTGAAGATGACGCCAAGCAGCGCCATGCCGGCGAGCGCCAGCAGGAACGACAGCCAATAGGGCCAGCCGAGATCGACCGCGAACACCACCATCAGATAGGCGGCGACCATGGAGAACTCGCCCTGGGCGAAGTTCACCACATTGGTGGCGCGGAAGATCAGCACGAAACCGAGCGCGACCAGCGCATAGACGGCGCCGATGCCGATGCCGGTGAACAGCAGTTGTAGGACGAGATCCATCGCGGTTCTGGTTTGAGAGGGTTGTTTCGCTTCGTAAACAGCGTTTCGGCCTCCCCCGTTTTCTTTGGGGGAGGCCGAAGGCGCCGGGCTTAGTCAGTGAACTCGATGTGCTTGTCGAAGACGATGTTGCCCTTGTCGTTCTTCACGATGTTGTAGCCGTGAAGCCCATCGCCGTTCTGGTCGAAATTGTATTCGCCCTCGGCACCGGGGAACTTCTTCGTCGCCAGGATCGCCTCGCGGATCTTCGCCGGATCGGTCGAGCCGGCCTTGTTGATCGCGGCCGACAGCACGGTGACCGCGTCGTAGGTCCAGGAGCTCTGGTTGTCGGGCGCGACCTTGACCGCGTCGCGATAGACCTTGCCGAACGCCTTCGAGCCCTCGCTGGAATCTTCCGCGTAATCGGCAACACCGTAGGTGTTGTAGAGCGCGGGACCGGCGAGCTTGAGCGCGGTGATGTTGACGATCGAGGGCGAGCCGACCCAGGGAATGTTGACGCCGAGCTGACGGAGCTGGCGACCGAAGATGCCGAGGTCGTTCTCGAAGGTGAAGTAGGAGCCGAGGATGTCGGCGCCCGATTGCTTGATCGCGAGCACGACCGGCGTGAAATCCTGGCTCTGGTTGGCATAGCCCTGATCGGTCGCCGTGGCGCCGAGCTTGCCCAGCGCCTCCGTCAGCGCCTTGCCGCCGGCGGTGCCGAACGCGTCGGTCGAATGCAGCACGAACCACTTCTTCTTGCCGAGCGTGTTGACGCCGTATTCGGCGATGACGCGGCCGGAATAGCTGTCATTGGGGCGGAAGCGGAACAGCCACTGATTGCCCATGTGGGTCAGATTCGGATCGGTGCCGCCGATCATCACGGGCTTGCCGAGCTTGAGCACGTCGGGCGCCATCGCATGCACCTGGGTCGAACGGATCGAGCCGAGGAAGGCGACGATGTCGGATTGCGCGGCAAGCTTGGAGAAAGCCAGCACGATGCCGGGGTTGGTGGTCTGGTCGTCCTCGACGATCAGCTCGGCCTGCTTGCCCAGAATGCCACCGGCCTTGTTGACCGCATCGAGCGCGAGCTTGGCGCCCTTGATGGCATAGCCACCGGATTCGGCCGCGGGTCCCGTGACCGGCGCACACATGCCGATCTTGATGGTCTCACCTTGCGCCCGTGCACTGGTGATGATGTGGGGTGCTGCGATACCGGCAGCGAGAGCGGCCGCGAAATCGCGTCGGGTCAGTCTCATTCCATTCCTCCCTGAGGCCGGGCTTCCTTGTCGGCCTTTCTTGGTATTGGCGAGCCTTGGAGGCCCGCGAAAACCGGTTGCTACTTACGAAGTCCGAGCGTCTGAGTAAATTGGTATTAAATCGGGGCAAATTCGACTAACGGCGGAAGCAAACCGCCGCCAAACATGAACGCCGCGGGAGCAGCGTAATTCCCCTTTGGCACAGGCTTCTCCGTGCTCAAAGTGCGGGCAGCCGTGGAAGCTATGCGTCCGCCCCGTCGCAGCATGCAAATTTGCGTTACTCGCCGGCCTCCTCCGGCTGCCCCATACCGGCAAGGCTTGCTTCCAGCGCGCCCAGCATGTCCTGCAGCGCGGCAAGTTTCCTCACGCCATAGCGGCGGGTGATGGCGGCATAGATCGCCTCCGACGATGGCGCGACCACTTCCATCAATCGCAGGCCTTTGTCCGAAATCGACACCAGGCCGCGACGCAGATCGGTCTCCGCGGTCTTGCGCTCGATCAAACCGCGCGCCTCGAGATCTCGTAAGATGCGGGAAAGGCTCGGCGCCAACAGAAAGGCGGTGTGCGCGAGCTCGGTGACCTCGATGGCGTCGATCGCCGCAAGCGCACGCAGGATGCGCCATTGCTGCTCGGTCAGATCATGACGGCGCAGCGACGGGCGGAATTGCCGCATGACAGCTTCGCGCGCGCGGAGCAGCGACATCGGCAGCGAGCGGGAGAAATCGCGCATCGGCACGCGGCGCGTTGCCTTCGCATTCGCCTTTTCCTTGCCCGATCCACTTGATTTCTTCTGCGCCATCGATTGCCCTAGTTTTGCGTTGCCCGAGTTTGCGTTGCAGCAAAATAGCCCAAGGGGATTTGAAGGGGTTTGCAGCGAGACAATTAACATGTTAATCATCTCGCCGCATCTCTTTTTGTGAAACTCCCATGGCCCTTTCCACCGAAGACATCCGCGCCGCCGCCGAGCGCCTGGATCGCGCAGAGAAGACCCGTACCCAGGTACGGCAGCTCTCGCAGGAATTTCCCGCGATCACCATCGACGACGCGTATGCGATCCAGAAGGCGTGGATGGAGATCAAGGTCTCCGGCGGCCGCGTGGTGAAAGGCCATAAGATCGGCCTGACCTCGAAGGCGATGCAGAGCGCGCTCAATATCGGCGAGCCGGATTCCGGCGTGCTGCTCGACGACATGTTCTTTGCCGATGGCGGCATCGTGCCGACCGACCGCTTCATCGCCACGCGCGTGGAGGCGGAGCTCGCCTTTGTCATGGCCAAGCGCCTGTCGGGCCCCGATTGCAGCATGTTCGACGTCTTGAACGCGACAGATTTCGTCGTGCCGGCGCTCGAAATCCTGGATACGCGGGTCGAGCGCAAAGACCCTGCGACCAAAGCGACGCGAAAGATCTTCGACACCATCGCGGATAATGCGGCGAATGCCGGCATCGTGCTCGGCGGCCGGCCGATCCGCCCGCTGGAGACGGACCTGCGCTGGATCGGCGCGCTCTGTTTCAAGAACGGACAGTTGGAAGAAACTGGACTCGCCGCCGGTGTGCTCAATCACCCTGCGACCGCCGTGGCCTGGCTTGCCAACAAGATCGCGCCGCATGGGCTCGCGCTCGAGGCGGGACAGGTCGTGCTGGCGGGATCGTTCATCCGCCCGATCGAGACTCGCAAGGGCGACACAATCCAGGCCGATTATGGCGCCTACGGCTCGGTGAGCTGCTATTTCGGCTGATAACAACAATTGGGAGTGAAACCGCCATGCCGCATTTCACGATCGAATATTCCGCCAATCTCGACAAGCGCGTCGACATGGCCAAGGTCGTCGAGGTCGTGCGCAAGGCCGCGGTCGAGACCGGCATCTTCCCGCTCGGCGGCATCCGCGTCCGCGCGATCAGATGCGAGCATTATGCCATCGCCGATGGCAATCCGAACCTCGCCTTCCTCGACATGGTGCTGCGGCTCGGCGAAGGCCGCGATCTCGCCGCCCGGCAGAAGGCCGGCGAGCACGTCTTTAAGGCGCTGTCTGCGCATCTCGATCCGGTCTTTGCGCAAACCAAGTTCGCTTTGTCGTTCGACATGCAGATCAACGACAAGGACACGAGCTGGAAGCGCAACAACATTCACGAAGCCCTGAAAGCGGAGACCGCTCATGGATAAGGTCACGCCGAAATCCGATCTGTTCCAGGCCAACAAGGACCGCGTCGCGCCGCTCTTGAAGCAGCTCCGCGCCGACGGCATCGGCCACATGATCGACGGCAAGATCGTCGCCTCTGTCACGAGCGACACGTTCGAGACCAAGTCGCCGGTCGATGGATCGGTGCTCGCCTCCGTCGCACGCGGCAATGCCGAGGATATCGACCGCGCGGCGACGGCAGCGTCCCTCGCCTTCAAATCCTGGCGCGACATGTCGGCCTCGATGCGGCGCAAGCTGCTGCATTGCGTAGCCGACGCGATCGAGGACCGCGCCGATGATATCGCCGTGCTCGAATGCATCGACACCGGACAGGCGCACCGCTTCATGGCGAAAGCCGCGATCCGCGCCGCGGAGAATTTTCGCTTCTTTGCCGACAAATGCGCGGAAGCGCGCGACGGCCTCAACACGCCGAGCGAGGAGCACTGGAACATTTCCACCCGCGTGCCGATCGGCCCGGTCGGCGTGATCACGCCGTGGAACACGCCGTTCATGCTCTCGACCTGGAAGATCGCCCCTGCCCTCGCGGCTGGCTGCACCGTCGTGCACAAGCCCGCGGAATGGTCGCCGGTGACGGCCGATATGCTTGCCAAGCTCGTCAAGGAAGCCGGCGTGCCTGATGGCGTGCTCAACACCGTCCATGGTATCGGCGAGGAAGCCGGCAAGGCACTGACCGAACATCCCGCGATCAAGGCGATCGGCTTTGTCGGCGAGAGCGCGACAGGTTCGGCGATCATGGCGCAGGGCGCGAAGACGCTCAAACGCGTGCATTTCGAGCTTGGCGGCAAGAACCCCGTGATCGTGTTCGAGGACGCCGATCTCGACCGCGCGCTCGATGCGGTCGTCTTCATGATTTATTCGCTGAATGGCGAGCGCTGCACCTCCTCGAGCCGCCTGCTGGTACAAGAGAGCATCTCGAAGAAGTTCATCGAGAGGCTGACGGCGCGCGTGAAGGCGCTGAAGGTCGGCCATCCCCTCGATCCCGCGACCGAAATCGGGCCGCTGATCCATGAGCGGCACCTTGCCAAGGTCTGTTCGTATTTCGACGTGGTGAAGAAAGACGGCGCTATCATCGCGGTCGGCGGCAAGACCTATGATGGCCCCGGTGGCGGCCACTATATCGAGCCGACGCTCGTCACCGGCGCGAACGCCAGGATGCGCGTGGCGCAGGAGGAAGTGTTCGGGCCGTTCCTGACCGTGATCCCCTTCCGCGACGAGGCTCACGCGATCGAGATCGCCAATGACGTCAATTACGGCCTCACCGGCTACGTCTGGACCGGCGACATGGGCCGGGCGCTGCGCGTCGCCGACGCACTCGAAGCCGGCATGATCTGGCTCAATTCGGAGAACGTGCGCCATCTGCCGACCCCGTTCGGCGGCATGAAGGCGTCCGGCATCGGCCGCGACGGCGGCGACTACTCCTTCGATTTCTACATGGAAACGAAGCATGTCTCGCTGGCGCGAGGCACGCACAAGATTCAGAAGCTGGGAATTTAAGAACCATTGTCATTCCGGGGCGCGACGAAGTCGCGAGCCCGGAATCCATAACCACAGCCGGTGGATATGGATTCCGGGCCTGGCCCTCCGGGCCATCCCGGAATGACGAGGTGAGACAGGGAGCCGCAATGCCCATTCCGAAACACATCTTCGACCCGCCCTTCAACATCATCCGCTCGAGCCATGTCGTGCTCGACGTCACCGACCTGAAGGCAAGCCGCGCTTTCTATGAGACCGCGGTCGGTCTGCATGTCGAAGATGCCGACGACAACGCGGTCTATCTGCGCGGCTACGAGGAGCATCAGCATCATTCGCTGGTGCTGCGGAAGGCGCCGGTCGCGGCCTGCAACCGGATCGGCTTCAAGGTCGGCAATGACGGCGACCTCGACAAAGCGGCCGCGTTCTTCTCCGAGAATGGCATCCAGCACAAATTCGCCGAGCAGCCGTTCCAGGGCCGCACGCTGCAATTCACCGATCCCTTCGGCTTCCAGATCGAGCTCTGCGCCACGATGGACAAGCGGCCGCATCTCTTGCGCCGCTACGATCTCTACAAGGGCTGCCATCCGCAGCGGCTCGACCATTTCAACATCTTCGCCGCCGAAGTGCAGGGCACGATGGACTTTTATGCCCGGCTCGGCTTCCGCCTGACCGAATATGCAGAGGAGGACGGGCCGAACGGCCGCATAGCTGCCGCCTGGCTGCATCGCAAGGGCAATGTGCATGACCTCGCCATCACCAACGGCAAGGGCCCGCGCCTGCATCATTTCTGCTACTGGGTGCCGACCGCGATGAACGTGCTGCATCTCTGCGACGTGATGGCCTCCAGCGGCTATCTGAAGAACCTGGAGCGCGGCCCCGGCCGCCACGGCATCTCGAATGCGTTCTTCCTCTATGTCCGCGATCCCGACGGCCATCGCCTCGAGCTCTATACCAGCGACTACTTCACGATGGATCACGACCACGAGCCGCTGCGCTGGTCGCTGACCGATCCGCGGCGTCAGACGCTGTGGGGCGCGCCGGCGCCGCGCTCCTGGTTCGAGGAAGGCTCGCCCTTCCCTGCCACCAAGGTGCGTGAGCCCGCCTTCCAGGCCCAGGTCACCGTCGCGGACTAAGGGCGGCAATCGTGACCACAGCCAGCGCCTCCGAACTCAAGCTGATCGCCGGCGGCTCGCTCGCCGGCCTGTTCAGGGAACTAGGCCCGCTGTTCGAGAAGGCGAGCGGTTACACGCTCTCCATTCATTTCGATGCCACGCCGAACATCATCAGCCGCATCAATTCCGGTACGCCGTTCGACGCGGTCGTTATCCCCTTCGATGTCTTCAAGGACAGCGCTGCGAAGGAACGCCTCACTGATCCGATCGAGATCGCGAGGGTCGGTTATGGCGTGATCGTTCGCGCCGGCGCGGCAAAGCCCGATCTCTCTACGGCTGATGCCTTCAAGAAGTCGCTGCTCGCGGCTTCCTCCGTCGCCTCGGTGCCCGCGAGCGCGGCGGGCGCCTATGTCACCAAGGTCTATGAGCGGCTCGGCATTGCCGACGAAATGAAGGCCAGGACCAAGGTCGAGGCCTTGCCGACGGCGATCGCGCCCTCCGTTGCCAAGGGCGAAGCCGAACTCGGTGTCTTCCTCACCAACGTGTTCAATGCGCCCGGCGTCGAGCTTGCCGGCGCCTTCCCGGCCGATTTGCAGCAGGAACTGGTGTTCGCCGCGGCGATTGCCAAAGATGCCAAAGCGACCGGCGCGGCGAAAGCGCTGCTCGATTTTCTGAAAACTCCACCCGCCGTCGCCGCCATCAAGGCAGCCGGCATGACCCCTGCCCCACATACCGATTGAGATGCAGATGACAGCTCCCGCCTCTCGCCTTGCGACCTACACCATCAATGGCAAAACCAAATATGGCGTCGTCGCCACAGGCGGCCTCATCGATCTCTCTTCGCGCTTCGGCAAGGAGTATCCGACCTTGCGCGAGGTGATCGCGGCCGGCGCGCTGACAAAACTCGCCGACGATGCGGCGAAGCGCACGCCGGATGATCCGCTTGACGGCATCATTTGGCAGCCGCCGATCCCGGCGCCGGAAAAGATCATCTGCATCGGCGTGAACTATCCCGACCGCAACGCCGAATACAAAGATGGTTCGGACGCGCCGAAATTTCCGAGCATGTTCATGCGTACCCCGCGCTCCTTTGTCGGCCACAACTCGCCGCTGATCCGCCCGCGCGCCTCGACCCAGCTCGACTATGAGGGCGAGGTAACGATCGTGATCGGCAAGGCCGGCCGTCATATCAAAGAGGCCGACGCGCTCAGCCATATCGCCGCGCTCACGCTCTGCAACGAAGGCACCATCCGCGACTGGGTGCGGCACGCGAAATTCAACGTGACGCAAGGCAAGAATTTCGATTCCACCGGCAGCCTCGGCCCATGGATCGTGCCCTACACCAACGAAGCGCAGCTCGCCGACATCCGCCTCTCCACGCGCGTCAATGGCGAGACGCGGCAGGACGACCGCACCTCGCGGCTGATCTTCAAGATTCCCTACCTCCTCGGCTACATCTCGACCTTCACCACGCTGGTGCCGGGCGACGTCATCGTCACGGGCACGCCGACGGGCGCCGGCGCACGCTTCGACCCGCCGCGCTACCTGAAGCCCGGCGACGTCGTCGAGATCGAAGCCGACGGCATCGGCGTGCTGCGCAACCCCGTCGCCGACGAAACCCTGTAAGGACTGTACCCATGACTTCCATGACCGGCGGCGAAGCGATCGTCAGCTCCATCGTCGCCCACGGCGTCGACACCGTGTTCGGCCTGCCCGGCGCGCAGATCTACGGCCTGTTCGACGCCTTCCACCAGGCGCAGCTCAAGGTGATCGGCGCACGGCACGAGCAGGCCTGCGGCTACATGGCCTATGGCTATGCGCGCTCCTCGGGCAAGCCCGGCGTATTCAGCGTCGTGCCCGGCCCCGGCGTGCTCAATGCGGGTGCGGCGATGCTGACCGCGTTCGGCGGCAACGAGCCGGTGCTTTGCCTCACCGGCCAGGTGCCGACGCAGTTCCTCGACAAGGGCCGCGGCCATCTGCACGAGATGCCGGACCAGCTTGCGACCATGCGCACCTTCATCAAATGGGCCGAGCGCATCGAACATCCCGGCATCGCGCCCAGCATGGTCTCGCGCGCGTTCCAGGAGATGATGTCGGGCCGCCGCGGGCCGGTGGCGCTGGAAATGCCCTGGGACGTGTTCACGCAGCGCGCCGATGTCGGCGCCTCGAAGGTCTTCGATCTCCTTCCCTCGCCGCAGCCGGATGCCGATCGCATCAAGGACGCGGCTACGCTGATTGCCGCGAGCAAGACGCCGATGATCCTCGTCGGCTCCGGTGCGATCCATGCGCGCGAGGAGATTCTCGAACTCGCCGAGATGATCGACGCGCCCGTCGTCGCCTTCCGCAGCGGCCGCGGCATCGTCTCCAACGCGCATGAGCTGGGGCTCACCATGGCCGCTGCGTACCGGCTGTGGCCGACCACGGACCTGATGATCGGCATCGGGACGCGGATGGAGCTGACGACCATGACGCGCTGGCCCTATCGCCCGGACGGACTGAAGTCGGTGCGCATCGAGATCGACCCGGCCGAGATCCGCCGCTACACGCCCGATGTCGCCGTGATCTCGGATGCGCAGAGCGGAACGCGTGAGCTTGTCGCAGCCGTCCGCAAGGCCGGCTACCGCAAGACCTCCGGCCGCCGCGCCGCCATCCGCGAGGCCACGGCGGCGGCGCATCAGGAAATCCAGAAGGTGCAGCCGCAAATGGCTTACCTCAACATCCTGCGCGAGGTGCTGCCGGACAATGCCATCGTCACCGACGAGCTGACGCAGGTCGGCTTCGCCTCCTGGTACGGCTTTCCGATCTACCAGCCGCGCACCTTCATCTCCTCGGGCTATCAGGGCACGCTCGGCTCGGGCTTCCCGACCGCACTCGGCGCCAAGGTCGCCAATCCCGACAAGCCCGTGGTGGCGATCACCGGCGACGGCGGCTTCATGTTCGGCGTGCAGGAGCTCTCCACCGCGGTGCAGTTCAACATCGGCGTGGTGACGCTGGTGTTCAACAACAACGCCTATGGCAACGTCCGCCGCGACCAGCGCACGCGCTTTGACGGACGCGTCGTGGCGGCAGATCTCGTCAATCCGGATTTCGTGAAACTTGCTGAGTCGTTTGGCGTCGCGTCGAGCCGCGTCACCGCGCCCGACCATTTCAAGCCCGCGCTGGAGAAGGCGCTGGCGCATGGCGGGCCGTCCCTGATCGTGGTCGAAGTGCCGCGCGATTCCGAAGTGACGCCGTGGACGTTCATCCATCCGGCGAGGAATGCCTGACCCTCATGGTGAGGAGCGCGTCTTCGCGCGTCTCCGGACGATGCTTCGCATCGCCGAGAGAACCATGAGGCCCGCACTGGGGCCTCATCCTTCGAGACGCCGCTTGCGCGGCTCCTCAGGATGAGGAACTAGCGCCCTGCTGCAGCCTCGTCGCCGCAATCACCAGCAGCCCCGCGCCGGCCACCGACCAGCACGCGACCGGCGCCCAGTGCAGGAGCGGCGCGTAGTCGGGCAGCTTCTGCAAGCCGCCCGCGACGGCAGCCATGCGCGCAAAGGTCGCGAGCGCCAGCGCGGAGAAGACGAGGCCTGTTACTTTGCCCTCGGCGCCGGTGTGGCCGATCGCTAGCGCAGCCGAGACGGCGCTCATCAGCATGCAGCCCCAGGCCGCGCCGGCGATGAATTGCGCCGCAATCAGCGTATTCAGCCCACCCGCCAGCTCGGCCACCAGCACCGCGACCGCACCGAGCAACCCGGCCGCGCCCATCACGATCAGGCTGCCGCGATGCTTGACGACCAGACTCGCCGGGAACATCGCGATGTTGAAGCCGATCCAGAACACCGGCATCAGCCATTGCAGGTCCATCGGTTTGGCGAAGCGCAAATAGGACGGCGCGCTGTTAATGGAAAAATGAAGCTGGTAGCCGAGCGCAAGCAGCACCATCGCCGCGATAAAGATGATCGGCACGGTGCCGAAGGGTTTTGGCCGCACGACCGGTTTGGCCGGAATCCCGTCACCCGCAAGATCGCGCTCGACGCGAGACAGCGCTAGCGTCGTGATCAAGAGCACGACGCTCGACATCACAAAGGGCAGCCGCGCATCGATGTCGCGCAGCACCACGCTGAGATAGGGAGACACCGCACCGGCGAGGCCATAGCCGAGCATGGCGAGCGCTGCGAGAAATGGAATTTTTGGCCTGGCGGCGTATTTTCCCAGCAAGAGCAGTGGCGGCGCGCGCAATGTCGAGGATGTGAACGCCCAGATCACGATCAACGCGATGAAAAGGCTCTTTGCGCCGCCGGCGCTTGCGACAAAGGGCAACGCCGCAAAGGCCGCGCAGGACAACGCCGTCAGCGCGGCCACGATCATGCCGAGACGGCCGACCAACTCAGCGATGCGGTCGGCGGCAATGCCCATCGCGGTGTCGGTGATGGTGAAGATGGCCTGGTCCATCATGAGCAAGAGGATCACGGCCGTCGGCGCGATGCCGACCTGCGCCGCCAGCTTCGGCAGATAGATCACATAAGTGGTCCAGCCCAGTGTGAACACGAGCTGCAAAAATGCGAGATAGACGCCGGCGCGATTGCCGCTTCCGGTGGTTTCCGCGGTAAACTCGGTTGTGGCCATGCGGGCAGCATAAATCAGACCAAGACAGGCGAAAATACGACAATTCTGGCTTAGCTAGCCTTGCGAAACGTCAAATTGATGCGCTGGCGGCCGAGCAACGCGTGCTCGCCATCGGCGAGTGGCGCGACGCCGTGAAAGACAAGCCGCGACGGGCCGCCCCAGACCACGACGTCGCCATGCTCCAAACGGTAGCGCGCGGTCTTGTCAGCGCGCTTCAAGCCGCCCCAGAGGAAGGTCGCAGGCAGTCCCAAGGACACAGAGACAATTGGCGCGTCATAATTCTTCTCGTCGCGGTCCTGGTGCAGCGACAGGCGCGTGCCGGGCTCGTAACGGTTGACCAGGCAGGCCTCGGGGCGGAAGCCCGCAAAGCCGGCTTGCGCCGCCGCCTGCCCCGCCAGCTCGCGAAAGACCGGCGGCATCTGTGGCCATGGCTGGCCGGAATCCGGATCGATCGCATCATAGCGATAGCTGGTGCGATCGCTGACCCAGCCGAGGCTGCCGCAATTGGTCATCGCCACCGACATCTGGTGTCCGCCGGGCGTGAAGAGGCGGCGGAACGGTGCCTGCTCGCTCACCCGGCTCACGGCATTGAGGAGGTCATGCTGGATCGGCCGCGCAAAACCGCGCAGCAGCAGCGCGCCCTCGCCGATCGGCTCGCGTGCCGGCAGGACCTCGGCGCTGTCAAACAAATCCGCGGTCATTTGGCATCATGGAAGATCACGCCGACGGTGTGACGACGGCCGGAGCGCAGTCGGCTCACGCCATGACGAAGGTTGACGCGATAGGTGCCGCGCGTCCCCTGCACCGGGCGGTGATGCACGGCAAACGCGACCGCGTCGCCCTGCTTGAGTGCAACCACCTCGGCGCGCGACTGCATGCGCGGGCGCTGCTCGGTCAGCACGAACTCGCCTCCCTCGAAATCGCGGTCGGGATCGGACAGGAGGATCGCGACCTGCAGTGGGAAGACGTGCTCGCCATAGAGGTCCTGATGCAGGCAATTATAATCGCCGGCCTCATATTGCAGCAGCAGCGGCGTCGGGCGGTTCTGGCCGGCCTCATGACAGCGCTTCAGGAAAGCCTCGTGGCGATCGGGATAGCGGATATCGATGCCCATTGCCTCATTCCAGCGATTGGCGATGCCTCGTAGCCGCGCGTAGAGCGCCGGGCGTAGCGAGGCGATCAGGTCCGGCAGCGGATAGGAAAAATATTTGTATTCGCCGCGGCCAAAGCCATGGCGGCCCATCACGACGCGGCTGCGGAAGTTCGCGTCATCGGGATAGAGCGCGACGATGGCGCGACATTCGTCCGGTGTAAGCAGATGCTTGAGGACCGCACAGCCCTGCGCGTCGAGATCGGTTTCGGCCTGCGCCCAGTCGATCGCGTCGACGCGGGCGGGGATGTCGGATGACGCAGCTGGGCGGATGGTTTTGGCTGTGGCTGTCATACCCACAATTTGGGATAACCGAGCCGTTTGCGCCACCCGATTTCTGGCAATTCGCCCGTCATTGCGAGCGAAGCGAAGCAATCCATAGCGCGACACGCGGAACTGTGGATTGCTTCGTCGCTTCGCTCCTCGCAATGACGATGAACTAGCCCCGCACCGGAAGCGTCGCGATGTCATACGCGTGGCGGATGGTGCGTTTCAGCACCGGGTCTTCGAGCTCGAACTCGAAGCGTTCGGCCGGGCGGATGCCGCCCTTGGCGGCGAAGGTGCCGCCGAACATCACGCAGCCGTCGGGCAGCTTGCCGCCCTCGAAACCCTTCGCCAGCAATTCCTTGACCGGCAGCATCGCATCCAGCGTGCCCTCCTGGTACAGCTCGCGCTTGCCCTTGTTCCAGGCCCAAGAGCGCAGGACCAACTTGTCCCAATGGCCGATGACGTCTTCCAGCTCCCAGAGCGTGGAAGCGACGGGCTTATCGCACATCTGCTTGGAGACGGTGACGCTGTAGCTTTCGACCTTGCGGTCGGTGTGATCGGAGCCGAGGCCGACAAAGGTGCGGCCCTGCCAGCCGATCAGAAAGAACTCGACCTCGCCCGAGGAATCCTCGCCGCAGGCCTCGATGGAATCCTCCTGGGTCAGCCGCCGCGCCGAGCAGCGGTAGTAGATCGGCGTCGTCGCCGGCCGTTTGATGCCAAGCGCCTCCAACTCGACGATATGCTTGTCTCGCGCGACGGGATCGCGCCCGGTCCAGCCGGCGATCACGGCCTGGTCGATGGCGAGCGTCAGCGGAACGGAGCCACCCTCGCGGTCGATCACGGTAAAGGTCAGATCAAACACGGATCGCTCCTTCCATTCCGGCGGCCAGCTCGAAGATGCGCCGGTCAGAGCCGCCGGTCGAGGCCAGCATCAATCCGACCGGCACCTCGCCCTCGCGATGCGCCGGCAGCGAGATGGCGCAGCCATCGATCATGTTGATCAGGGTGCAATTGCGCAACGATCGCAAATTCGCGACCGTGAACGCCTTGTCGTCGGCGAGATCGGCGATCTTGGGCGGCGTATTCGCGGTGGTCGGCAGCACCAGCGCGTCATAGGGGGCGAGCCGCAAGGCGATGCGCGCGATCAGCGAGCGCCGCGCATTGAGCAGGTCGATATATTCCGCCGCGCTGATGCCTTCGCCGCGCAGGATGCGCGTGGAAACGCGCGGATCATATTCATCGCCCTTGCTGGTCAGGAGATAGCGATGCCAGGCATAGCTCTCCGCGGCGGCAAAGCCGCCCTTGGCGTTCATCACGCCGACATCGAGGAATTCCGGCACGTCGATGTGCTCGATCAGCGCGCCCGCGCGCGACAGCGTCGCAAGCGAGCGCTCGAACGTCTTTGCAACGGTGTCGTCCAGATCATCGAGCGCGACCGTCGTCGGCACGGCAAGCCGCATGCCCTTGATCGGCCGGCGCTGTATCGCCGGCAACGGCTCGTCGGCGAGCACGGCATCGAGCGTCGCGCAGCACTGCACGGAATTGGCGAGCGGCCCAAAACTGTCGAGCGAGAACGAAAGCGGCACGCCGCCATCGAGTGGAATGCGGCGTTGGGTCGGCTTATAGCCAACGATGCCGTTATAGGCGGCAGGAATCCGGCACGAGCCGCCGGTGTCGGTGCCGAGCGCGCCATAGGCCATGCGATCGGCAATCGATACCGCCGCGCCCGAGGACGAGCCGCCGGGCACGTGACCGACGCTGCGCTGCCAGGCGCTTTTCGGCGTGCCGTAATGCGGGTTGATGCCGATGCCGGAATAGGCGAACTCGGTCATGTTGGTGCGGCCGATCACGACAAAGCCGGCGCGACGCAGCCGTGCGACCGCGGTCGCGTCCTTGTCCGCCGGCGCGGAGTCTTCCAGCGCACGGGAGCCGGCGCGGGTGACCTGCCCCCTGATGTCGAAGAGATCCTTGATCGAGACGGGGATGCCGGCGAAGCGCGTTGGCGCGGCGTGCGCCTTGCGCAAGTGGTCCATCGCATCGGCAGCTTCCAGCGCGGCGTCCTTGTCGACATGGATGAAGGTGCGCTGCCCCTCGCCCACGGGATCGGCGATCCGACCGATGCATTCCTCGACGAGTTTGCGGGCGGTGGTGCGGCCGGCTGCGAGGTCGTCGGCAAGCGCGGCAAGGGTCGGGTTCGGCATGTTGTTATTGCCTGATTATTCGTGGTGGTTACTTGTCCTGGGGCAGGACGATTTCGAGGTCGAGCAGCGCGGAGCTCAGCGACTTGCCGTGCGCGTCGAGCGCCAGCGAACGCGTCACGCCGCCCCCGAGCGTCTGGTCCATCACAAAATTCAGCGCCGCGATGTTCGGCAACTCATAACGCACCACGCTGCCTTCGACAACGCCGGCGAAATGCGCTTTCACGCGATCGGCGGTCACTTGTTCTTGCAATAAGGAAAAATGCTTGGGGTCATAGGCGATGACCGAGATGTTGGACGTGTTGCCCTTGTCGCCGGTGCGGGAATGGGCGATCTCGCGGAGCTTCATCGCTTATGCCTCGACAAAGCGCACGTGCGGTTTGGCCAGCTCGCGCGGCAGCAGCACCGAGGCGACCGCGACCACGTCGCGCGAGGATTTCCAGGCCCCGCCGCCGCCGGCCGGGCCGTTGGTGTAGAGCGTCTCGACCTCGTTGCCGATGCGCACGGCCTCACGCAGGTTCTCGGTGCGGCCGGTGACGCGGACGCGCACCTCATAAGGCTCATTGCCATGGGCCGAGACCTGCGGCCCATGCAACGCGTCCATGCCGATCAGGTCGAAGCGCAATTCGCTCGTGGAAACGCCCGTGAGCTTCAGCCGCTCGCGGACGATGTCGAGCGCCAGCCTGCCGCGCGCGAGCGCGCCGGGACCGGCATAGGAGATCTGCCCCTCGCCGATGAAACTGTCGACATAGCCGACCGAGACCTTCAGCGTATCAGTACGCTTGGTGCCGCGGCCGCCGCTGACGCGCACGCGGTCGGGCGCGATCTCCTCGACGGAGACTTGCGAGAAGTCCGCGACCACGTCAGGCTGGAAATACTTTTGGGGATCATGGACCTCGTAGAGCAACTGCTCCTTGCAGGTCTGCGCGGTCACCGCGCCGCCCGAGCCCGGCACCTTGGTGATGACGAGCGAACCATCCTCGCCGACCTCGCCGATCGGAAAGCCGAGCCGCGCCAGATCGAGAATGTCCTTATAGCCGGGGTCGGCGAAATAGCCGCCGGTGATCTGCCCGGCGCATTCGAGCAGATGGCCGGCAACGGTGCCCTGCCCCAGCAAATTCCAGTCGTCCATGGCCCAACCGAAGGCGTGGATCATGGGCGCGAGGAACAGCGCGGGATCGGAGGCGCGGCCGGTGATCACGATATCGGCGCCGGCACTGAGCGCCTCTGCCATCGGCTCGGCACCGAGATAGGCATTCGCCGAGAGCAGCTTGTTGCCAAGCTGCTTGATCGTGCCGTCGAATTCCATGATCGGCAGATCATGGGACTTGCAGGCATCCAGCACGTCGTCACCGACGATCGCGGCGATCTTCAGTTTTGACAGGCCGAGCGAACGCGCGATCTCGGCGGTCTTTCGCGCCGCCGCTTCCGGATTGGCCGCACCCATATTGGTG
The DNA here is from genome assembly GCA_035487555.1 of Bradyrhizobium sp. GTDB lineage: Bacteria > Pseudomonadota > Alphaproteobacteria > Rhizobiales > Xanthobacteraceae > Bradyrhizobium. Next base: position 15,565 of record DATHMA010000171.1, on the reverse strand, counting down.
ACGATCTTGATGCCCTTCTTGGTCCCTTTGGCGGCGCAGAGCGGCAGCACCGCGCGCATGCGCTCTTCGAGCAGTGGATCGAAGCCGCTTTCGGGATTCTTCATCCGCGCCTGCTGCGCCAGCGCCACCGTGCGCTCGCCCAGGCACTCGAACACGAGATAGTCGATGTCGCCTTTCTCGGCGAGCTCGACCGCGGGCTCGATACGGTCGCCCGAATAGCCCGCGCCAGACCCGATCCTGATCGTCCGCATCACTTCAGCCCGAAATAGGCGCGGTGCAGCTCTTCATTGCCGCTCATCTCGGCAACCGAGCCGGAGAAACGGATACGTCCGCCTTCCAGCACGAACACGCGCGTTGCGACCTGAAGGAAAGCGATATTTTGCTCGGCAATCAAGAGCGCGAGCCCCTTTCCCTGCAGGCTGGAGAGCACGCGGATGACTTCGTTCACGAACAGCGGCGACAGCCCAGCGGACGGCTCATCCATCACCAGAAGCTTCGGTTCCGCGGACAAGGCCTTGGCAATGCCGAGCATTTTGCGCTGGCCGCCCGATAGGCTCGAGGCGGGATCACGGCGTTTGTCGCGCAGCACCGGGAACAGGCCGTAGAGCTCCTCCACCCGCGCGCCGGGATTGGCATGGCCCAAGGCCTGCGCACCAACGCGGATGTTCTCCTCAATCGAGAGGTCGGGAAAGACCGCGAGTTCCGACATATAGGTCATGCCGCGCTTCATGCGCTCGGCCGAGCGCATGCGCGTGATGTCCTCGCCGCCAAGGCTGATATGACCTTGGCGGGCGTCGATCAGCCCGACCAGCGATTTCAGGAAGGTGGTCTTCCCAGCGCCATTGGCGCCCAGCAGCAGCACGGTTTCGCCCGGGCGCACATCGAGATCGACGCCCCACAGCACCTGCATGGTGCCGTAACCGGCATCGACGCGCTTGGCGTCAAGAAGCGGTTTGGCGTCCAGAAGCGACGCAGCATCAGGCGGCATGCTCGCCTCCCAGAAACACCTCGATCACCTGGGGCTCACGCACCGCGGCGGCAAGCTTGCCCTCGAAGATTTCCTTGCCGGCGTTGAGCACGATAACGCGGTCGGTGATCTGCTCGATGAAGCCCATGAGGTGCTCGACCACGATGATCGCGATGCCGGTGGCCGCCAGTCCCTTGATGCGACCCGCGATCCAGTCGAGCTCCGCCGGGTTGAGGCCGGCGGCGAGTTCGTCGAGAAGCAACAGCCGCGGGCGCGTGGCAAGCGCGCGGGTGAGATCGAGCATCTTCTGCTGCGCGCTGTTGAGATCGGCGGCGGGACGGTCGGCGACTTCGCGCAGGCGGTATTCGTCGAGCAATTCGTCAATGGTCGGTGGCGTGACCTGCGCGTAACCGTAGGACAGCGCGACCTGGATGTTTTGGCGAACGGTGAGCGACAGGAACGGCTTGGGCACCTGGAACGTGCGGTTGATGCCGCCATGCACGAGCTTGTGTGAGGCGACGCCGCCGATCGAGGCGCCGTCGAAGTCGACCTCGCCGCCATCGGGCGCATAAAGGCCGGAGATGACGTTGATCGCGGTGGTCTTGCCGGAGCCGTTGGGTCCGACGAGACCCAAAATCTCGCCGGGCACGACATGAAAGCTCAGGCCATCGAGCGCGTAAAAGCCGCCGAAGCGCTTCACGAGTTTCGAGACATTGAGAATGGGCTTTGCGTCAGGGGACATTGATGCCCCTCCGCGTTGCGAGCGACACGAGACCAGCCGGCAGGAACAGCACCAGCCCCATGATCAAGAGGCCATAGATGAGCTGGAAATATTGCGGCGTGGTGAAGCCGATCAAATTGTAGATGCCGTAGAGGATCAGCACGCCCAGGATCGGGCCGGTGATGGTGGCGACGCCGCCGAACAGCGCGAACACGATGGCGAAGATCGAGAAATCGCCGGAGAAGACGTTGTCGGGATAGAACACCGAGACGTACCAGGCATAGATGCCGCCCGCGAGGCCCGCGACCAGCGCGGATGCCAGCCAGGCGATCACGCGCATCTTGACCACGTTGACGCCGGCCATCGAGGCCGAGACCGCGTCCTCGCGCACCGCCTGCAAGGCGAGACCGAAGGCGGAGTTCTTCAGATAGATCACGCCACCGACCGTCAACGCGAGCACGACCAGCGCCGCATAATAGGCACCAGTCGGATTGAAGGTGCCGGTGAGCGACACGCCGTACGGTCCCTTGGTGATGCCCTCCAGCGCCGGGTTGGCGATGAGATGCAGCACCGCGAGCGACGCCGCGAGATTGGCGATGGCAAAATAGGCGCCGGATAGCCGCAGCAGCGGCGTCAGCAACAGCCCGAGCGCGACGCCGACGAGACCGCCGACCAGCACCGCGGCGATCGCGGGCATCTGCAGATGCATCACCATGACGGCGAAGCCATAGGCGCCGGCGCCGAAAAAGCCGACATAGCCGAACGGAAGATAGCCGGTGAAACCATAGATGATGTTCACGCCCTGGGCGAGGATCAGGAAGATCACGAAGTTGAACAGCAGCAGATGGTTTTGATAGACGCCGGGCGCCACCGCGAACAGGGCGACGAGCGGGACGAGAACGAACAGCGTGTGCTTCAGCGCATCAGGCAACGCGCACCCGCCTTCCGAGCAGGCCGCTCGGACGCAACAACAGGATCAGGATCAGGAGCACGTAAGGCAAGAGGTCGGCCCAGGAGCTGAGATAAGTCTGCACCAACATGTAGAAGACACCGTAGACAACGCCGCCAAGCGCGGTGCCGAGGGGGTTGCCGAGCGAGCCCAGCACGACAATCGCAAAAGAAGTGACGGTCGCATCCGCGCCGAAGGCCGGCGTCACCGAGCCGAACATGAAGGGCGCGAACACACCGGCAACAGCCGCAAGCCCAAGGCCGATGCCGAAGGCCGCCGCCGAAACGCGGTCGACATCGATGCCGGTGGCAAGCGCCTCATCGCGCCGCGACATCACCGCGCGCGTCAGGGTGCCGAGACGGGTGCGGTAAAGGTAGATATAGACCAGCGCGATCGCGACCAGGCTGGTTGCTGCCGCGATGACCCAGGGTGCCGGAAAGCCCTGGCCCAAAATCTGGATCGGCCCTGCTCCGCCGGCCTTGCCGCCGAACCATTTCACCTTGATGGTCGTGAACACGGTGCCGAGCAGCCGGCTCTGGATCGAGCGCTCGCTGGTGCCGGCAAAGATCGTGGTGATGGCCTCGATCACCTGCGACAGGCCAAAGAACAGGATGATCGACAGCATTTCCGGATTGGCCGAGCCCTGCAGCCGCGGCACCAGCACCCAGTAAAGCAAGAGCCCTGCGAGCACGAAGATGACGAAGGCAAGCGGCACCGCGAACAGGGGATCGATACCGAAGATACCGACCACGCCGACCGCAATGAACGCGCCCAGCATCAGCATGTCGCCATGCGCCAGATTGACGATGCGCATGACGCCGAACACGAGATTGAGGCCGATGCCGACCAGGCTGAAATAAAGCCCGAACAGCACGCCGGCGACGAGCGCGTAGGTCATGATCTGCGTCCGCCGCCGTAGATCTCGTTAGGCCCCGCTCCCCCCATCACGGCGCCGGATAGACCGGTTTGCCGGTGGCGGTCTCGTGCGGATAGATCGAGATGAACTTGATGTGCTCGTGCTCGTCGACCGCGAGTTGGCCGAGCGGCGTCAGCTCGCCGATCTGGCCGCCCATGTCATCGAGCGCAAAGGTGCCGTCGAGCGTCTTGAGCTCGCCGTTGAGCGAGAACACCGCGCGGCGCAGCTCCATCTGATCGAGGCTGGTCGCCACCGACAGCGTCTTCTCGATCACGAGCGCCGTGGTGTAGCCGGCGACCGCGTTGAAGCCGAACTCCATCTTGCCGTCGTTATATTTCTTTTCCCAGGCGGTGCGGAAATCCTTCATGTTCATCCCGAAATTAGTGGGATAATCCAGTTCCGACGGCGGCACATAGGTCCAGACGTGCTCCAGCCCCTTGGCGCCGACGTTCTTTTCCAAGAGCTCGGTCTCGAGGCCGGCATAGATCGAGAACAGCATCTTGAACTTGATGCCGACGTCCTGGACGTTGCGCAGGAAAGCGATGTCGTTCGGCGCGTAACCGAAATGAATCACCGCGTCCGGATTGGTGTTGTTGATGTTGTTGATGATGACATTGTAGTTCGTGGTCTCGGTCGGAACGCCCTGGTCGTAGACGATCTCGATCGGCGCGCCGGAATCCTTGACGAATTTGCGGAAGGCGTTGGCCTGGGTGCCCGTGAACTCGTTGGTGGCATAGAGGATCGCGATCTTCTTGATGCCGAGACCCGGACCATCGTGGCTGATGAAATCGGCGATCGGCTTCGGCCAGACCGTCGAGACCGGGTCGGCCATCAGCGCGATATAGGGATTGTCCTTGGAGAAGAAGCTCGCGCCGGTGCCGGTCTGGTCGAACAGGAAGAATTTGTGGTCGCGCGCGATCGCAACCGCCGGCGCCGTCAGCACCGAACCGGAATCGGCGACCAGCAGGTCGACCTTATCCTGGGTGATGAGCTGGTTATAAAGGGTCGAGGCGGTCGCGGTGTTGCTCTGGTCGTCGTAGGAGACGAGCTTGATCGGGATCTTCTTGTCGAAGGCCTTCACATAGACGCCACCATCGGCGTTCTTCTGCTCGACCCACAATTTCAGCGAGCTGTAGACCGGCATCGAGATCGAGGCGAAGCGGCCGGCTGACGCGTAAAGCGTACCGATCTTGATCTCCGACGGCGCGTCCGCGGCAAACGCCTGCGTCGCGATTGCGAGGCTTGCGGCCAATGCCGCGCCTACCACCCTGAACATCGAATTCCTCCCGAATTTCTTGAGCGTTCTGGGGTCCTTCTACGCGGGCCATCCGGGCGACACAAGCGCCCCCACCTCATCCATTGTGCGGGTGGCGGAATACGCGGCATGCGCTGCGCGAGGTGGACCGTTGACGGCTGACGGGCAAATGTCGCATCAAAGATTTCAAGAAGATCGGGAGGAAAGAAACGATATGGCCGAGCCCGCCCGTGCGAAACCCAAACCGACACCGGAGACCCAGCATTTCTGGGATGGCACGCAGGCGGGCGAATTGCGCCTGCAGCGCTGCGACGCATGCGCGCATGTCTATTTTCCGCCGCGGCCGTTCTGTCCCTCCTGCGCCTCGCGCAAGGTCTCGATCTTCAAGGCGAGCGGCAAGGGCAAGCTCTACAGCTATGTCATCAACCATCGCCCCGCCGCGCCCGGCTTCACGCCACCCTACTCCATTGCCGTCGTCGAGCTCGACGAGGGCCCGCGGATGATGACCAACATCGTCGACTGCCCGCAGACGCCGGAGGCGCTCGTGTTGGATATGAACGTCGAAGTCAAATTCGAAAAACTCGACGACAAGATCACCCTTCCCTTGTTCCGTCCAGCGAAGGGGTAACATCATGCGAAGGAACCAGGTTGCCGTTGTCGGCGCAGCCGAGACCACCGAGCTTGGCGTCATCCCCACCATGTCGCAGATCCAGCTCCATGCGGATGCGGCGCTGAATGCGATTGCCGATGCCGGACTGAAACTGTCCGACATCGACGGCTTTGCCACCGCGGTCGAGACGCCGCAGCAGGTCTGCCATTATCTCGGCATCCGGCCTACCTGGGTCGACGGCACCTCCGTCGGCGGCTGCTCCTTCATGCTGCATGTTCGCCATGCGGCAGCTGCGATCGAGGCCGGTCTCTGCAAGACCGTGCTGATCACGCATGCCGAGAGCGGCAAGTCGATGATCGGCAAGCAGCCGCGCTTCACGGCGCCGGACAGCCTCAACGGCCAGTTCGAATCGCCGTTCGGCGTGTACGGACCGCCCAGCATGTTTCCGATCCCCGTGCTGCGTTACATGAAGACCCATGGCATCACCCATGAAGAGATCGCCATGGTCGCGGTGGTGCAGCGCGAATGGGCCGCGAAGAATCCGCGCGCCAGCATGAAGGATCCGATCACGGTCGCCGACGTGCTCAATTCGCGGATGATCGCCTATCCGTTCCGTCTGCTGCAATGCTGCCTCGTCACCGACGGTGGCGGCGCGCTGATCCTCACTTCCGCCGACCGCGCCAAGGATTTTCCAAGGAAGCCGGTCTACATTCTCGGCACCGGCGAGAGCGTGGAAACGCCGATGGTCAGCCAGATGGAGACCTTCAACTCCTCACGCGCCTTCAAGGTCGCAGGCCCCCTCGCCTTCAAGGAGGCCGGCATCACCCACGGGGACGTCGATCATCTGATGATCTACGACGCCTTTGCGCATCTGCCGCTGTTCGGCCTCGGCGATCTCGGCTTCATGCCGCATGAGGAGACAGGCAAGTTCATCGCTGCCGGCAATACGCGGCCGGGCGGCAAGCTGCCGCTCAACACCAATGGCGGCGGTCTGTCCTACATGCATTCGGGCATGTACGGCATGTATGCGCTGCAGGAAAGCGTGCGCCAGATGCGCGGCATCGCGCCGGCGCAGGTGAAGGATGCCAAGATTTCGGTATGCCACGGCGTCGGCGGCATGTTCGCGGCGAGCGGGACGATCGTGTTTACAAACGAGAGGTAGCAGCTACTCGTCATTCCGGGGCGGCGCGGAGCGACGAGCCCGGAATCCATAACCACCATCGTGAGTATGGATTCCGGGCCTGCGCCTCCGGCGCATCCCGGAATGACGACCAAACAAAGGGAGGCAACCATGGCCAAATCACTCGACGGCAAATCCATCATCGTCACTGGCGCGGGCCGTGGCATCGGGCGCGAGATTGCGCTGCTCTGCGCCGCCGAGGGTGCGAAGGTCGTGGTCAACGATCCCGGCGGCGCGTCGGATGGTTCGGGCACGAGCGCCGCACCTGCCGAGGAAGTGGTGGAAGAGATCAAGAAGCGCGGCGGCATCGCGGTTGCCAATTTCGAGACGGTCGCCGAAGCGATCCCGGCGAGCCGCATCGTCAAGGCGGCGACCGATCATTTCGGCAAGCTCGACGGCGTGGTGAATAACGCCGGCATCCTGCGCGACATGATCTTCCACCGCATGAGCGTGGAAGCCTTCGAGGCCGTCATCAAGGTGCATCTGATGGGCTCGTTCTACGTCTCGCACGCGGCGGCCCGGCTGTTCCGCGAGCAGGAGAGCGGTTCCTTCGTGCACTTCACCTCCACCTCCGGCCTCGTCGGCAATTTCGGCCAGGCCAACTATGCCGCGGCAAAGCTCGGCATCGTGGGGCTGTCGAAATCGATCGCGCTCGACATGAACCGTTTCAATGTACGCTCGAACTGCATCTCGCCTTTCGCCTGGAGCCGGATGATTGGAACTATTCCGACCGAGACAGATGCCGAGAAGGCCCGGGTCGAGAAAATCAAGCAGATGGGACCGGAGAAGATCGCGCCTGTCGTGGCCTATCTGCTCGGCGACGCGTCCAAGGACGTCACCGGGCAGATCTTTGGCGTGCGCATGAACGAGATTTTCCTGTTCAGCCAGAACCGTCCCGTGCGCTCTGTGCAGCGCAGCGAAGGCTGGACGCCGCAGACCGTCGCGGAACATGCGATGCCGGCGCTGAAGCCGTCGTTCTACAAGCTCGACCGTTCCGCCGATATCTTCAGCTGGGACCCGCTCTAGCGTTATCGCCCACAAAATCGGCAACACAATCCGTTCCATCAGAGGTTGCCGCCCGCTTTATGCCGGATTGCGGGCTGATGATCTCCTCCCAACAAAAACCAAAGGGAGGAAACCATGACAACTCCACTGACCTTTCCCGATCATCTCGACAAAGCCTTTGACCGCCGTAACATCCTGAAGGGTGCGGCGGCACTGGCGGCGACTGCGGCAACCGTGTCGCAGGCCTCGGCCCGCGACTATGGGCCGAACGCCGAGCCCGAGCGCTATCCTGATGCCGACTTTCTCGTGAACGATCCGAAGCGCTTCAAGGCCAAGGTCGGCAACACCACGATCAAGCGTCTCTATACCGGCTGCCTCTGGGCAGAGGGACCGGCCTGGAACGCGCAAGGACAATACCTCGTCTGGAGCGACATTCCCGCCAACCGGCAGCTCCGCTATCTCGACGACGACGGCCATATCTCCGAGCAGTTCCATAAGCCGTCGAACGAAGCCAATGGCTCGACCTTCGATTTCGAGGGCCGCCAGATCACCGCCGAACGGACGCGGCTGGTGCGCTATGAGCACAACGGCACGGTGACGACGCTGGCCGAGCAGGTCAACGGCAAGCCGGTGAACGGGCCCAACGACATGGTCGTGCATCCCAATGACGGCTCGATCTGGTTCACCGATCCCGGCTATGGCGCGGTCTCAATCTACGAGGGCCAGCGCGCCAACACCGGCTCGGTGCAGCCCTACCAGAAGGAAGCGGTGTACCGGGTCGATGCAAAGACCGGCAACATCACCAAGGTCTGCGACGAGCCGTTCAAGCCCAACGGTATCGCCTTCAGCCACGACTACAAGAAGGTCTATGTTTGCGACACCGGCATCACGCACTACCCGCAGGCCAAGAACATCGTCTGGCAGTACGATCTCAACGGCGACAAGCTTTCCAACCCGCGCACGCTGATCGACATGACGCTGAACGGCAAGTCGGGCTTCCCCGATGGCCTTCGCGTCGACATCGACGGCAATATCTGGGTCGGCGCCGGATGGGTCGGCCCCGGCTATGACGGCGTGCAGGTATTTGCACCGGACGGCGATCGCATCGCGCAGATCCTCCTGCCCGAGACCTGCGCCAATCTCACCTTCGGCGGCAAGAAGCGCAACCGGCTCTTCATGACGGCGAGCCAGTCGCTTTATTCGGTCTATGTGGAGACGATGGGCGCGCATAACTGCTAGCGAATAGCGAATAGAGAGTGGCGAATAGAAAACCCTATTCGCTATTCGCCACTCACAATTCGCTTTTCACCCGGTATTCCTTAGCCCCGCCGAAATCCCGTTGATCGTCAGCTGTATCCCCCGCAGCACCTGCTCATCCGGGTTCTGCGCGCGGTGCTCCTTCAACAACTCCACCTGCACATGATTGAGAGGATCGAGATAGGGGAAGCGATGGCGCACCGAGCGCTCGAGCAGCGGGTTGCCCTGCAACAGCCGGTCCTGCCCCATGATGTCCAAGAGCGTCTCGATCACGAGATGCCATTCGCGGCGGATACGGCCGAAGATGCGCTCGCGCAAGGCTTCGTCGGGCACCAGTTCGGCATAGCGCGAGGCGATCGCGATCGAGCTTTTCGCCAGCACCATGTCCATGTTCGACAGCAGCATGCGGAAGAACGGCCATTCCTTGTAAAGCTCTTTCAGGAACGGCATGCCCTGCTCGGGATGCTCCGCGATCCAGGTCTCCACCGCGCTGCCAAAGCCATACCAGCCCGGCAGCATCAGCCGGCATTGCGCCCAGGAGAACACCCAGGGGATCGCGCGCAGATCCTCGATCGCGCGGGTTTTCTTGCGTGACGCCGGACGGCTACCGATGTTGAGCGTCGCGATCTCGTTGATGACGGTCGAGTTCCAGAAATAGTCGACAAAGCCGTCGGTCTCGTAGACGAGGCCGCGATAGGCCTTGAAGGCGAGATCGGACAATTGATCCATCGCGGTCAGGTATTCGCGCTTCGGCGCCGGCTGCCGCGGATGCAGCAGGCTCGCTTCCATAGTGGCGGCGGCTAGGATTTCCAGATTGCTGCGGCCGACCTCGGCGTTGGAATATTTCGACGAGATGATCTCGCCCTGCTCGGTGATACGGATTTGGCCGTTCACCGCCCCGCCTGGCTGCGCGATGATGGCGTCATAGCTCGGCCCACCGCCACGGCCGACCGAGCCGCCGCGGCCGTGGAAGAGCCGCAGCCGCACGCTGTGGCGCTCGAACACTTCGACGAGCTGGATCTCGGCCTTGTAGAGCTCCCAACCCGAAGTGACGAAGCCGCCATCCTTGTTGCTGTCGGAATAACCGAGCATGACTTCCTGCACCGAGCCGCGGCTATCGACGAATTTCCGGTAGTCGTGCAGCGACAGCATCCGGTCCATGATGCTGGCACAGGCCTGCAGATCCTCGATGGTCTCGAACAGCGGCACGATGTTGATGGCGCTGCGCCCCGACGGATTGATGAGGCCGACTTCTTTCAAGAGCAGCGCGACCTCGAGCATGTCGGACATGCCCTGGCACATCGAGATGATGCATTGGGGAATGACGTCATCGCCGAATTTGGCGTGGGCTTCGGCGGCGGCGCGGAACACGGCAAGCTCGCCAACCGTCTCCTCGCTGTATTTCACGAAAGACGACGCCAGCGGTCGTGAATTGCGGAGCTCGCTCGATAGCAGCGCCACGCGGGCGTCTTCGCTGAGCGCCAGATACGACATGCCGGGCATCGCCGCATCGAGCAGCTCGGCGACGGTGCGCTCATGCACGGCGGAATTCTGCCGGATATCGAGGCGAGCGAGATGGAAACCGAAGCAATCGACCGCGCGCCGCAATAGCCGCAGCCGGCCGCGCGAAATCACCCGCGCATTGTTCGAAATCAGCGAGCGATCGAGCACGTCGAGATCGGCCTGCAACTCCCTGACGCTGGTGTAAGGCTCGGCCTTGCCCACCGGCCGCCGGATGATTTCGACATCGAGCCGCTCGGCGGTCGCCGTCAGCCGCGCGTAGATGCCGGAGACGGCAAGACGATACGGCTCAGCGCTGCGGTGCGGCGAGGTATCGGGCGAACGCTCCGCCAAGGTCCGCAGCTCCTCGGAAACGTCGGCGAGATGCGCCGAGATCGAGAGTTCGGCACCAAGCACGTGCAGCTCTTCCAGATAATATTGCAGCACCCGGCTCGACTGCAGCTTGAGCGTGCCGCGCATGACGTCGGCGGTGACGAAGGGATTGCCGTCGCGGTCGCCGCCGATCCAGCTCCCCATCCGCAGGAAGGAAGCGATCTCGCTCGCTTCCGCCTCGCCGACATTGAGCCGGTCTTCCAGCGCGCAGATCAGCCGCGGCACTTCGCTCAGAAACGTGTAGTCGTAGAAGGAAAGGCCGTTGGCGACCTCATCGAGCACCGTGAGTTTTGTACGGCGCAATAGATTGGTCTGCCACAGTGTCAGCACCGCGCGACGCAATTGCTCGTCGCTCGCTTCCGCCTCCTCCGGGGTAAGCTGCACCCGTTCGCGGCGGTCGAGGAGCTGCGCGACCTCCATCTCGCGGTCCATCGTGCTCTTGCGGCGGACCTCGGTCGGATGCGCCGTCAGTACCGGGCTGACGAGAGCGTTCTTGAAGAACGTCTTCAAATCGGCGTTGGAGATGCCAGCCGACTGCGCCAGCGCCACGGTGTCAGCGAGCGCGCCCGCCCGTGGCGCGCCCCTGGCGGCCGAGCGCGTGCGCATCTGGCGGATCGTGTTCTGGTCCTCGGCGATATTGGCCAGGTGGGAGAAATAGCTGAAGGCGCGCACGATGCGCACGGTCTCGGAGATCGACATGCTGTCGAGGATCTGTTCGAGCTCGCTCCGCGCCAGGCGGTCCTCGTCGCGATGAAAGCGGATCGAGGTCTGGCGGATGCGCTCGACCAGGTCGAACACGTCAGCGCCCTCCTGGTCGCGCACGGTGTCGCCGAGGATGCGGCCAAGCAACCGGATGTCGTTGCGCAGCCGGGTGTCCTCCTCCAGCGCCTGCACGTCATCGGCCCGGTTGGGCCGCAGTTCGGCGTCGGAAGGCATGGTCTGAAGGGACATGGCGCTACACTCCAGAAGCTGCCCGGCAAGATCAGGAGTGTGCAATTTTTTTGCCGCAGCGCAAGATGAAGATGGAGGCGATTGGTGCCGGCCAGACAGGATAACGGAAACGTGGTCTTTCGCCTCGCGGCGCAGGGCGTCCGAGCTTTATGAATTATCCATCCCTCCCAATGAGAGGGCGCAGGGAAGACCGGATGCTGGTTGCACCCGTGGAATGCGCAGAAAAATGACCACAGGTTCAACCGGAGCGACCCGGCCTTCCCTGCGCGATTGGTTTACGGCGTATACGTGCTCTCCTCGGCGTGCCGGGCTTTCTAGCCACCGTCGCCTGCCTGGCCCAAAGACCTTGCAAGCTTGATCCCAGCGTCGGGGGATCGGGACCACACGATTTTGCCGTCCGCCTCGACCGTGCTCGTCAGTCACAGCCTCAGCGTCCATCGCCTCCCGCCTCAACGTCCATGACGACGCGTCCGCCCCTCTTGGCCGAGCCGGGATGGCGCATAACAAATCATATTATTCCGAAAATCGGAAGAAGGATATTTTCGCGCGAACGGCTTGACTTTAGACGAAGACGCTTCTGATAAACCGAACTGATTTGCCCGTCGGGCATGCCTCCGAAGCCGGTATCGCTTCGGCGCAAGGCCGTGATCCCATAAATCTGCCAAGCGGAAAGATTGCCAAAGTCCGCTTTACACCGATAGCGACCAAATTCCGTGGCACAGCGAAATGACGCGATGGGCCAAGAAGCGGACCCACCGTGAGTGGCCGCTACAAAGTTAATCGGCCAGCTCTGCTTCCTGAGCGTCCCCGTGCCTTTCGCCGCTGTCGGAGCGCCGAGCTGCTCGGTACCGGCCAGGCGATACTCCGTGATATCGATTGAACAGCTTCGAAAACGCCGCCGCTGTCTCATAACCGACCCGGCTGGCAATCCGTGCAATGGGCTCATCGCTGGTTTCCAGCAGGAACGCCGCTTCCGCCATCCGACGTTCGATGACGTAACGATGCATGGACTGGCCGACGAGCTTGGTAAAGCGCGCCGAAAATACCGAGCGGCCAAGCCCCACGCGCTGGCCAAGGTCGCTCAGGGTCCAGGGCTGCTCCGGGTTCTCGTGAATCAGCTTGAGCGCCGGTCCGATATGTGGGTCGGATATGGCCCCGAGCCAGCCGCCTTGTCCGGGACTGAGAGATGCGATCCAGCTTCGGAGCACCTCGACAAAGAGCACTTCCGTCAATCGTGAAAGCGCGACGCGTTGACCAGGACGTTCGGTCGCGCACTCGCTAATCAAGCGGCGCAGGATTGCTTCAAGCCAACCGCTGTCCGCCGTCGGCTTCAGCAAGAGCACGGGCGGAAGTAACTCCATCACGCTGCCAAACAGCGGCCGCGACACCGTGAAATTGCCGCAGAGCATGGTCGTGAGCGGCTTTGCACGGCCGCCGTGACGAACGAAGCCAAGACGCGGCGACGATCGATCAATATCCATAATCCGCAAAGGCTCGGCCCGGCGATCCGAATAAAACACATGGGGCTCTCCGCGCGTGATGACGACAAAGTCGCCCCCAGTCATCTGGATTTCCTGCTCCTGTCCGACCGCAAGGGTCGCTGAGCCCTGGCTGAGATAGTGAAACAGAGCGTAGGGACGCGCCGGCAACTCAAGACGCCAGGGATGGCCCAGCTCGAAGTGAAAGAGCAGCGTCCCGCTGAGACGTATGCGATCGAGCACTTGGGCGAGTATGTCCATGCCGCCGACATTAGGCCGGTGGACGATCGAACACAACATCCGGACGATTGATCTCTATCGTCCGGAAGGTCCGCGGAATAGGTCATGGCGCGGCGGGCCGACGATGAGCGGCAACCGTTTCGCGAACAGCAGATGGAAGCACAGCGACCTCTCTGGAAACACCTCCGTCGGCTTTGGCCGGGAGCTATCCGAACTGGGCTTCGGTGCATTCGTCAATCGCAAACTGGTCAACGTGGCGCCGGCCGGGTCACCTCTGTCGGGCCCAATCGCAAGCTGACCCACTTCCTAAGCGTTGGCGAATTCCATTCGAGGAGAAATTGAGAATGATTGAAGCGAACAAGCGTGAATTTCTAGCGGCCGCCGTCTCCAGTGTCCTTGTTTCGATGACGGGGGCCGGCGATGCGGTCGCCGAGACTGCAACCGGACCAGCAAACGTCACATCCAGGCCGATCACGCTGGATCACATCAGGATAACGTGCCGACGATCGTTCGAACAGGTGCGTGCGGCCCTCCAAACCGATCTGCCAAAGTTCGACCCGGGCATGTTGGATGCGTTGGCCGCCGGAGACGAAGCGAAGGTTAAGGAATATGAGAGGGGGGCAGCCCTCTTCAATTTCCTCGAGCGTCACCCTGGTGACCTGCTCGCAATAGCCGGGCGAAAGCGGAAAGCTCTTCAGTATGAAATCGGCAACGCCCACACGGCGACGAAGATGACGCGATTTGATTTGCGCGCCGCGCTTTACGTACCGTTGAGGGTCGTCTTGTTCGAGACCGAAAGCGGAGAGACGGTTTTCGAGTACGATCGACCTTCGTCGCTCGTCGGACAGTTTGGCGATCCCCGGGTAACGGAAGTCGGCTTGCATCTTGATCGCGAGCTGGAGAGCGTTCTTCTCAAAGCCGCTGGCTAAAACCTAGCTCGGATATAGTTGGCTTCGTTATCTTCAGGGCCGTGCACTTTCAAAGTGTGCGGTCCCGATATTTTTGCTCGACTTGAACGCAAGCCACCTGCCAACCCTTTGGAGTCAAAGGGCGCTCAAAGCGTTCGCCGTCATCACCCCGCGATTGAACAGACCATCACGTCAAGACTTTTTGAACGTATCAGATGTTTTCCAAGAATTCCGAAGGTAAACCGCTGATTTTAAGAGGCGATTAGCACGGGCGGAAGTAGCTCGAGCACGCTGCCAAACAGCGGCCGTGACACTGTGAAATTGCCGCAGATCAAGGTCGAGAGCAGCTTTGCACGGCTGCCGTAACGAACGACGCCAAACCGCGACGACGCTCGATCGATATCCATAATCCGCAAGGGCTTGGCCCGACGATCCGAATAAAACACATGGGGCTCGCCGCGTGTGATCACGACAAAATCGCCTTCAGCCATCTGGATTTCCTGTTCCTGTCCGAGCGCGAGGGTCGCCGAGCCCTGGCTGACGTAGTGAAATAGAGCGTAGGGGCGCGCCGGAAACTCAAGGTGCCAGGGGTGGCCGAGCTCGAAGTGAAAGAGCAGCGTCCCGTCGAGACGAACCCGATCGAGCACTTGAGCGAGTTTATCCATGCCGCCGAGCTTAGACCGGTGGACGATCGGACACAACATCTGGACGATTGATCTCTATCGTCCGGAAGGTCCGCGGAATAGGTCATGGCGCAGCGGGCCGACGTTACGAGCGGCAACCATTTCGCCAGTAGCAGATGGAAGAACCGCGACCTCACTGGAAACGCCTGTTCATTCCACCGGACTGTGTTCCGTCCGACATGCCAACAGGAAAAATCAATGCTAAATATCCTTCTCTCACTCGCCACCGTGCTTCTGGCCGGAACGACATTGGCCGGCTCCGTCCGTTCCGCCGAATTACCCAAGGGAGCGGTCCACAACATCGTGCTCGTGCACGGCGCTTTCGTGGACCAGACGAGCTGGCAGCCCGTTGCCGATATTCTCACAAAGAAAGGCTACAACGTCACGCTCGTCGAGAACCCGCTCACCTCCCTTGCTGCTGACGTTGATGCCACCAAACAAGCTCTCGCGAAGCAGGACGGCAAAACCGTTCTCGTCGGCCATTCCTGGGGCGGCGTGGTGATCACGGAAGCCGGCAACGATCCCAAGGTCTCGGCGCTGGTCTACGTCTCC
>DATHMA010000170.1:0-19959 GCA_035487555.1 Bradyrhizobium sp. | reverse complement strand
GAGCGCGTTGCCGACCTGCTCGGCAAGGAAGCCGCGGTGTTCATGCCCTCGGGCACCATGTGCAACGTGTCAGCAACGCTGGTGCATTGCCGCCCCGGCGACGAAATCCTTGCCCACGAGACCGCCCACATCATCGCGCGTGAAGGCGGCGCACATGCCGCGATCGGTGGTTTCCAGATTACGCCACTCAAGGGCGACGACGGACAATTTGCTCCCAACACCCTGAGCAAGGCGCTGCACCCGCGCACCCGCTACCAGCCGCCGCAGGTACTGGTCAGTGTCGAGCAGACCGCCAATATCGGCGGCGGCACGATCTGGAAGAAGAAGGCGCTGGACGAGGTCGTCGCCATCGCAAAGTCCGCTGGCATGGCGACGCATATGGACGGCGCGCGGCTGCTCAATGCGTCGGTCGCGACCGGCATCTCCGCACGCGAGATGGCTGAGGGGTGGGATTCAACCTGGATCGATTTTTCCAAGGGCCTTGGCGCGCCGATCGGCGGCGCGATTGCGGGCACGCGTGCCTTCATCGACGAGATCTGGCGCTGGAAGCAGCGGCTCGGCGGCTCGATGCGCCAGGCCGGCATTTGCGCGGCGGCCTGCTCTTACGCGCTCGATCATCATGTCGACCGCCTCGCCGAGGATCACGCCAACGCCCGGGCGCTCGCGCGCGGCCTTTCGCAGATCGCCGGCGTCGAGGTGCAGGAGCCCGAGACCAACCTGGTGTTCTTCAAGCCCGACGGCGCTGGTGTCTCCGGCGACAGGATGGTGGCCGAGCTCGGCAAGCGCGGCGTGATGCTCGCGATGATGGACGGCCGCATTCGCGCCTGCACCCATCTGGACGTGACCGCGGCGATGATCGAGGAGATGATCGGCCACGTGCGGGAGATCGTCCGGGCGGCTTAAGCGCTATTTCCCGAGCGCCTCGTAGATCAGATTCTTCACATCGGTCTGGATTCGCCCGCGCTGCGAGGGCGTTTGCATCATCACGATCACGAACATGTCGTCGTGGGGATCGATGAAGAAGAAGGCTCCGCCGGCGCTGTCCCATCGGTATTCGCCGACGGGCAGCAGCGTGGTCGCCACCGTCCGGACCGCAAAGCCGAGGCCGAAACCGCTGTCGCCGCTCGGGAAATAGAAGCCGTCGCGCGCAATATGCGTCTCCGGGCCGATATGATCCGACGTCATCGTCGCAACCGTCTCCGGCTTCAGATAGCGCTTGCCGTCGAGCGCGCCGCCTTCCAGCAGCATTTCGGCAAAGCGCGCATAGTCGCTCGCGGTGCTGTCCATGCCGGCGCCGCCGGATTCCCAGCGCCGTTGTTCCGTGGGATCGCCGAGGCCTGCGACGCGCCCAATGCGATCGTAGGGCAGGAATTGCGCGATGCGCTCGCGCTTGGGGTCGGGGACGAAAAAGGCGGTATCGTTCATGCCAAGGGGATCGAGCAGCCGCTCCTTTTCGAACTGATAGAGTGATTTTCCCGAGACGAGCTCGACGACCCGGCCAAGCACGTCGACCGAGTGGCTGTAGTCCCACAGCGTTTCCGGCTGCTCGGCGAGCGGCAATTGGGCCAGCCGCTCGACAAATTGCGCATTATCGAAATCGCCTGCGAACAGGGCGGAGCTGTCGTAGAGCTTTCGGATCGGGCTGTCGCCAAAGAAGCCGTAGGTCAGCCCGGACGTATGCCGCAACAGATCCTCGATCGTGATCGGTCGGGCCAGCGGCTCAGTTGCCAGCACAGGCTTGCCGTTGTCGTCCTTCTTCTCGACGCTGACCTTCACATCGGCAAAGGCCGGGATGTATTTCGACAGCGGATCGCTCAGCGCGATCTTGCCGTCATCGACCAGCATCATGACGGCGACCGAGGTGATCGGCTTCGACATCGAATAGATCCGGAAGATCGCGTCCTTCGTCATCGGCGTGTGCGCGACCACATCGCGGAAGCCGAAGCTTTCGAAATAGACGGGCTTGCCATGCTGCTGGATCAGGACGACCGCGCCGGGAAGCTTGCCGGTTGCGACTTCATTTTCGAAGTAATCGCCGACGCGCTTCAGCCCGTCGGCCGAAAAGGCGCTCGTGATCGCCGGATCACTATACGCCTTCGTCGTGGCGCCGAGGGCCGCGACGAGGGCAAGGGCTGCGGCAAGCAGCGCGGCGGCGTCAGTTTTCCATCGCCTCATAGATCAGCTTCTTGACCATCGGCTGGATCTTCTGGCGTTCCGACGGGGTCTCCTCGAGCAGCACGAAGAACATGTCCTGCTTCGGATCGACTACGAAATAGCAGCCGCTGGCGCCGTCCCATTTCAACTCGCCGAGGTCGCCCGGCGGCGTCGGTTTGGCGAGGCCGGGATTGGTGCGGACGCCGAAGCCGAGCCCAAAGCCGAAACCATCGCCCGGGAAATAGAGGTAGTCGCGGCCGACGCCTGCGCCCGGACCGACATGGTCGGTTGTCATGTTCTTGAAGGCCTTGTCGCCGAGAACTTGCTTGCCGCCGAACTTGCCGCCATCGAGGATCATCTGCGCGAAACGGGCCACGTCGGCCATGGTCGAAACCATGCCGCCGCCGCCCGACTCCCATTTCATCGGCACATCCGCATAGCCGACAAATCCGACGCGGAAATCGCTGTCATTCGGCAGGGGCTTGGCGATCAGGTGCTTCTTGGCGGGATCGGTCACATAAAACACTGTGTCCTTCATCCCGAGCGGATTGAGCAGCTTCTCTTGCTCGATGGCAAGCAGCGACTTGCCGCTGGCGACTTCCATGACGCGGCCGAGAATGTCGGTCGAATGGCCGTAATCCCAGAGCGTGCCGGGCTCATATTCCAGCGGCAATTTGGCGATGCGCTCGGCGAATTCCGCATTGTCCGGGTCGCCGCCATAGATATCGGCCGCGAGATAGGCCTTACGGACCAGGAAGCTGTTGCCATAGAAGCCGTAGGCGATGCCGGAGGTGTGGAGCATCAGGTCACGAATCGTCGGCGGCCGGGCCGGCGCCACCAGATCGAGCGTGGTCTTGTCGTCGGCTTTTTTCTCGACGCCGAGCTTCACATTGGCAAAGGAGGGAATGTACTTCGAGACGGGATCGTCGAGCGATATCTTGCCTTCGTCGATGAGCTGCATCGCGACCACGCTCGTGATCGGCTTGGTCATCGAGAACAGGCGGAAGATGGTGTCGTCCGTCATCGGCTCCTTGGTGGCGACATCGCGCACGCCAAAGAACTCGTGATAAACTGGCTTGCCGTGCTGCTGGATCAGAACAATGGCGCCGGGAATCTTGCCGCCCGCGATCTGCTCGCGCAGATAGTCGCCGACCTTGGCGAGCTTTTCCGGATTGAAATGCGCGCCGGCCGGAATCTCGTAAGTGCCCTCGCCGCGGGCCGGCAGCGCGACAGCGCCCGCCAGCAGCACGCCACAGGCAAGCGATCGCAACCGATCAAATTGCGTCATAACCCCTCCCGGAATTGACATGGGCGAGTGTACCGGCGGCCTTCCCGGGCACAAGGGCTGCTAAAGGCGTGTCATGGCTTCTTCATGAAGCCGGGCACTTTCCGGCGAAAAACAGCAGAAGATGACGCGGGTTAGCGATGGTGCCGAGGACAGCGACTTAACCGTCGTATCGACCGCGATGCCAGCGGCTCGGTCAGCGGGAAAGCGATAGACGCCGGTAGAAATCGCGGGAAAGGCGATCGAGGTGAGAGTGTGGTCGCGACAAAGCCCGATCGCGGTCGAGTAGCAGGAAGCGAGTAACGCATCCTCGCCATGGCCGCCGCCGTTCCAGACCGGCCCGACGGCGTGGATCACATATTGGGCCGGCAGGCGATATCCGCGGGTGATCTTTGCGCCGCCGGTCTCGCAGCCGCCAAGGGTGCGGCATTCGGCAAGCAGCTCCGGGCCGGCCGCGCGATGAATGGCGCCATCAACGCCCCCACCGCCCAACAGCGACGAGTTTGCAGCGTTGACGATGGCGTCAACGCCTGACGTTGTGATGTCAGCAATAATGACTTCCAGCCGCGCCGAGCCGATCTCGCGCGCGGCCAGGAAATCGGCCAAGCTCAGACTGCCGCGTCGACCGGAATACCCTTCTCGGTAAAGAGCTGCTGCAATTTACCGGCCTGAAACATCTCGCGCACGATGTCGCAGCCGCCGACGAACTCGCCCTTGACGTAGAGCTGGGGAATGGTCGGCCAGTTCGAATAATCCTTGATGCCGTTGCGCAGCTCAGCCGACTCCAGGACGTTCAGGCCCTTATAGCCGACGCCGATGTGGTCGAGGATCTGCACCACCTGGCCGGAAAAACCGCACTGCGGAAACTGCGGCGTACCCTTCATGAACAGCACGACGTCGTTCGACTTCACTTCGTTCGCGATGAATTGCTCGATGCTCATCTTTGCTTTCCTTTGCGACAAGCCCCCTGCGGCTCGCCTTCCGGGCCAACTCGTCCGGCCCTTCTAACCCGACACTGCCCTATATGTAGCGCAAACCTTTGTTCATCCAAAGTAAAATGGCGGATATTTGATATGCGCCGCGCAGCCGGTCTCCCGCCGCAGCCGGACCTCCGATAGCCTGACGACACTAATATCATAACCGGGGGAGGCTTTTTTCCTGAACGGGAGCCCCTATTTAGGACGGGCTAGTGCCTTGGGAACCCATCCGCGGGCCGGACGTTCTATCGCGTGACCGGAGATATCAGTGACGAAACCAGCATCTGCTGCCGCCACGCTTTCAGCGCCCGCCCCGTCGCTTTTCTCCGATTCCGGCACGTCAGCCCAGAATCTGGTGGAAGCCTATCTTTCCGTGCGCGGCGAGACCGAACGCCGTGCCGCGCCCCTGAGCGCCGAGGATCAAGTCGTGCAGTCGATGCCCGACGCCAGCCCCGCGAAATGGCACCGCGCCCATACGACCTGGTTCTTCGAGCAATTCCTGCTCGGCGAGCATTGCGCAGGCTATCGTCCCTTCCATCCCGACTACGCCTTTTTGTTCAATTCCTATTATGTCAGCGCCGGCCCGCGGCATGCCCGTCACGCCCGCGGCCTGCTGACGCGGCCGGGCGTGGAGGACGTCACCGCCTATCGCTGCCATGTCGATGCCGCGGTGGTCAAATTCTTCCAGACCGCCGATGAGGCCACGCTCGAAAAAATCGCGCCGCTGGTGGAAGTCGGCCTCAATCACGAACAGCAACACCAGGAATTAATGCTGACGGACATCCTGCATGCGTTCGCGCAGAATCCGATTCCGCCCGCCTATGACGACGCGTGGCGCTTCCCTGCTTCGACCCGCGACGGCAGCGAATGGCTCACGCTGAACGAAGGCATTCACAGCGTCGGCCACGCCGATGACAGCTTCCATTTCGACAATGAGAAGCCGGCGCACCGCGCCCTCGTCGGCCCCGTCAAGCTCAACCGCAATCTCGTCACCAACGCCGAATGGCTCGCCTTCATGAAGGACGGCGGCTATTCGACCGCGACACTCTGGCTGATGGACGGCTTTGCCACCGTCAACAATGAAGGCTGGCAGGCGCCCGGCCATTGGCGCGAAATCGATGGCGCCTGGCACATCATGACGCTGGGCGGGCTCAAGCCGGTCGATCCGTCAGCCCCCGTCTGCCATGTCAGCTATTATGAGGCCGACGCCTTTGCGCGCTGGGCCGGCAAGCATTTGCCGACCGAGATGGAATGGGAAGTCGCCGCACGCGCGGGCGAGCTCAACGACGCCTTCGGCATCGTCTGGCAGTGGACCCGCAGCGCCTACTCGCCCTACC
This sequence comes from Bradyrhizobium sp., assembly GCA_035487555.1. Lineage (GTDB taxonomy): Bacteria > Pseudomonadota > Alphaproteobacteria > Rhizobiales > Xanthobacteraceae > Bradyrhizobium. The sequence goes on along the minus strand of DATHMA010000170.1, from coordinate 14,206 downwards.
CCGGCTACCGCGCCATCGAAGGCGCGCTCGGCGAATACAACGGCAAATTCATGGTCAACCAACTGGTATTGCGCGGCTCCTCGCTTGCAACCCCGCACGGCCACAGCCGTATCACCTATCGCAACTTCTTCTATCCACATCACCGCTGGCAATTCACGGGATTACGCCTAGCCGACTACGCCTGACTTTTCCTCGAAAAGGGTGCGGCCGGCGCGTGGAAACCGGCTCGTGCTCACACAACGGATCAAAAGCGCGCCGGAAAGCGCGTTCAGGAGAGTATCATGAACATGCACGCTACCGCTTTGGCCGACGCGCATCTTCCCGACGAGCAGACTTCCGCCTTCGCGCGCGATGCGATCGGCGACCTGTCGCAGCATCCAAAACGCCTGTCACCGAAATATTTCTACGATGCGACCGGCTCGGAATTGTTCGAGGCGATCACACGGCTGCCGGAATATTACCCGACCCGCACCGAACTCGGCATCCTGCGCGATCGTGGCGATGACATCGCGAAAATCATCCCGAAGGGTGCTGCGCTGATCGAGTTCGGCGCCGGCGCGACCACCAAGGTCCGCCTGTTGCTCGAGAAATGCGCGTTCGGCGCCTATGTGCCGGTCGACATTTCCGGCGACTTCATCAAGGCACAGGCGAATGTCTTGTGCCGGGACTTTCCCGATCTTTCGGTCTATCCGGTCGCCGCGGATTTCACTGCGCCGTTCGCACTGCCGACTGAGGTTGCCGCCATGCCCAAGGTCGGCTTCTTCCCCGGCTCGACCATCGGCAATTTCGAGCCGCATGAAGCCTGCAGCTTCCTCAAGAGCGCGCACGACATTCTGGGCCGAGGCGCGCAGATGATCATCGGCGCCGATCTCGAGAAGGACGAGCGCGTGCTCTACGACGCCTATAACGACGCGGCCGGCGTCACCGCGCGCTTCAACCTCAATGTGCTGGTGCGCATCAACCGCGAGCTCGGCGGCAATTTCGATCTCTCCGCCTTCGCCCATCGCGCGATCTATAACCGCGAGCGGCATCGCATCGAGATGCACCTGATCAGCAAGAAGCAGCAGGCCGTGCGCATGCTCGGCACCAACTTCTCCTTCCGCCCCGGCGAAAGCATCCACACCGAGAGCAGCTATAAATACAGCATCGATCGGTTCGCGGCGCTGGCCCGCGGTTCGGGCTGGCAGGTGCGGGAATCCTGGACCGACGCCAAGGCGATGTTCTCGGTTCACGCGTTGGTCGCGGAGTAATACGGCCTCTCGCGACAAAGCATGTCGCGATACCTCCACTATCTGGAACTCGGGGAATAAAGCGCCAACGTGCGATAGGTCACGTTGGCGCTGGCCGTTTTTCGAACCCTGAACCCTGCCCCTCATCTGCTCGACAAAGCTTCGAGGCGCCGACGGACAACGCGTCGGGTGACGCCGATATTGGGACACGAAGCTTAAGAGCATTTCCATGAAGCGGGCCATTCTGGCGATATTTTGCTGTGCCTTTCTGGCAATCGCGGCGAGCGCGAAGGCCGATCTTGCATCCGATCAGGACATCGCGAGCCGCTATCTGCGGTCGGCGCAATCCGGCGACGACCAGTCGCAGTTCTATCTCGGCGCGCTCTATTCGGCCGGTATCGGCGTGCCGCGCTCGGACCCGGAGGCGTTCCGCTGGTTCTCGCGCGCGGCCGATCAGGGCCATTCGCATGCGATGCTGATCCTCGCCGGCCTCTATGCCACCGGCCGTGGCGTTACGAAGGACAACATCAAGGCCTACAAATGGGCCTACATCGTCAGCGCCGCTTCGCGGGTGGACGAATTCCGCAATGGTTCCCTGCAATTGATGGGCGTGCTCGAGACCCGGATGAGCCCGGCCGAGATCAGCCAGGCAAGGTCGGAGGCTGGCCAATGGCACCCGGTCGTGACGTCCAGGCCCGCTCAGACCGCAATACCGCAAGATACCTCGCGTAGCGCGCCGCACGCATCCCCCGGCCCGCAGCCGCAAGCCGCAGCCGCGCCGGCTCCGCTGCCGTCAGCGGTTCCGAGTCCGCAGCCTGCGACCAAGACCACGAGCAACGAACCTTCGAGCCCGCTCGATACGATCGGCAATGCGAGGAAGGGCGACGTCGACAACTTCCTGAGGGAAGTGCCGTCCCTTCGCAAGAAATTCGGCTTCTAGGAGAGGATCGTCACCATGCTGCGCTCTTTGGGAATTGCGATCCTGGCATTGGCTGCAGCCGGCGGCGGCACCTACGCCTACAACAACTACCTGCATGTGCAGACGGTGACGACCAGCGTCGCCAACCTCGCCCCGGTCTCGGAGGCGATCTACGGCACCGGGACGGTCGAGCCGGCGCGATGGGCCAAGGTGGTACCCTTGCAGCGCCGCCGCCTGGTCGATCTCTGCACCTGCGAAGGACAGACGGTGAAGGCCGGCCAGGTGCTCGGCCGACAGGACGACGCTGAAGAACGCAGCGCAATGAACGAGCTGCAGCTCTCCTACCAGCAGGCGCAGCGCGATCTGGATCGGGCCGAAAAGGACCGCACCAAGAGCGACGCCCAGCAAAAGGAATATGAGCAGCGCTGGACCCAGGCCGAGGAATACAAATCGCGGATATCCGCACAGCAGGTACGGATCGACCAGATGGTGCTGCGCGCGCCGCTCGACGGCATGGTGCTGCGGCGCGACGGCGAAGTCGGCGAGATCGTCGGCCCCACCGACGTCCTGTTCTGGGTCGGCCCGCCGCTGCCCGTGCAGGTGGTCGCCGAGGTCAATGAAGAGGAAATCAATCGTATCGCCGTCGGCCAGAAGGCCTTCCTGCGCAGCGAGGCTTTCCCGGGACAGGCGCTGCGTGCCAGCGTCTCGCAGATCACCCCCAAGGGCGATCCGACCCGCAAGACCTTCCGCGTCTACCTCTTGCTGCCGAACGACACGCCGCTTCGGATCGGCATGTCGGTCGAGGCCAATATCATCTTCCGCGAGAAATCGTCCGCGATAGTGGTCCCGGCCGAAGCCGTGGCAGGCGACGCCGTCGAGACCGTGAACAACGGCAAGGTCGAACGCGTGCCGGTCCGTGTCGGCATCCGCGGCAGCCGCAACGTGGAGATCATCGGCGATGTCTCGCGCGGCATGGCGGTGCTCTCGCCTTTCCGTCCCGATCTTGCCGACGGCACGCTGGTCAAGACCGAGCTCAACAAGCAGGCCCCGGCGCCACAGGACGACGCCGCGCCTGACATAACGCCGGCTCAACCAACCAACACCCCCGCATTGGCGTCGGCTGCCCCTCCGCCTGTCGCGACAGGCGCCAACGGAGACGACGCCACGATCTCGAGCGCAATTACCGCGCACATCGACTCGGTCGTGAATGATGCCAGACGCAACGCCGCCAAAATCGGCACCCGCTAAGCGAGCGTGAATGGCATGGCCTCCAACCTCCTCTTCAACATCGCCTGGACGCACGTTACGACCCGCGTCCGGCAGACGCTGGTCGGCATGGCCGGCGTCGCCATGGGCGTCGGCTTTACCATCATGATGGCGGGCCTGATGCAGGGCTCGCAGATCGATTTCCTGCGCCAGCTCGTCGACACCATGCCGCACATAACGATGCAGGACGAGCGTCGCACGGCGCCACCGCAGCCGGCCGACCAGCAATATGGCGCGGTGCAGATGTCGAACGTCGCCAATGTCAACAACCGGCCCGGCATCCGCTATCCGGAATCGGTGATGGCCTCGCTCCGCTCCTGGATCCCCGGCGACGTCGCACCGTCGGTCAAGACCACGGCCATCATCGATCATGGCGGCCGCATCGGCGTCACGCTGGTCGGCATCGATCCCAGGCAGGAAATCAAGGTTTCGAAACTCGCCTCGCAGATGCGCGAAGGGCAGATCACCGATCTCTCCCGCGCGCCGAACGCCATCATCATCGGCCAGGCGCTGGCGGAAAAGCTTGCGGTCAAGAACGGCAACAGCGTTGCCCTGATCGGCGGCCAGGGCACGGAGCTCTCTTCGACCGTGGTCGGCATCTTCCGCTCGGGGCTGAAACGCGTCGACGAAGGCCAGATCTACACGACGATCGGCACCGCCCAGATGATGATGGGCCAGAGCGGCATCATCAATGAGCTTCGGCTGCGCCTGAACGACCCGCTGTCGGCGGAGAAGGTCGCAGCGCAAGTCGAGGGCCAGACCGGCTACAAGTCGGTGTCGTGGGAGGAAGCCAACTCCGACCTCTTATCGAGCTTTGCGGTGCGCGATTTCATCGTGCTCACCGTGATGGGCGCGATGCTGCTGACATCATCTTTCGCGACCTACAACATCATCTCCACCATCACCAATGAGAAGCGCCAGGACATCGCGATCATGAAGTCGCTCGGCATGCGCGAGACGTCGGTGCGGAGCATCTTCATCATGGAGGCCGCGATCATCGGCCTGGTCGGCACCGTCTTCGGATGGATCCTCGGCTATCTGCTTTGCTATAGCTGGTCGCAGATCACGATCTACAACACGCTGACGGGCACGACCGTCCCGATCTCGATCTACTACTCGCCCATGCATTACATCGTGGCCGGCGGCATCTCGCTTTTGTGCTGCACCGGCGCGGCCTTCTTCCCCGCCCGCAAGGCGACGCGGGTCCATCCCGTCGAAATCATCCGGGGCGCCTCATGAGCGAGATTGCATTGCAAGCGGTTGGACTGGTGCGGCGGATCGAGGGTGCGGTCTCGCATACGCTGGTCAATGGCATCGACCTTGCCGTCAACAAGGGCGAGTTCGTCGCCATCACCGGCCCGTCCGGCTCCGGCAAATCCTCCCTGCTCTATCTGCTCGGCCTGCTCGATGCGCCGAGTGACGGCGAAGTGATCATCTGCGGCGAGCCGACCTCAAAGCTGTCGGAGGACGACCGCGCCAATGTGCGCCTCACCAAATGCGGCTTCGTGTTTCAGTTTCATTTCCTGCTGCCCGAATTCACCTCGCTGGAAAACGTGCTGCTGCCGATGCGCGCGGCGGGAAAGATGAGCGAGAAGGAGATGCGCGAGCGCGGGCTCGAGCTGCTCGCCTCGCTTGGTCTGAAGGACCACGCCAACAAGCGGCCGAACCAGCTCTCCGGCGGCCAGCGCCAGCGCGTCGCGATTGCGCGCGCGCTCTCCAACCGTCCCGAGATCATTGTCGCGGACGAGCCGACCGGCGCGCTGGACACCACCTCCACCGAACAGGTGTTCTCCATCCTGCGCGAGATCGCCGACCAGGGCCGTACCGTCGTGGTCGTCACCCACGATCCCGCACTCGCCGCCCGCGCCGACCGCCGCGTCCATATCGTCGACGGCAAGATTCATGAGACATTTGCTGGCCGCGGCAAGGCTGAGCTAGAGACCGTGGCGCCTACGGAGACTTAGGCCTAGAGCCCAGCGACAGCGACTCCCAGACCGCGACAACTACCAGAATGGCCGTGGTAGCCACCGTGAGCAGCAGTGGCGACATGTCGCTCGCAAAGAAAGCCAGCACCGCGAGCGCGACAATGCCCACGCCGTGCGAGAGTTGCAGGAAGTTGCGGATCACGTGCTTGAACAGGATGGTGCCGACCAGAAACACCAGGGGCGCGCCGATCGTGCTTACGACCGTCTTGAGATCAGCATGGCCGTTCGGATGCTTGAGCACCAGTTCGTCCGAAACCGCGGCCAGGATGATGCCGCCGACGATCGGCATGTGCAGATAGGTATAGGCAAGCCGCGCGATGCGGCCGGACTCTGCCGATTTCGAGATCATCTCGGAGCCCGCCTCGGCGCCCTTGTGGAAATAGATCCACCACATCGAGATGCTGCCGACGAACGCCGCCAGGAACGCCGTCACGTTCTCCGGCGTCCACACCAGATCGGCAAAGGTCGCGCCATTGACCACGATGGCCTCGCCAAGCGCGATGATGATGAAGCCGGCACAGCGCTCTGCCATATGGCTGCCGTCGACGGCCCAGGCCTCGACCGAGGAGAAGCCCAATCCCGGCGTCCAGAACCGTACCAGCGGCGCGACATATTCGATCGAGAGCGCCACGATCCAAAACCACAGCCGCGCCTGCCCCTCGGCAAAGCCGCCAAGGATCCAGAACGCCGCCGAGCAACATAGCCAGACCAGGATGCGGATTGCGTTATGACGCACCGGCATCCGGTGTGCCGGCGTTGCCAAGAGCCAAAACAGCGTGCGGCCAACCTGCATCGCCGCATAGGCGCCCGCAAACCAAAGGCCCCGTCCCTCGAAGGCACTCGGGATCGACATCGACAGCACGAGGCCGCCCAGCATCAAGAGAAACAGCAGGAGGCGGACCGGGGTCTGCTCGGGATCGAGCCAGTTGGTGACCCAGGTGGTGTAGACCCACACCCACCAGACCGCGAGGAAGAGCAGCGTGACCTGCACCGCGCCGAGCGCCGTGAAGCGGCCGAGCAGCATGTGTGAAAGCTGCGTGACGGCGTAGACAAAGACGAGATCGAAAAACAGCTCCGCGTTGGTGACGCGGCTCGGCCGATCCGGCACGATGACGCGAAACAACGCGCCGCGCGGATTGTCCACCATGGGGTATTAGCCCCCGGGCACTCCGGTCTGGAGCGCGAGCGCATGCAGCACCCCGCCCATCTGGCCGCGCAGCGACTGGTACACGATCTGGTGTTGCTGCACGCGGGACTTGCCGCGGAAGGTCTCCGAGATCACGGTGGCGGCATAATGATCGCCATCGCCGGCAAGATCGCGGATCGTCACCTCGGCGTCGGGTATAGCTGCCTTGATCATCGATTCGATATCGCGGGCGTCCATCGGCATCCCAGTCAGTCTCCTATCTTGGTCACGTCCGGCGGGCTCGAATCCCGGCCGGTTCACCTGTCCGTGACATGCAAATCTAGCGCCGACCGCTTTGAAGGTCACCTATTGTGGCACTATATTCGATCCAAGGTTCATTAAAAATCCGCCGGATCGCCGCATCGCGATCACGGCAGGCATCTGCGAGGGCTAAGATCATGAAACTCCCGGGACCAGACCATCCGATCACCATCACCACCAATCCGAAGCGAATTCGCGTGTCAGCCGATGGCCTCGTCATCGCCGACACCACCCACGCGCTCACACTCAAGGAAGCGAGCTATCCGGCCGTGCAGTACATCCCGCGCGCGGATGCCAAAATGGACGTGTTGACGCGCACCGAACGGGTAACGCACTGCCCCTACAAGGGCGATGCCAGTTATTACTCTATCGTCGCCAATGGCAAGACGCTCGACAATGCGATCTGGACCTATGAGACGCCCTATCCGGCCATGACCGAGATTTCCGGCCATCTGGCGTTCTATCCCGACAAAGTGAAGATCGAGGAAGTGGCGTAGCGCCCTCCGTCGTCATTGCGAGGAGCGAAGCGACGAAGCAATCCACACTGCCCCGTCCGCGGGTGGCAGTCTGGATTGCTTCGCTTCGCTCGCTCTGACGGGGACGGCGCGGAGGCCGCTACACCCTAAATATCGTGAGCCCCAGGATCAACAGCACCAGGAAGATCACGACAAAGACGTAGAACAGGAAGCGGGCGACGTCGGCGGATGCCGCCGATATGCCGGTGAATCCGAGAATGCCGGCGATGATCGATATCACCAGGAAGACCAGAGCCCATTTCAGCAGCGTCACGGATATCTCCTCCAGCTCGCGCCCGCCGGCGCGCTCTCGCGGTCCGTCGATCCAACTGTCGGCCGTGGAACAGGTTCCAAAGCGCGCGCCGCTCGCTCCGGTAGAACTTTGCGCAATTGTCGGCAAAGCGCGGCAATTCACCCCTTGCTGAATCCGGTTCCCAGCGGCAACATCGCGGCCAAAGTAGCCGGGGCGCGTCATGACAACGATCTCTCAAACGGCGCCCGCGGGGGTTCGGGCGGTGCCAAAAACCAAGGCGCGCAACGCCGCGCTCGATCGCGCCCGCACGTTCATCACCGTACTGGTGCTGATCCACCATTCGGTGATCGCGTACACCTATTTCGGACATACCGACAGACAATCGTTCATCGTCTTCGACGGCGTCGTGCTTGCCAACGACAGCTTCTTCATGGGCGCGATGTTCTTCCTGTCCGGCCTGTTCGTCTGGCCGAGCCTGCAGCGCAAGGGCATCAGCTGGTTTCTGCGCGACCGCTTCTGGCGGCTCGGACTGCCCTTCATCGTCTGCGCGATCTTCCTGATGCCGCTCGCCTATTGGGCGATCGAGCTGGAGCTGCATGATCCCAACATGACCTTCGCCGCTTTCTGGTGGCGAACGGTCACCGAAGGGCCATGGAATAGCGGGCCGGCATGGTTCGTCTGGGTCTTGCTCGCGCTCGATGTGCTCGCCGCATTCGTTTATTACGCACTGTCCGGCTGGGTGGAGGCGATCGGCAAATTGTCGCTGGAGAGCTTTGGCCGGCCGGGGCTGTTCTTCTGGGCGCTGTTGATCGGCTCCATCGTCGTTTATGTGCCGAGCGTGCTTTATTTCGGCGCGTCGCGCTGGTTCGCGATCGGACCCGTTGCCATCCAGGCGAGCCGAATCCTGCTCTACCTCCTGTACTTCTTCGCCGGTTGCGGCATTGGAGCGGCAAGCTTCGATCGCGGCCTGCTCGCCGCCGACGGCGAAATGGCGCGACGCTGGCCGGTCTGGCTTGGTGTGACGATTGCGAGCTACGCCTGCCTCTGGGTGCTGATCTACATCAAGCACTCGGTGCTGCCTGACGTGAATCACCAGCCGTTCTGGTGGGAGCTTTGTTACGCGCTCACCTTCGTGACCTACGGCGCTGCGCAGACCTTCAACGTCATCGCGCTGTTCCTGCGCTTCGACAATGAAGGCTCGAGCATCCTCGATCCCCTGCGCGACAGCGCCTACGGCATCTATCTCATCCACTACGTGCCGGTGCTGTGGCTGCAATATCTGATGTTCGGCATGAGCTTCGGCCCATTCGATCAACTCACCGCCATCATCAAGGCCGTAATCGTGTTCGTGCTGACGCTGGCATCGAGCTGGGCCGCCACCGCCGCTCTCCGTAAGATACCGGGCGCGACCCACATCCTCTGATTCGGCAGGGCTTCTGGCATCAAACCTGCATTGATCTTCCGTCAAGGGAGGCGTCCGAGATCAACTTGAAAGGACACCTTATGATGGGATTATCAGCGATTTTGATTGCCACCGCACTCAGCCTGACCATGCTGGTCGCTGTATCGGATATGCCGATCGACTGAACTTGCGCGCACGGAGTTCAGTTTGTGCCGCTCATATATGCAGGAAACCAGCGTTCGAAGTCCGCTTTCAGCGCGGCCACGGACACCGGCGTCTCACCGGCGATTGCGATGGAAGCGCCGCCGGTGGTGCCGATGCGCGCGCAGGGCACGCCGGCGCCCTTCATCTTGGCGAGCACGAGGCCGGCTTCCGCTGATGGCACGGTGACGATGTAGCGCGCCTGATCTTCGCCGAACCAATAGGCATGCGGCACGATCGAACCCGGAGCCGGCAGGAACTGCCCACCGATGCCGCCCGCGATCGCCATTTCGGCAAGCGCGATCAAGAGGCCGCCGTCGGAAACGTCATGTGCTGATGTCGCGGTACCCGCATGGATCATGCCGCGCACCACGTCGCCATTGCGCTTCTCGGCGGCGAGATCGACCGGCGGCGGCGCGCCTTCTTCCCGGCCGCAGATGTCACGTAGATATACGGACTGGCCGAGCCAGCCGTGCGTATCGCCAATCAACAACACCGCCTCGCCCGCGGCCTTGAACGCCAGCGTCGCCGATTTGGTGAAATCGTCGAGCACACCGACGCCGCCGATCGAGGGCGTCGGCAGAATGCCGCGGCCGTTGGTCTCGTTGTAGAGCGAGACATTGCCGGAGACGACCGGGAAATCCAGCGCGCGGCAGGCTTCCGAAATGCCCTTCAGGCAACCGACGAACTGGCCCATGATCTCGGGCCGCTCCGGATTGCCGAAGTTGAGATTGTCGGTGATGGCGAGCGGCCTTCCGCCGACGGCGGTGATGTTGCGCCATGCTTCCGCGACCGCCTGCTTGCCGCCCTCAAACGGATCGGCGTCGCAATAGCGCGGCGTCACGTCGACGGTGAGCGCGAGGCCCTTCGGCCCGTCCTCGACGCGCACCACGGCAGCATCGCCGCCCGGCCGCTGCACGGTATTGCCGAGGATGACGTGATCATATTGCTCCCAGACCCAGCGCTTGGAGCCGAGTTCGGGCGTTGCGATCAATTTCTCCAGCGCTTGCGAAATCCCGACGGGAGGCTTCACATCCTGCGCGCGGATCACCGGCAGCGCAGGTGAGGCAACATGCGGCCGGTCATAGAGCGGCGCCTGGTCGCCCAATTCCTTGATCGGCAGGTCGGCCATGATGTCGCCGCCATGCTTGACGCGGAAGCGCATGCTCGGCGTGGTGTAGCCGACCACGGCAAAATCGAGCCCCCACTTCTTGAAGATCGCCTCCGCCTCTTTTTCCTTCTCGGGCTTGAGCACCATGAGCATGCGCTCCTGGCTTTCCGAGAGCATCATCTCGTAGGCGCTCATGCCGGCCTCGCGGGTCGGCACCGCGTCGAGATCAAGGTCGACGCCGAGATCGCCCTTGGCGCCCATTTCGACCGCCGAGCAGGTCAGTCCCGCCGCGCCCATGTCCTGGATCGCGATCACGCAATCGGCAGCCATGATTTCGAGGCACGCTTCCAGCAGCAGCTTCTCAGCAAAGGGGTCGCCGACCTGCACGGTCGGACGCTTCTCCTCCGAGGCATCGTCGAATTCGGCCGACGCCATCGAGGCGCCGTGGATGCCGTCACGTCCGGTCTTCGAGCCGAGATAGACGATCGGCATGTTCACGCCGGAGGCTGCCGCATAGAAAATCTTGTCGGCATCCGCAAGGCCAACGGCCATCGCATTGACCAGGATGTTGCCGTCATAGCGGGTATGGAAGCGAACCTGCCCGCCCACGGTCGGCACGCCAAAGGAGTTGCCATAGCCGCCGACGCCGGCGACGACGCCAGAGACGAGATGCCGCGTCTTCGGATGCTCCGGCGCGCCAAAGCTCAGCGCATTGAGGCAGGCGATGGGTCGCGCGCCCATGGTGAAGACGTCGCGCAGGATGCCGCCGACGCCGGTCGTCGCGCCCTGATAGGGCTCGATGTAGCTCGGGTGGTTGTGGCTCTCCATCTTGAAGACCACAGCCTGGCCGTCGCCGATGTCGATCACGCCGGCATTTTCGCCCGGCCCCTGGATCACCCATGGCGCTTTGGTCGGCAAACCCCGCAGATGGATGCGCGAGGACTTGTAGGAGCAGTGCTCATTCCACATCGCGGAAAAGATGCCGAGCTCGGTGAAAGTCGGCACCCGCCCGATCAGCTTCAGAATCCGCTCGTATTCGTCCGGCTTGAGACCATGGCTGGCGACGAGCTCGGGGGTGATCTTGGGTTCGTTGGTCTGCATGATCAGTTCATAGGGAGATCGGAGGGGCCGGAAAAGGCCTTTTATGGCCCTATTTCACGCTGTCCAGAGCTTTGCAATCCGCCATGCGCCAAGCGGGTTTGCACAACGCCAGCGGATCGGATTTAAGGGCTTTACCCCCCAGTTGAAGGCCTTTTCCCGTGAACGAGCTTGCCAAATCTGCATTCCTCAACCGCCCCGACCTGCATATCGGCACCGAGGGCGAATTTGCGGGATGGCGCACCTGGAGCCGGGACGCCTTTGAAACCAACAACGGCCCGTTCTGGCACCGGATGGAAGACGACGGCAGCATCCGCTGCGCGTTCCGGGTCGAGAAGAAGCATCTCAATGGCGCGAAAAACGTCCATGGCGGCTGCTTCATGTCGTTTGCGGATTATTGCCTGTTCGCGACCGCGGCACCCATCCTGGAGGGCCCCGGCGTAACGCTCTCATTCGCCTGCGAGTTTCTCGCCGCCGCGCGTGAAGGTGAGCTGATCGAGGGCCGCGTCGAGATCACCCGCGCCGGCAATTCCATCATCTTCCTGCGCGGCATGCTGACATCGGCCGACAAGCCGGTGTTCTCGTTTTCCGGTTCCATCAAGCGCGTGGCGCGGAAAGTTCCGCCGGCAATCGGAAACCGCGACCAGCACCTAGCTGACACCCTATTGCATGCTCACCAACGTCAGGTCGACGAACCATGACTGCGGTGAAACGAATCCCTTGACCTTCGGGCTCATCGCGCGCGGGTTGAGATCGTGGACGATGTAGAGCCATGGCGGATTATCGACCAGCCGCTCATGCGCCTTGCGATAGGCTTCGTCCGTGACCTTCGGATCGGTCGAGGTCTCGATCGTCTTCAGCGCGCTGTCGAACTCGTCGTCCTTCCATTGCTCGAAATTGAAGCCGTTCGGCGGGAAATTGGCCGAGGAGAAATAGCGCGCCATGACGCCGGGATCGGATGATGGCGAGGAGATGTTGAGCGCCATGCTGCCTTGCAGGCTCGGGCTGTCGGGCGTGGCGCGGCCGGCGGTCAGCAAGACCTGCCATTCGCTGACATCGAATTCGACGTCGACACCGCAGGCCTCTTTCAGGTTCTGCTGCAGGAACTCGTTCATCGGCAAAGGCAGCATTTGCCCCGAGCCGGAATTCGAGATCATCACTTTGAACGACAGCGGCTTGGCCGGCGTGTATCCCGCCTCGGCCAGCAGCGCCTTGCCTTTCGCCGCATCGAATCTGTAGTGATTGACCGGGTTGCCGAAATTCGGATCGCTGGTCTTGAGCCAACCTACCGAAGGCTCCGCGGTGCCGTTGAGCAGGCCGACCAGCCCGTCGCGGTCGATGCAGTAATTCAGCGCCTGACGCACGCGGACGTCCTTGAAGGGACTGTTGGTCGCGCCGATGTTGTAGAACCACGGCCAGACATGCGGATAAGAGCCCGTGGTGATGGCATAGCCGGCCGCCTTCAACGATTCAATGCCGTCCGCCGGCGGCACCTCGATCCAGTCCACCTGCCCCGAACGCAACGCGGCCAGCCGCGTGTTCGCTTCGGGGATCGGCATCAGCACGACGTTGTCGACCTTCGCCATCCCAGCGGTGTTCCAATATTGATCCCAGCGCGCAAGATCGGCCTCCTGCCGCGGCACGATTTTGGTAATGCGGAACGGGCCCGTGCCGGCCGCCGGCAACATCGCAACCTTCGCCCAGTCGTGGCCTGCCTTTTCAAACGAAGCCGGCGAGGTGAACAGGAGATAGACGGCCATGTAGGGCAAATAGGACGCCGGCCTTGTCGTCGTGATCGCGATGGTGAAGTCGTCGATCTTCTTGTAGCTGCTCATCACGGGCACGCGGGCGCGCGACATCGCCGAGGTCGGCAGTTCGTATTGAGGACTGTTGCTGTTGAAATAGCGATCGAGATTCCAGATCACGGCGTCGGCGTTGAAGTCCGCGCCGTCGTGGAATTTCACGCCGTGACGCAGATGGAAGATCCAGGTCTTGGTGTCCTCTGGATCCTGCTCCCATTTCTCGGCGAGTCCGGGGCGCAAGCCTGCCAATTTGTCGGTTCGCGTCAGGTCCCACAACACCAGACCTTCGAAAATCGGGTAGCCGAGGAAGCGCATGCCCTCAAACCCGTTGTTGGGCAGTCCCGTTGCCGCGGGAATGTCGGCCGCCGTCATGGCGATGCGCAACGTCGTCTCGGCCGCCGCGGACCGACCGCCTAGTAAAGCGGCAGCGAACGCAAGCGTGCAAATTGCCCTGCCAGTAAGCATGGAGCTCCTCCATTCGTCGATCCGCGAACAGAGGCTAAGGGGAGCAAGTTCTAGGCCACCGAAGATGCGACCACCTGTCGCTCACGTGCTCTTGTCTTGTGACGCGGCCGTCACGCCTGCTTCTTCAAGGGCGGCCGGCTCAGGCTGAGAGCTGCTTTTCCGCGATCGCGAGCCACTCGGCCTGGGCATCGCGCAGATATTTCGGCGCGCGCTTCATCTGCAGCAGCAATTCGTTGAAGACGATCCTCGCTTCCGCCGTGCGCCCGACCATGCGCAGCAACAGGCCGTAGCGAACCCGCGCCTCGGCGCCCGGGAAATAGGCCGAGAGCGCATGATATTCCTCCAGCGCCTCGTCGAGCCGTCCGACCTCGGTCAGCGAACGGGCGTAGAGCAGATGAGCATCCGAAGACTGGAAATCGGGCCAGCGCTTTTGCAGATCGTCCAATGTTGCCAGCGCATCCGCCGGACGCTTGGCCGCAAATTGCGCCTGAGCCTTGCCGAGCGCATATTTGG
>DATHMA010000169.1:0-5141 GCA_035487555.1 Bradyrhizobium sp. | reverse complement strand
GCTTGGCGTTGAGCGCCTCGACCTGGAAGCCCGCGACGCGCTTGTAGTTGGCGGCGATGTCTTCGAGCTCCTGCTGCGACAGCACGTCGGTGACGACCTTGTAGCCATCGGGCGCGCGCTCCTCGACGAGCTGCATCACCTGCTCGGGGCCGTTGCGGCGGTTCAGCATGACGAGATCGGTGGTCGCCGGACGCCGCTCGGCTTCGTAGGCCAAGAGCGCAGCATTGGTCGTTCCATGCGCGAGGATTTCCCGGGTCAGCACGCGGGCATCGAGGATCGCCTGCGAGGCGCCGTTGGAGCCGATCGGATACATCGGGTGTGCGGCATCGCCGAGCAAGGTCACGCGGCCAAAAGTCCAGCGCGCCAGCGGATCGCGATCGACCAGCGGATATTCATAGGCGTGCGGGCAATTGCGGATCAGCCCGGGCACGTCCAGCCAGTCGAATTTCCAGCTCTCGAACAAGGGCAAAAATTCTTCGAGTTTTGCCGTGCGGTTATAATCCTCGCGGCGCCACTGATAGGTCGGCGGCATGTGGCGCTCGGCGACCCAGTTGATCTGGTGCTTGCCCGATGCATCGGGCTCCTTTGAAATCGAATAGCAGACGAATTTCAGGATCTCGTGGCCCGCCATGATCATGGTGCGGCCGGACAGGAACGCGTCGCCTGCGGTGATGCCGCGCCAGAGGATGCGGCCGTTCCAGATCGGCGGTCCTTCGTCGGGATAAAGTTTTTCGCGCACCGCCGAGTGAATGCCGTCGCAGGCGATCAGCACCGCGCCTTCGTAAGTGCCGGCCGGCTTGCCGCTCGCCTTGTCGATGAAATCGGCGCGGATGCTATCCGTGCTTTCTGTCCAATTGGTGAGATGATGGCTGGTGAGGATGTTCTCCTTGCCGAGGCGCGTGGTCGCGGCATCGAGCAGGATCTGCTGCAGCATGCCGCGGTGGATCGAGAATTGCGGCCATTTGTAACCGGCCTCGAGACCGCGGGGCTCGCTCCAGATCGGCTGGCCGTGCTTGGAGAAATAGGCGAGCTCCTTTGTGCGCACGCCGGAGGTCGAGAGCTGGTCCAGAAGGCCGAGTTCGATCAGCTCGCGCACGGCATGCGGCAGCACGTTGATGCCGACGCCGAGCGGTTTGAGCTGCGGCACGCTCTCGAACACGCGCACGGGTACGCCGATCTGATGCAGGCTGAGCGCCAGCGTCAGGCCGCCAATTCCGCCACCTGCGATCAATACCGTCATGATCCGTCCTCGCTCCTCTTGTGTCGTCATGACACGGCCGCGTCGTTGTGGGCAACCGCGAAAGCCGCGCCTGGGATGGACGGGGCAGGGCCGGGCGCGGTAACCTGTGGTTCTCTCGGAGAGGAAATCCCCATGTACAAGCTCTATTACGCCCCCGGCACCTGCGCGCTCGCTTCCCACATCGCGCTGGAAGAGGCCGGCGCCGACTACAAGGCCGAACGGCTCGACTTCAAGGCCAACCAGCAGCAGAGCCCGGAATATCTCAAGATCAACGCCAAAGGCCGCGTGCCCGCGCTGGTCACCGACAGGGGCGTCATCACCGAGACGCCGGCGATCCTCGCCTATATCGCCCAGGCTTTTCCGCAAGCGAAGCTCGCGCCATCAGATGATCCCTTTGCGTTCGCGCAAGTGCAGTCCATCAACAATTACCTCTGCGCCACCGTCCATGTCGCGCATGCGCACAAGGGCCGCGGCTACCGCTGGGCGACGGACGAGACCTCCTTCGCCGACATGAAGCGCATGGTTCCGAAGAGCATGGCCGGCGCGTTCGAGCTGATCGAGAAGGGCATGCTGAAGGGACCGTGGGTGATGGGCGAGCAGTACACGGTCTGCGATCCCTATCTCTACACCGTCGCGCTCTGGCTCGAGGGCGACAGCGTCGACCTCAAGACGCTGCCGCGCGTCGCCGATCACATGAAGCGCATGGCGGAACGGCCGGCGGTAAAGAAGGTGATGGGCGAGCAGCGGGCGAAGGCGGCGTGAGCCGCGGATTGTAGGGTGGGTAGAGCGAAGCGAAACCCACCATGTTGCCGCGTCAAGAAAGGTGGTGGGTTACGCTTCGCTAACCCACCCTACGCTTTCTTCGCTTTATCCAACTCCCGCCCCGTCTCCAGCATCAGCCGTCGCAGCCAGATCGAGCCCGGGTCCATTTGCGCCCGGGTCGGATAGAACAGGTGCATCTCGTCGAGCCCGGGATCGAGTGGCGGCGTGATGGTTGTGAGCGAAAGCTGTTTCGACAGCGCCGCTATCAGGCGACGCGGCACGAAGGCGACGAGGTCGGTGCGTGCCGCGACATGCAGTGCTTCGAGATAGCCGGGCACTACCAGGGCGATGTCGCGCTCGACGCCCCTCGGCCGCAGCCACATGTCGATCAGATCTTCGCTGGCGCCGCCCTTGATGACGGCGACATGGCGCGCCTTGAGGAAGGTCTCGCGTCTGCTCAATCTTCGGCCAAGGGGATGGCCGCGCCGCACCGCGAGCGCATCCGAATCCCTGTAGAGAAGCTGGCGATGAAAGCCCTTGAAAGCATCGCCCATCCCGATCACGACATCGACGGTGCGGGCGAATTCCGCCTGAAAGTCCGCCGGCCCCCGCCACGGCGTCACCTCGACCCGCAGGTTTGGCGCGACCTTCATGATCTTTTCCATCAGTCGCGGCATCAGCAGCTCGACCGCCAGATCCGGCATCATCAGCCGGAACTGGCGATCGCTGCTGGCCGCATCGAACGCGTCGGGGAGAAACAGCCCGCGTACCTGGTCGAGCGTCTGCGCCAGCGGCGCGCGCAAGCCGAGCGCGCGCGGCGTCAGCTCCATGCGCGCGCCGTTGCGCACCAGCAGCGGATCGCCGATCAGATCGCGCAGGCGCTGCAGCGCGTGGCTCGCCGCTGGCTGCGACAGGCCGATCCGCATCGCGGCGCGGCTGACGCTGGCGTCGCGCAGCAGCGCGTCGAGCGCGACCAGCAGATTGAGGTCAAGCGAATTCAAATTCATGAAATGAATAAATATCATACTAGCTATCGATTGGAAGAATGATCGAAAGCGCGCGATGGTCGGCGGCGCAATGAAGAATGGAGATGCCGACATGAATGTCGCCGACAACAAGAAACTGATGGAACAGCTTTTCGCCGGTGTGGCGGCCGGCGACCGCAAGCCGTTCCTCGATCGCATCGCCGACGATGTCGTCATGCGCGTGACCGGGCGCTACTCCTGGTCGCAGACCATCAGGGGCAAGGAGTCGCTGTTTCGCGACTTCTACGGTCACCTGACCTCATTGCTGACGGACGGCAACAGGCGGACAGTCGCGCATCGTTTCATCGCGGACGGCGATCACGTCGTCGTCGAGTCCGTCGGCGAGATGCGCACCAAGGCTGGCGTCCCCTACAACAACGAATATTGCCTGATTTACCGGTTGAGGGAGGGCAAGATCGTCGAGATAACGGAATATTGCGATTCCATCCTCTGCGAGCGTGTGCTGGGGCCGTTCCCGGCGGATAAGAAGCAGGCGGCGGGGTAAGCCGTACTGCGATCGAAGGGTCACGCAGTGTAACAGGAGGAAATCATGTCCAAGGAAATCTTCAATCCACCGACCTTGATGAAGCCGGCGGGCTACTCGCACGTCGCAAAAATCACCGGCGGCACACTGGTCTATATCGCCGGCCAGGTTTCGGCCGATGTCTCCAGCCAGCTGGTCGGCGAGGGCAATCTGGAGGCGCAGGCCGAGCAGGTCTTCATGAATCTGAAGGCCGCGGTGGAAGCGGCCGGCGGCAGCATGGCCGATCTCGTCAAGATGAATGTCTATCTCGTCGCTGAAGTCGACGCCTCCGAGGTGCCGAAATTCCGCGCCGTCCGCGACCGCTATGTCAATGTCGAGAGGCCGCCGGCGTCGACGCTCGTCGTGGTGACGCGGCTGGCGCGACCGGGCTGGCTGATCGAGATCGAGGCCGTCGCCGCGATCGGGTAAATGAAAACGGCGCCCGCGAGGGCGCCGTTTGTTGCCGTAAGTGTGGCTCAAGCCACCTTGGTCTTGAGGTGCCCGAACATGTGATTGCGGGCCTCGTCGTCCATCTCCGCTTTGAAGGTGAACTTGTCCTTCAGCGCGATGGCGCGGGCCGCCGCCGGACGGGCGGTGATCTCGTCGACCAGCCGCTTCACGTTCTTGTACTTGGCGATGCCTTCCTCGCTGAGCACGAAGGCGCCCAAGCGCGCCCAGCCCCAGAACGCCATGTCAACGATGGTGTAGGTGTCGCCCACCATGTATTTGCTGGTGGCGAGGTGATCGTCGAGGATCTTGTAGTGGCGATGCGCCTCGAACAGATAGCGGTTGAGCGCGTATTCGAGGTCCTTTGGCGCGGCGGTCTTGAAGTGCACGGCCTGTCCGGAGTAGGGGCCGAGGCCGGTGGCGATGAACATCAGCCAGGACAGCGTGGCTGCGCGGTTCTGCGGCGTGTTTGATGGCATGAACTTGCCGGTCTTCTCGCCGAGATAGAGCAGGATCGCGTTGGAATCGAACACGAACACGCCGTCATCGTCGATCGCCGGCACCTTGCCGTTCGGATTCACTTTCCGGAATTCCGGCGTGTGCTGCTCGCCCTTGCGGGTGTCGACCGGCACGAGCTCGACCGGCAGGCCGGACTCTTCCAGGAACAGCGCGACCTTGTTCGGGTTCGGCGCTCCATTGAAGTAGAATTTGAGCATGAAATCCTCCGTATCTGTTGACCCAGCAAATGAACATGCTGCTTTGGGGCGTTCCATGCATGTGCATGTTTCCCGAAAATTGCAAGCGACGAGTTTGTGAAAGCGATGATCGCCGTCATTCCGGGGCGCGACGAAGTCGCGAACCCGGAATCTCGAGATTGTGGCGCGAGATTCTCAGGTGCGCAATTTGCGCACCGTAGTTCTCGCTACGCGAGCCCCGGAATGACGGAGGATAGATTGGAGTAAGAACGGCCCGTCAGCCCGCCGCCATCCCGGAGCGGATTTCGGCGCGGAACTCGTCGATCAGCCTGAGGCCCTTCTTGGTCTCGACGTGCCAGAAGGTCCAGCCGTTGCAGGCTTCCGAGCCCTGCGCCACCGCGCCCATGCGGTGGATCGAGCCGACCTTGTCGCCGAGCATGATGGCGCCG
>DATHMA010000168.1:0-14376 GCA_035487555.1 Bradyrhizobium sp. | reverse complement strand
CCTGAACGGCACCAATTCGATGAAGCTCTATGTGTTCGGCTCCGACAAGCTGCAACAGGCGCGTCTCGTGGCCGTGCTCGACAATCTCGGCAAGGGCGCGTCAGGTGCTGCCGTGCAGAACCTGAACCTGATGCTGGGCCTGGATGAGGCCGCGGGCCTCGTCGAGAATTTTGATTGGTCGACGGCGCCGGCCGTGAGCATTGTTGCGGCGGCGAGCTGAAGCTGCGTCCTCATAAATCAGGTGGTGCGCATCAGCTTGTGCCGCAGGCATGCGAGCGTTTGGGCCAGTTCGACAACGCAAAGCGACAGCATGAAGCCCACCATCGGCACGGCGGGAATTAGATATCGCAGCACGTCGAGCGTATGGGAGCCGGCGGCGGTCACGATCGAAGCCGTCCACATGACGACCACGACACCTCCGCGCGTCACGAAGGCGGCACGCCGACGGCGCAGGGCCGCCACCGTCCAGGAGATGATGGCGACAACGAAGGCTGCGGACAATGCCCTGCACAGATAGCCGGAAATGCGGGGGAGATCGGACAGCGGGCCGATCCGGACTGGTCCGCCTTGCGGATCGACCTGTTGAGCCGCTCGGCCATGCCGCGTCATGATGTCGGAAACATGCGGCACGTCATCGGTCGACACCGGGATGACAGGCTCTAGTCCGTAGGGCGGCCATGCGACCGAGATGCCGTAGGCCATCTGACGGATGAACTTGCCCGCGTAGGCCAACGGCCGGTCGCGCAGGGCGGCCAGGAAGATACGCCGATAAGCTGCAGCAGCGTCGAGGGCATTCGCGCTATTGCCAGTGATGTCCAGATCGAGTGCAGTGTCGAAGAGGCACGCATCGCCGAAGAACCCGAGCACGGGCCAGCGCGTAGGCTCGGCGGCGAAATCGGCCGCGAGCCGCGTCATTGTGGCCTCGGTGCGATCGCCGGCCACTGACGCGATCTCGCGCCGCGCTGCATCGCTTGCAAGCACGATGTTCAGGTGGTTGCAGAACAGTGTCTTGGGCGCGAACAGGACGGAGGCCTCGTCGGAGCCGGAAACGGCGAACCGCGAACCGACGCCAAGGAGCGCCAGCGCCGCCGCGACGGACGCGGCAATCACGGCAAGGCGCATGGGCGTGTCTGGCCGCGCGAGGCCGACGCCCACGAGGACGGTGGCGATTGGGACCAGGATACCCTGCGATCTCAAGCACGCCGCGAGCGCAGCACAAAGGATGGAAGCTGCGACAGCGCAGCACCGCGCTGTTTTGCCGACCCAGGTGGCAACGAGCAATGCAGCCATCGCCAGATTGAGGAATACTGCAAAGAGAAGGTCCGCAGTGAGCACGTTCCTGAACAGCAGCAGGCCTGGATACGTCGCCACGAGGATGATTGGCACGAGCCCAAGGGCGTTGTGCGTCGCTCGTTGTGCGGTAGCGGCAAGCGCCAGTATCAGGACAGCCCACGCCGCCTGTTGCAGGCGCACCACTGTCGCGAGATCGCCTCCGGAGGCGAACGTCAGGGCCAGGAAGATCGGGTAACCCGGATCGCGCCCGCCTACGACGGTTGGCCTTCCGGCGTCGAGTGTGAGAAACCCGGATTCAACGAAGGCGGGCGTGTCGCCCCAGATGACCGGGACCGGTGGCTGGAACGACATGACGATCGCGGCCAACAGCACGGCCCACACCAGCACGGACCACGGCGACCCGACGCCGCGCTGCCGGGCGGCCCATCTCGTTCTATGCGCTGGAGCATCGCGGTCGGACTGCATGATCGCCAGTCCACACAGGATGAAGTCGAAAGCGGCCCAAGCTACACCGAAACGGATTTGGCGGACAATTCGGCTTCGTCCTCCAAACCAGGCACAGCGCGCGTGGCGGCGCGCGTCCGCGCCCTAGCGTTCGGCCTTCCACTCCGCGAGCCAGCCCGTAAAGCGCCCGCTGTCGCGTTCGCCGCCATGCCAGGCGGCGAACACGGCGCCGTCGTCAGCTACCAGCAGCACCACGTCGAGGCCCTTGGAGCGACGCAGCGTGTCGATCGCCTGTTGCGGCGTCTGGGCGATGGGACCTGCCACATTGAAGGACGTATTCACCGACATCTCGACACCGATGCGCCGGCCCAGCGCCTTCAGATAGGCGTAGGTGAGGGGATCGTCGGCCTCGCGCACGATCTGGATGCGCCCGGTGCCGTCGGCGTGAATGACAGCCGGAATCTTTTCTTTCGCCTGCGGCTTCGAGCGCGCCGTCAGCACCATGTAATTGTAGGCGTTGTAGTCGCCGTCGGCGGCGCCTTCGAGCAGCTCGAAATATTCGCGCGCCGCTTCCAGCGTTGCCATCGGCGCGAGCGGGCGGATCGCCTCGCGATATTTGACGCGCTCGTTGAGGCGCTCGCGCGCGTTGGCGTCGCAGGGATTGGCGAGGATCGAGCGATGACCGAGCGCACGCGGTCCGGTCTCGGCCGCGCCCTGATAGATCGCGATCACGCCGCTCTTCGCGACCATGAATGCCATCAGGTCGGCGATATCATCGCGGCCAGCTTCGGTCGAGATATCGCCGATGCGTTGTGAAGCGATGTCATCGGTCTTGAGCGCGGCCTCGATCTCGCTGCTCGCCGGCGGCAAGCCGCAATAGAACGCATGCGTCATCGGCGCGCCGCGCGGGCTGCCGGCAAGGTGCGCGAACAGCCAGGCGGCGCCGATGGTGACGCCGGGATCGCCGGGCACCGGCGGCACCCACAGATGCAGGCGGGCCTTGCGCTTTTGATTTTCGGCGAACCACGCTTCGTCGAAATGTTCGAGCAGGCGCATGTTGCCGACGGCGTTGAGCGCCACGCCGCCGGTCAACACCAGCCGATTGGTGCCGGTGGTGCGCAAGAGATGATCGACGACATGGATCATGGCGTCTTCGAACACGAGCTGGGTTGCGGCAGCCTTGTCGAGCCGCTCTTGCGTGTCGGGCCGGTGTTGGATGTCCTCGACGCGGAGCACGGCATCCGGATTCCAGAGCTGCTCGGGCTTCAGCGGCTCGCCCAGGATCTCGATCAGCGGGGCCTTGTAAGGTTCCAGCGACGGATCGGCGTACCAGTTCGCCATCGCGCGATTCAGCCGGACCTCGCCGCCGGATGCGAGCTCGAGCACGTCTTTCAGCCGTGCGTAATAGCGATTGCTGGCGCGGTTCATGTCGCCCCAGGCGGCCGCGCCCATGTATCGGCCCTCGCTCGACAACCATGTCCAGCCGCCCTGCGTCGAGGAGATCACGCTGTAGAACATGCCGAGTGAATCGAAGATGCTGTTGTTGCAGTGGAGCAGCCGCATCTGGCCGTTTTCGACGACATAGAGCGAGATCGAGCCGGTATCGCCGGTGCCGTCGAGCACGGCGATCGCCGTTGGCTTCTCGTCATCGGCAAACGGCGAGGCCGCATAGGAGAACCAGGCGTGGTTGCCGTGATGCGGCATGCAGATCAGCGGCGCGCGCGCGGAAAGACCGAGCTGACGCGCCAGAATCTTCGGCGAGCGCGTCATCTGCTCAAGCCGCCTGCGGTCGAACGCCACGGCGTCCGGAACGCGCGCGAGTCTCAGGCTCTGCGGCGCTTCCTCCAGCATCGCGCGGAACAATGTTCCGGCAAGCAGCGGATGGTCCCAGGAGGTCAGCCAAGCGTGGATGTCGCCGACATTGCGTCCCAGGCCGCGCAGTGTGGCGACCATCGCCTCGATCGATTTCGCCGGATATTCCGTGGTGTGCTTGTTGCCGGAAAAGCGCTCTTCCTCGTTGTTGAGGATCAGGCGAGGGCCGTGCGCCTGTGTGACCTCGACCAGCGCCACGCCGGAATTATGGGTCCCCGGCAGACCGATGCCCGCGAGGTAGATCGTCTCGCCTCGCACCAGTTTCTCACGCGCCGCGGCGATGCGCGCTTTCGCGAAGGCAGAGTCCAGCCGGTGAAAGCCCGCATGTCCCATCGTCTGCGTCGCGAGCCATTTCGCCAGGCGGAATCCGGCTTCGCCAAGCCTTTGGTGCCGTGCGCCGGTTCGCAGATGTGCCAAGCCGAAATCCCTTTTGGTCTTGCTTGTGATCTTGCCTGCATCAATCACAAATAGGAGGCCGCAACAATGCCGTTTCGCGCCGCGGAATTATTCAACCAAGGCCGCGCTTGCCAGCACGCGCGACCCTTGCGAGACTTCGCGCAAAACAAATCAATCAACGGGAGAGAACGATGCCTGCTGGCACAAGGCGCCTGATTTCCTTCGCAAGCCTCGCCACCGCCGCGATCCTCGCTACGAGCGCAGCACAGGCCCAGAAGAAATACGATCCCGGCGCGACCGATACCGAAATCAAGATCGGCAACATCATGCCTTATAGCGGGCCCGCGTCGTCCTATGGCGTGATCGGCAAGACCGAAAAGGCCTATGTGGACATGATCAACGCCGAGGGCGGCGTCAACGGCCGCAAGATCAATTTCATCTCCTACGATGACGCCTACAGCCCGCCAAAGGCGATCGAGCAGGCGCGCAAACTCGTCGAAAGCGACGAAGTGCTGTTCATCTTCCAGTCGCTCGGCACGCCGTCCAATTCGGCGATCATGAAATACATGAACGCGAAGAAAGTGCCGCAGCTGTTCGTGGCCTCCGGCGGCACCAAGTTCGGCGACCCGAAGAATTTTCCCTGGACCATGGGTTTTCAGCCCAACTACCAGAGCGAAGGCCGCATCTACGCCAAATACATCCTGGAACATTTTCCCGACAGCAAGATCGCCGTGTTCTGGCAGAACGACGATGCGGGCAAGGATCAGTTCAAGGGCCTGAAGGACGGGCTCGGCGACAAGATCGGCATGATCGTCGCCGACAAATCCTATGAGGTCTCCGATCCCTCGATCGATTCCCAGATCGTGGCGCTGCATGATTCCGGCGCCGACATCTTCTTCTCCTGGGCGGCGCCGAAAGGGTCGGCGCAGGCGATCCGGAAAGTCGGCGAACTCGGCTGGAAGCCGAAATTCTTCCTCGCCAATACCGCAACCACGATCGCCTCGGTGCTGAAGCCCGCGGGGCTGGAATATGCCAAGGGGATCATCTCGACGGCTTACGTCAAGGATCCGACCGATCCGCTCTGGAAGGACGACCCCGGCATGAAGAAGTGGCGGGAGTTCATGACCAAATGGAATGCCGACGCCGACCAGACCAACGCCAACAACGCCTACGCCTATGTGGAATCGCAGGCGCTGATCCAGGTCCTGAAGCAGTGTGGCGACAATCTCACGCGTGAGAACGTGATGAAGCAGGCCGCGAGCCTGAAGGACTTCACCTCCGACATGCTGTTGCCGGGCATCACCATCAACACCTCGGCGGACGACTATTTCCCGATCGAGCAGATGCAGCTGATGCGCTTCAATGGTGAATCATGGGATCTGTTTGGCCCGATCATCAGCGGCGAAGTCGGTCACGACGCCAGCCATTAGCGCATGATCCGGAAAAGTGTGGAGCGGTTTTCCCTCGCGACAAACGCGAAGCGTTTGCGCGGAGATCATGCGCAAACAGGAATCGAGGCTGATCAGCCCGCGCTGAGCCGCACGCCGGCGCGCAGGAATTTCTGGGGATCGACGGCTTCACCATCGATCCGCGTTTCATAATGCAGATGCGGTCCGGTGGAACGTCCGGTCGAGCCGACTTCGCCGATCACCTGACCGATCTTGATGATGTCGCCGACCTTGACGTCGATCTGCGACAGATGGCCGTAGCGAGTCGAGAGCCCGTTGCCATGGTCGATCTCGACCATGCGGCCATAGCCGCCGCTCCAGCCCGAATTGACCACCTTGCCATTGGCGGTGGCGCGCACGGGATCGCCCATCTGGGCGCGGAAATCGAGACCCGTATGCATCGCTGGCCGGCCGAGGAAGGGATCGCTGCGAATGCCGAAGCCCGAGGTGAACTCGACCTCGCCGATCACGGGCTTGCGGTAGGGCACCAGCGCCAGCGTGCGGGTCAGCTTGTCCGCCTGCGCGCGGGTCATGTTGATCCGGTAAAGCTGGCGGTCGAAGGGGCTGGCATCGGATGCGAGCTTGACCGGAACGAACGGTCCGCCCATCGCCGCGCGCGGAGCCGCCGCTTCGAGCTCCGCCATGTCGAGGCCGAGATCGGTGATGACGCCGCGCATGCGGCGCACCTTCGATTCCAGGCCGTCTTCATACGAATTGAGCGCCGCCATCTGCCGGCCCTCGACCTGGTCGAGCGAGTTCGTCAGGCGAACCAGCGCATTGTCGACGCCCTGATGCTTGGCGAATTGGCTCGGCGGCGGACCGCTCAAGACAGGCGCGCGCGATTCGAGCCGGGCCTCGCGGTCCGGCGGCGCTACGAAGATCACGGTATCGCTGATCGGGCTGGGCTTCGGCGTTCCCATCGCGGGCTCAGCCGCCGCGCCGCGCGACGGAGCCGAAGGGCGGATCGATCCCGTCACGTCGGGCATCGAGCCGAGTGCGCTGGAGCGTGATTCCAGCGCGGTCTGACGGCGCATGATCTGATCGAGCTTCTGATCGAACTGTTCCTGATCGAGCAACTGGCGGCTGGTGGTGCGGTCGACCTTGGCGCGCAGCTCCGCGATGCGGTCCTCATAGGCGTATTGCATCTCGGCCTGGCGCGCGATCAGCCGCGTCAGCACGTCGTCACGGAAGGCGAAATAGGTGGCCGTCGCGGCGGACCACACGCCAAGCGCGGTCACGGTGCCGACGACGATCCAGAATGCCACGGGTCCAAAGCGGACCTGCTTGCCGGCGTGAGTGATGGTGTAGCCGGATTGGGATGGCGCGTGCCCCGATGCGGCAGGCGCAGGATGCGCAGCCGCCGCCCGCCGCGCGTATTGCCGGCCGTGGTCATGGGGATGATGCTGGGGGTACTCGGAATATTGACCGGAACGGTTCGACATCGGCACTCCCGCGCCGGTCGGAGTTAAGTTCCGTACGGCCAAATTTGCGGGAAGGATTTGAACCTTACATGGTTAATTTTCCGGAAATGGGGTCGTTTTCGGCCGCCTTCAGAGGGATTGGGCGGCCTCCAATACCGCATCCGCATGGCCATCGACTTTCACACGGCGCCAGATGCGCGCGATACGGCCATCCGTGCTGATCAGCACCGTGGTGCGAAGAATCCCGAGGAAGGTTTTGCCATACATGGATTTTTCGCCCCATGCGCCATAGGCCTCCAGCATCTGATGCTTTTCATCAGAAATCAGAGGAACTCCAAGCTTGTGCTTGTCGCGAAAGCTCTCCTGGGCCTTGAGCGAATCGCCGGAGATGCCGAGCACCTCGGTGCCGGCTTCAGCGAAGCTGTCCTTCAGGCGAGTGAAGTCGATTGCCTCCCTTGTGCAACCGGGCGTGTCGGCGCGGGGATAGAAAAACAGCACCAGCTTCTTGCCGGAAAAATCCGACAGCGAGATCATACCGCCACCATCGCGTGGTAGATGGAACGGCGGGGCCTTCGCGCCTTCCTTGGCGCCTTCGGTCAGCATATGCGTTTTTTCCACAGACGAACTTTTGTTGCGTAGCTTTGCAGCGGCGGAGGGGGAAGCAGATCTTAACCGTTTCGATGCGGCCTTATGCGATGTTTCGCTGGCCCGCTTCCTGTTCGATGTTTTTGCCGTGGCACGGCTGCTCTCTGCGGCCTTGGTTTTAGCCTTGGTTTTAGCCTTGGTCCTAGCCTTGGCCTTACCCTTGGTTTTAGAGGCTTTCGACGTTTTGGCCCGAGCCGGCTGCCTGGACGAGGTTTTGGGGGATTTCTTGCGCGATTTCTTGGACATACGCCTTCCTTTCGTCGCTTTCGGCAGATCAATCATTAGGGTATTGCGGGTTCTTGCTGGCGAACCGGAATCGAGCCGACGGCTGGGCAAGTCTGACGGCCTCGGGGTATGGTTACAAGGAATTCGACGCACCGCCTGTCTGCTCGTTGAATGAGCTTTGCGCCCGATGACGAGCAACAGGATTAATCAGGGGTTGGCATCGATGCCCGCACAGGAGCGGTCTCTACCTGTCGACGGGCGCGGCGAGAAAGCCGATCAGTCAGCCCGTGAGCGTCGAGGCGGGAATCCGTCTGCCGCCGACCGGGACCCGCGCAAGCAGGCCGCCCAGCAAGCCCACGCTCAAGAAATGCACGCGGATTGGGACGAGACCGATTATGACGATCACGATGAAGCCGCGGGTCATCGCGCGCGCCGGCTTCTGTCCCGCTCGAGCACCCGCATCCACCGCGTCGGAGATCGAATCGCGTCGATGCAGAGGTGGCTCACCGGCGAACGCTGGGTGAGGCGCGTTGCGATTGTCATCGCCGCATTGGTGGTGATCTTCACCGTCTGCTTCGGCGGCCTGTGGTGGCGATTGGGTGCCGGTCCTATCAATCTCGACATGGCCACGCCATGGCTCGCTGCCGCGATCGAGCAGAATATCGGCAACGGCAATACGGTCGAAGTCGGCGGCACGCAGATCGAGCGGGCCGGGCGGATCCGAATCGCGGTCCGCATACGCGACATCGTCGTGCGCGATCGCGACCATGCGATTGTGGCAAGCGCGCCCAAGGCCGAAGTCAGGCTATCGGGCATGGGGCTCCTGATGGGGCAACTCCGTGCCGAGAGCCTTAATCTGGTCGATGCCGAGCTTGCGGTCCGCATTACCCCGGATGGCTATGTCACGGTCTCGACCGGCGACACCAACAAGCCGCTCGCAACCGGCGTCACCTCGAAGCGGTTGGCAGCGGGAGGCGGCGCGGCGGTGCCGGATCAATCCAACCCCGCCACGACCAATCCGACGGCGACCAATCCGACGGCCCCACTGGCGATTGCGCCGCCCGGGACGTCATCGTCGACGCCGGCCACGGCGACCAGCGGATTGCTCGCCGGCCTCGACTGGCTCGATAGCCTCAGCCTGACTGGCCTCGACGGCCAGAACCTCAACGAGATCGGCCTGAAGAACGGCAATCTGATCGTCGACGATCAGCAGCGCGGCAATAAGTGGAACTTCGAGAATATCAGCCTCAGCCTGCGCCGGCCGAGCGGCGGCGGCGTGGCGCTCAGCCTCGGCGAGGAGGGCGCCAAGCCCTGGTCGCTTCGCGTCACCGTGGGTCCGCAGGAAAACGGCGTGCGCTCGGTCGACATCCGCGCCAAGGATGTTTCGACCTCCAACATCCTGCTCGCTTTACGTCTGAAAGACGTCACTTATAGCGCCGACCTGCCGCTGACGGGCGAGCTCAAGGGCGAGCTAGGCCGCGACGGATTGCCGACCTATTTCCGCGGCAAGGTCGTCATCGGCGCCGGCACCATCATCGATACCGATACGCCCGATTATCCGATGGCGATCGATTCGGCGGAGGTGAATCTCGAATGGGATTCGGGACGCAGGGTGCTGGTGGCGCCATTCAAGATCATCTCTGGCGCCAACCGCATCACGCTGCTGGCGCATCTCGAGCCGCCGAACGACAGCGTCAATGATTGGCAGCTCGGCCTTTCCGGCGGCACCATCGTGCTCGCCGGGATCGACAGCAGCCCGCCGCTGATCTTCAATCGCATCAATATCGGTTTCCGCTTCGATACCGAGCACAAGCAGGTGGTGCTGGCCCAGGCCGATATCAGCAATGGCGACGTCGGCGTCGCCGGCACCGGCAGCATCGACTATTCGGGCGAGCCTTTGATCAAGCTTGGCTTTGCCGGCACGCCGATGTCAGCTTCCGCCTTGAAGCGGATCTGGCCCGCGCTGATCGTGCCGGAAGTGCGCGAATGGGTCATCGAGCGCATCGAGGCCGGAACGCTCCAGCGCGTCGAGATCGGCGTCAACACGCTGGTGAAGAACCTGCCGCGCAAGGGTCCACCGATTCCCGATGACGGGTTGTCGGTCAACATCGTCGCGAACGGCGTCACGGTGCGCCCCGTGGACGGTTTGCCGCCGGTGCATGATGCGGACTTGAAGGCGCATGTCACCGGCCGGACCGCGACCGTGACGATTGGCCAGGCGGTTGCCGACACGCCGACCGGCCGCAGGCTCAACATTTCCGATTTCGCGTTCGAAGTCCCCGACACGCATCCCAAACCGCCGCCGTCGCGCGTTAGGTTCAAGATCGACGGGCCGGTGCCGGCCGCGGCGGAAATCATGTCGTCCGATCGCCTCAGCGACGTCATGGCCACGCCGATCGATCCCAACACCAGCAAGGGAAATTTCTCGGCGACCATCAATCTCGGCATGCCGGTCAAGGGCGAGCTGACCAAGGAAAACACCACGTACGCCGTCACCGCCGACCTCAACGGATTTTCCGCCGACAAGCTCGTGATGAGCCAGAAGCTCGAAGCCAACGCGCTCAAGATCGTCGCCAACAATCAGGGCTACCAGGTCAAGGGCGACGTGAAGATCAGTGGCCAGGCGGCCTCGCTCGATTACCGCAAGCCCGCCGACGGCGATGCCGATGTCAGGCTGGCGGCGACCCTGGATGACGCGGGCCGCGCGCGGCTGGGGCTTGATCTCGGACCCGCGGTCTCCGGCTCGATCCCGATCAAGCTGGTCGGCAAGATCGGCACCGACCACGACAGCAAGATGGGCATCGAGGCCGATCTGACCCAGCTCAAGCTCGACAACATCCTGCCCGGCTGGACCAAGGTGCCGGGCAAATCGGGCAAGGCCACATTCAACGTGGTGCCGAAGCCGCAATCCACCCGGTTCGAGGACATCGTCATCGACGGTGGCCCCGGCGTCTCGATCAAGGGCTCGCTCGAGGTCGACCAGAACGGCGATCTCTTGAACGCGAACTTCCCGACCTATTCGCCGAGTGAAGGCGACAAGACTTCGCTCAAGGCCGAGCGTGGCCAGGACGGCATCATCAAGGTGACGATGCGCGGTGACGTGTTCGACGGCCGCACGTTCCTGAAGTCGGCGATATCAGGTACCTCCAAGGACGACAGCAAGAATAAAGCCAAGAATATCGACGTCGATGTCGACCTCAAGCTCGGCGCGGTCGCCGGCTTCAACGGTGAGGCGCTGCGCAGCGTCGACCTGAAGATGTCGCGGCGCGGCGGCTTCATCAAGGTCTTCACGCTGAACGGCAAGGTCGGGCGTGACACGCCCGTGACGGCCGAATTGCGCAGCAAGGGGCAAAATCAGGGTCGTGATGCCGTAGTGTTGCAGACCAACGATGCCGGTGCCTTCTTCCGCTTCACCGACACCTATTCGAAGGTCATGGGCGGACAGTTGATGCTGGCGATGGAACCGCCGACGCCGGACCAGAGCCCTAAGGAGGGCCTGCTCAATGTCCGCGATTTTACGGTGAAGGGCGAGGCGGCGCTCGATCGTGCAGCGGCAGGCGTACCCGCCAACGCGCCGAACGGCATCTCATTCTCGGCGCTGCGCTCCGAGTTTACGCGGCAAAGCGGTCAGCTCACGATCAGCGAGGGCGTGGTCAAGGGAGCGACCATCGGTCTCACCATCGAGGGCAGCATCGATTACAACGCCAACAAGGTGTGCATGAGCGGAACCATCGTGCCCATGTACGGGCTGAACAACATGTTCGGCCAACTGCCGGTGATCGGCCTGTTCCTCGGCAACGGCAACAATGAAGGCCTGATCGGCGTCACTTACGAAGTGGTCGGTACGCCCGGCTCGCCGGTGCTGCGGATCAATCCGATTTCGGCGATCCTGCCCGGCGTGACGCGCAAGATCATGGAATTCAATACCGGCAAACAGGCCAATCCGATGGAATTGCCTTCGACTACCTCCGACGGTTCCCAAGCGGCGCCTGCAAGCCGCTGTTAATGCAGCGATAACCGACTTTCCTAACGTGCCTTTCGTCGATGCCCCGGTAGAAAGCGCCTCCAGGGGGCATCATGCGACTGCAGGAAAAGCTCGGAAGCGATCATTTCGCTGCGCTAGGCGGCATGTTCCGCCGCGTCAGTGCAATCCAATGGCTGATTTTTTCCGGCGTTGGCATCGTGCTTGCGATCACGGTCGCGACCGTATGCCTGGTGCTACAATTCCGTGACCGCACGATGGAGGCTGCCGAGCACGAGCTCGCCAACACCGCCCAGGTGCTGTCGCGCCATTTCGACCAACAACTGACTGTCCTGCAGCGCATCCACGACGAGGTCCAGAACTACGCGCGCGACGAAGGCATCGACACGCCAGAAGCCTTCGAGCAGGGCATGTCCACGCGTGGCGTGCATGACATGCTGCGCGCCAAATTGCAGGCATTTCCGCACGTCGGCGCATTGAACCTGTTCAACACCAAGGGCCGGTTGATCAATTCGACCCAGGACGGACCGCTTCCCTCGATCAACATTTCCAGCCGGCACTATTTCAAGGAATTTACATCCGGCAGACCGGTGCCGGAGACCATCCTTGAAGCCCGGAAGAGCAACGTGACGGGAAACTGGACGGTTGTCTTCGGCCGCCGCATCGTCGGTCGCAACGGCGAGATCATCGGCTTTGCCAGCCGCGGGGTCGAGCCGATCCACTTTGAGGAATTCTGCGCCTCGCTGGCGCTGGACGATGAAACCTCGATCCTGATGATCCTTCGTGACGGCACGATCATCGCCCGTTATCCGCATGATGATGCGCTGGTCGGTCGCAACATCGCCGACACGGCGTTGTTCCAGAAAGTATTGGCCTCGAACGGCAGTGCGTCCGGACGCTTCGCGAGCCTCGGCCAGGGTGAGGAACGGCTGGGCTCGGTGCGGCCGCTCGCCAATTTTCCGATCCTGGTGGTCGCGACCACCCCGACCGCCCATGCGCTGGCTGATTGGTGGGCGCAGACCAAGCTTCAGTTCGTTGCCGCGCTGCTCGCCGTGATGGTTGTCATCATCACGATCTTCCTGATCGTGCGGCAATTGAAACGCCAGCATCGCGCCGCGCAGCGCCTGCTTGTCGTGAAGAGCCAACATCTCGACACCGCCATCAACAACATGACGCAGGGTCTGCTGCTCTTCAGCGCAACCGGCCACCTCGTGATCTGCAATCAAAGCTATCTCGACATGTTCGGGCTGTCGTCCGATGTGGTGAAGCCGGGCTGCCACCTACGCGACCTGATCCTGCATCGCAAGCAATTGGGCTCGTTCTCGGGCGATGTCGACGAATATTGCGCGAAATTTCTCGACCCCTACCACAAAGAGATTCAGGACACGCTTGTCGATGTTCCGGATGGCCGGAAAATCCGTCTGATCTACAAGCGCTCGCCGGATGGCGGCTGGGCCACCACGCTCGAGGACGTGACCGAACGTTCGCGCTTCGAGGCACGGATCGAACACCTCGCCCACTATGACGCGCTCACCGACCTGCCGAACCGCACGCTGTTCCAGCTTCACGCGGAAGAGATGGTCGCGCAGCTTCCGAGAGCACCGTTCGCAATCCTCTACATCGACATCGACGAGTTCAAGGGCATCAACGACTCGCTTGGCCATCTGATCGGCGACGAGTTCCTGCGCACGGTGTCGTCGCGGCTGAAGACCTGCGTGGGGGTTAACGATTTCGTCGCGCGGCTTGGCGGCGACGAATTCGCCGTCGTGCAGCACGGCGCCGTGAACGAGGCCGATGTCGATGCACTGTTAGACAGGATCTATGTGGCATTGCGCATGCCGTTCGATTGCCACGGCCATCGACTCAGCGCCGATGCCTCGATCGGCGTGGCGCTCGCACCGCGCGACGGCTCGGACCTCATGGGCCTGCTCAAGAGCGCGGATCTCGCAATGTATGCGGCCAAAGCGGCCGGCCGGCGCGTTCACCGCTTCTTCGAGCCCGGCATGAAGACGGAAGCCAATGCCCGCCGCGAGCTGGAACGCGACATGCGTGCTGCGATGGCGGAAGGCGGCTTCGAGGTCCACTATCAGCCGCTGGCCGATCTCGACAGCGAGAAGATCGTCGGTTGCGAGGCGCTGCTGCGTTGGCGACATCCGCTCCGCGGCATGATCTCGCCGGCCGAATTCATACCGCTCGCCGAGGAAACCGGGCTGATCCAGGAGATCGGCCAGTGGGTGCTCGACACCGCCTGCCGCGAGGCCGAGAAATGGCCGTCGCATGTGCGGATCGCCGTCAACGTCTCGCCGGTACAGTTCAAATCGCAGACGCTGGCGCTCAACGTCGCAAGCTCGCTGGCAAAGTCCGGATTGGACCCGCGGCGCCTCGAGCTCGAGATCACCGAAGCCGTGCTGATCGGCGATGACGAGGCGGCGCTGACGACCTTCGCACAACTGCGCGAGCTCGGCGTTCACATCGCGCTCGACGATTTCGGAACCGGCTATTCGTCGCTGCGCTATCTGCACCGCTTCCCGTTCGACAAGATCAAGATCGACCGCGCCTTCGTCAAGGAAGTGACCGACGACACCGGCTCGTCCTCGATCATCAAGGCGGTGGTCGGCATCGCCACCGAGCGCAACATGATCACGACCGC
>DATHMA010000167.1:0-2808 GCA_035487555.1 Bradyrhizobium sp. | reverse complement strand
CCATACGTGAATACGATTCCGCCGGAGCGCGAGGAACGCGCGAGCTGGGATCGCGACATCGAACATCGCATTCGGTCAATCATCCGCTGGAACGCAGTGGCGATCATCTTGCGTGCCAACAAGGAATCATCCGAGCTGGGGGGGCATATCGCCAGTTTTCAATCGGCGGCGACGCTTTACGACATCGGCTTCGGCCATTTCTGGCGCGCACCGTCCGCGCAGCATGGCGGCGACCTGATCTACATCCAGGGCCACTCGGCGCCCGGCATCTATGCCCGCGCTTTTGTCGAGGGGCGGCTCAGCGAAGCGCAGCTGCTGAGCTTTCGTCAGGAGACCGGCGGCACCGGCCTTTCTTCGTACCCGCATCCCTGGCTGATGCCGGAGTTCTGGCAGTTTCCAACCGTCTCGATGGGCCTGGGCCCGCTGATGGCGATTTATCAAGCGCGATTCCTCAAATATCTGCATGGCCGCGGCCTTGCTGACACCGAGCGGCGCAAGGTGTGGGCTTTCATGGGGGACGGCGAGATGGACGAGCCGGAATCGCTCGGTGCGATCTCGCTCGCCGGCCGCGAACTGCTCGACAATCTCATCTTTGTCATCAACTGCAACCTTCAGCGTCTCGACGGGCCGGTGCGGGGCAACGGCAAGATCGTGCAAGAGCTCGAAGGAATCTTCCGCGGCGCCGGCTGGAACGTGATCAAGGTGCTGTGGGGCTCCGGCTGGGATGCACTGCTCGCCAAGGATACCTCCGGCCTGTTGCGCAAACGCATGGAAGAGTGCGTCGACGGTGAATACCAGGACTTCAAGTCCAAGAACGGTGCCTATGTGCGTCAGCAGTTCTTCGGCAAGTACCCGGAGACCGCCGCACTGGTGAAGGACTGGAGCGATGATGACATTTGGGCGCTCCGGCGCGGCGGCTCCGATCCGGTCAAGGTCTATGCCGCCTATGCCGCCGCCGCGAAGCATGCCGGCCAGCCGACCGTCATTCTCGCCAAGACCGTCAAGGGCTACGGCATGGGCGAGGCCGGCGAAGGCCAGAACATCACCCACCAGCAGAAGAAGATGGGACTCGAGGCGCTGCGCAAGTTCCGCGATCGTTTCTCCATTCCGGTGTCGGACGAGAAGCTCGAGGAAATACCGTTCCTCACGCTCGCCGACGACAGTCCCGAGATGAAGTACCTGCGCGAGCGACGTGCGCAGCTCGGCGGATCCTTGCCGCAACGCCGCCGGAGCTCGAATTCGCTGGACGTGCCGGAGCTGTCGGTATTCAAGGCGCAGCTTGCGAGCACCGAAGATCGCGAGATTTCGACCACCATGGCGTTCGTGCGGATCCTCAATACCCTGTTGCGCGACAAGGCGGTCGGCAGATTCGTCGTGCCGATCGTACCCGACGAGTCGCGCACTTTCGGCATGGAGGGGATGTTTCGGCAGCTCGGCATCTTCTCGCAGGTCGGCCAGCTCTATAAACCGCAGGACGCGGACCAACTCATGTACTACCGCGAGGACAAGTCCGGTCAGATGCTGCAGGAGGGCATCAACGAGGCCGGAGCGATGTCGTCATGGATCGCGGCGGCAACATGCTACAGCGCCAGCAACGTGCCGATGATCCCGTTCTATATCTATTACTCGATGTTTGGACTGCAGCGCGTCGGCGATCTGGCCTGGGCGGCAGGCGACATGCGCTGCCGTGGCTTCCTGCTGGGGGGCACCGCCGGACGGACCACGCTCAGCGGGGAGGGGCTTCAGCACGAGGACGGCCATAGCCATCTGCTCGCAGCCACCATTCCCAACTGTGTCGCCTACGATCCGACGTTCGCCTACGAGGTCGCGGTCATCATTGCGGACGGTCTGCGCCGCATGCTCAAGGATCAGGAAGATGTCTACTTCTACATCACGCTGATGAACGAAAACTACCCCCACCCGGCCATGCCTGACGGCGCCGAGGAGGGAATACGGCGCGGCATGTATCTATTGCGCGAAGGGAACCGGCAAAACGTGCCGCGCGTGCAGCTTCTGGGCTCCGGCACGATCCTGCGCGAGGTCATCGCCGCCGCGGACCTGTTGGAGAACGACTTCGGTGTCGCCGCCGACATCTGGAGCTGCCCGAGCTTCAACGAGCTGCGCCGCGAGGGCCTTGAGACGGAGCGCTGGAACCTGCTGCATCCCGCGAGCAAGCCGCGCCGGAGCTACGTGGAAGAATGCCTGGCCAGGCGCGACGGGCCGGTTGTCGCGGCAACCGACTATATGCGCGCGTTCCCTGAGCAGATCAGACCCTACGTGCCGAAGCGTTATGTGTGTCTCGGCACCGACGGCTTCGGCCGCAGCGACTATCGCGTCGCGCTGCGCAAGTTCTTCGAAGTCAATCGCCACTATGTGACGCTCGCAGCACTCAAAGCGCTAGCGGACGACGGAACGCTTTCCACGACGAAGGTCGAGGCCGCAATCGCCAAGTACGGCATCAATGCTGAAAAACCGGCGCCGTGGAAAACATGACGAGATATCCTTGATGCGATCCGTTCGCGCGCGCAACAGGGGTCTCGACAAGTGACGGTCACGGTCGGGGAAGGTGTGATGGGTGAGATTGCACAAGTTAGCGTTCCCGACATCGGCGACTTCACCGACGTGCCGATCATCGAGATTCAGGTGAAGCCGGGCGACCGGGTGAAAGCGGAAGATCCGCTGATCACGCTGGAGTCGGACAAGGCCTCGATGGAGGTCCCCTCGCCAGCGGCAGGAATCGTCAAAACTGTTGCCGTCAAGCTCGGTGACAAGGTGAGCGAAGGCACCCCGATCCTAACGCTGGAGGTC
>DATHMA010000166.1:0-4194 GCA_035487555.1 Bradyrhizobium sp. | reverse complement strand
TGCGCGAGGTGGAGGAGATGGTTTCCGGCAAATGATCCGGCCCCGTCATTGCGAGGAGCGTAGCGACGAAGCAATCCATACTGAATCTGCGGAAATAATCTGGATTGCTTCGCTGCGCTCGCAATGACGACGGCGAGGGAGTGGAGAGAACACCATGCAAAAGCGCAACGCCACGGTCGCGGTCATCGGCGCCGGCGACTATATCGGCGCAGAGATCGTCAAGAAATTTGCATCTGAAGGTTTTGCCGTGTTCGCCGGACGGCGCAACGGCGAGAAGCTCGAGCCGCTGATGAAGGAAGTGGAGGCCGCCGGCGGCACCATCTTCGGCCGCTCGCTCGATGCGCGCAAGGAGGAGGAGACGATTGCGTTCCTCTCCGACGCCGACAAGCATGCGCCGCTCGAAATCTGCATCTTCAATGTCGGCGCCAATGTCAATTTCCCGATCCTGGAGACCACCGAACGCGTCTTCCGCAAGGTCTGGGAGATGGCCTGCTATTCCGGCTTCCTCGCCGGCCGCGAGGCGGCACGGCTGATGGTGCCGCGCGGGCAGGGCAACATCTTCTTCACCGGAGCTACTGCCTCGCTTCGCGGCGGCAGCGGCTTTGCGGCCTTCGCCAGCGCCAAGTTCGGCTTGCGCGCGGTGGCGCAATCGATGGCGCGCGAGCTAGGGCCCAAGAACATCCATGTCGCCCATCTCATCATCGATTCCGGCGTCGATACCGCCTGGGTACGCGAGCGCCGCGAGCAGCTTTGGGGCAAGGAAGCGCTTGATAATCCCGACTTGCTGATGCCGCCAGCCTCGGTCGCCGGCGCCTATTGGCAGCTTTATCAGCAGCCGAAGAGCGCCTGGACGTTTGAAATGGAAATCCGCCCGTTCGGCGAGAAGTGGTAGAAGGCCACGCCCGAATAACAACGAAGGAAGAAGAAAATGCGAGTATTGGTAGTCGGCGCTGGCGCCATTGGCGGATATTTCGGCGGCAGGATGCTGCAGGCCGGGCGCGATATTACGTTCCTGGTGCGCCCGAAGCGCGCGAGCGAACTGGCGTCGGCCGGGCTGGTGATCAAAAGCCCCAATGGCGACGTCACGCTGAAGAATCCGGCGACCGTGCAGGCCGATACCATCAAGGACAAGTTCGATGTCGTGCTCCTGAGCTGCAAGGCCTACGACCTCGACGACGCCATCAAATCCTTTGCTCCGGCGGTGGGGCCGCAGACCTCGATCATCCCGATGCTCAACGGCATGCTGCATCTGGACACGCTGGACGAGAGGTTCGGCCACGACCGTGTGCTCGGCGGACTCTGCGCCATTGCGGTGACGCTGAACGCGCAGCGTGAGGTAGTGCATTTGCAGCCGATGCAGTCGCTGGGCTTCGGCGAGCGCGACGGCACCAAGTCCGATCGTGTTCGCGCCATCGCGGAGGTGTTCTCGACCGTCAATGGCGCCGCACTGAGCGAGCACGTCATGCAGGACATGTGGGAGAAGTGGGTGTTCCTCGCATCCATCGCGGCTTCCACCAGCCTGATGCGCGCCCCAATCGGCGCGATCGTGGCTTCGCCCGGCGGCAAGGATTTCCTGCTCGGCATTCTCGACGAATGCACCGCGGTCGCAAAGGCCGCAGGTCACGAGCCGGGCGGCCCGTTCTTCCAGCGCGTCAAGGGCAACCTGACCGCGGAGGGCTCGCCGCTGACGGCCTCGATGTTCCGCGACATCAAGGCCGGCGGCAAGGTCGAGGCCGATCACGTCATCGGCGACATGATCGCTCGCGCCGACGCGGCGAAAATCCCGGCGCCCAAGCTGCGCACGGCCTATACCCACCTGAAGGCCTATGAGAGAGTGCGCGAAGCTCAGTAGAATTGCAGGCTTGCGGTGTTTCGCGCGGATAAAACTCCGCTGTCGTCCTGGCGAACGCCAGGACCCATTACCATAGGAGGCTGTCGTAGCCGACGCTATGGCCACAGCTCACTGTAACTACGGCTCCCTGTGGTAATGGGTCCTGGATCGCGCTTCCGCCTTCGCTCGTTGAGCTACGGCGGACGCCGTCGCTTGTCCAGGATGACAAGGCGATCAGCTTCCCGTGAAATGCGCGAGATAGTGCGCCAGCGCTTCGATCTCTTCATCGCTGAGCGGATAGGCGACGTCGGACATCACGCCCTGGGGACCGCCGTTGCGCGCACTCGATTTGTAGTCGTGCAGCGTCTTGGTGAGATAGTCCTCGCGCTGGCCGGCGAGGCGCGGGACGGCCTTGGTGCCGGCGAAATTGTCGCCGTGACATGAGGCGCAGCGTCGGCCGGCTGCGGCCTGCTTGCCCTTCGCCGAAAGATCCGGATTGTCGTCGGGCGTGGCCTTGAACGGCTCTATCGCCGCGAAATAGGCGCCGAGGTTGCGGATGTCTTCGTTGGAGATACCCTCGACGATCGGCCGCATCTGCTCGTTCTTGCGTGCGCCTGAGCGGAAATAGACCAGTTGCCACTGGATGTACTGATCGAGCTGGCCTGCCAGCGAGGGTATGTTCTCCATCTGCGAGATGCTGTTGTCACCATGGCAGCCTTTGCAGACTTCGGCCTTGTCCTTGACGTCGGCGGCGTGGGCGGGAAGACACGAGAGAGTGGCGATGAAGAGTGTCGCGGCAAGAACGGATCGCATTTCATTTTCTCCCATCGTCATTGCCGGGCTTGACCCGGCAATCCATCGAGCAAGAGAGAGCTTGTCGATTTTGATGGATGCCCGGGTCAAGCCCGGGCATGACGAGTTACAACGCCCCATTGCCCAAAAAGTTGAGGCTGCGGCGAACCAGCCACCGCAGCCCCTTTGTTCGTTCGGCTAATACTACTTGCTGTAGCTGATGCGGTAGATCGCGCCAGCCCAGTCATCGGCGACGAGGATCGAGCCATCCTTGTCCAGGATGATGTCGTCGGGACGACCGAGATAACCCTGGTCGCCTTCGATCCAGCCGGATGCGAAGATGTCCTGCTTGGCGTTCTTGCCGTCGGGTCCGACCGTGATGCGCACGATGCGACCGCCCTGGTACTTGTGACGATTCCAGGAGCCGTGCTCGGCGATCAGGATCGAGTTCTTGTACTCGGCCGGGAATTGGCTGCCGGTATAGAACTTCATGCCGAGCGGAGCCACGTGCGCGCCGAGATTATAGACCGGAGGCGTAAACTCCGAGCATTTGTGACCCATCGCGAATTTCGCATCCGGCAGGTCGCCCTGATGGCAATAGGGATAGCCGAAATGCTCGCCCATCTTGCTGATCATGTTGAGCTTGTCGGAGGGCAGGTCGTCGCTGATCCAGTCGCGGGCGTTTTCCGTGAACCAGTATTTGCCGGTGCGCGGATCGACGTCGCCGCCGACCGAGTTGCGAACGCCGAGCGCCCAGACTTCCGCGTTGCCGGTCTTGGGATCGACGCGTCGGATCTGCGAGACGCTGGTCGGCGGAATGCCGACGTTGAAGGGAGGTCCGAACGGAATGTAGAACCAGCCATCCTTGTCGGCCGCGAGATATTTCCAGCCATGTGCGGCGTAGGACGGCATGTCGTCATACACCACCTTGCCCGAGCCGAGATTGTCGAGATTGGCCTCGGCGTTGTCGTATTTGATCAGCTTGTCGACGGCGATGACGTAGAGCGAGCCGTTCTGGAAGGCGAGCCCTGTGGGCATGTTGAGGCCCTTGAGGAGGGTCTTGACCTCTTTCTTCCCGTTGTTGTCCTTGATGGCGTAGACATTGCCGAGGCCGAAGGAGCCGACGAACAGCGTGCCCTTGTCGCCCCAGGCCATTTGCCGCGCGGCGAGCACGCCCGAGGCGTAGACCTCGATCTTGAAGCCCGGCGGCAGCTTGATCTTCTTGATGAGCGTCGCGAGCTCGGCGTCCGACGCACCGGTCGGCGGGCCGTTCGGCGGCGCCAGGCCCTTCTGCGCCTCGGTTTCGTCGCCGAGGAACCAGTCATCCGGCGGATGGGTCCAGAAATCCTTGGTGCCGGATTCATATTTCTTCAACGGCCGGCTCTTGTCAGCCGCCTGCTGCGCATTGGCGAAGCTCGCACCCGCGACAATACTGATTGTCGCCAGTGCAAGAACGGATCGATGGAAAGCCGATTTCATCGCGTCACTCCCTATGCAGCCAGGCGGCTGCGCGCGTTATTTATTTTGGACGTTTTGAGAGACGATCGTAGGAGTCTGAAGAAGATCAGACC
>DATHMA010000165.1:0-21227 GCA_035487555.1 Bradyrhizobium sp. | reverse complement strand
GGGTCAGGTCCGGAAGGAAGCAGCCCTAACGAGGTCCGGATCGGGTCGCTCGTCAGTCTCCTACCTGTTTTTCCGAGCGAATCGCGCCGGCCGCGACCTTTGCGCCGGGCCGTTCGCTCCTTTCCGCAAAAGCCGGCCGAGAGAATTGACATTGCGGATCGACCAATGACCGACGCTGGCGCCCCCGATCACAAGCCCGACAGCGCCGACCAGGGCGGCTTCGACCTCGGTGCAACCGGTGCGGCCAAACCGTACCGGGTGTTGGCGCGCAAATACCGTCCGTCCAGTTTCGAGGATTTGATCGGCCAGGACGCCGTGGTGCGCACGGTTTCCAATGCGTT
Source organism: Bradyrhizobium sp. (assembly GCA_035487555.1). Taxonomy (GTDB): domain Bacteria; phylum Pseudomonadota; class Alphaproteobacteria; order Rhizobiales; family Xanthobacteraceae; genus Bradyrhizobium. Next base: position 20,886 of record DATHMA010000165.1, on the reverse strand, counting down.
CGAAACGGGACGCATTCCGCAGGCCTGGATCCTGACCGGCGTGCGCGGGGTGGGCAAGACCACGACCGCGCGCATTCTCGCACGTGCGCTGAACTACGAGCTGCCGGACGGTTCGGCGAAGGGCCCGACCATCCACATGCCGACGCTTGGCGTGCATTGCCAGGCGATCATGGAAAGCCGGCACATGGACGTGCTGGAGATGGATGCCGCGTCTCACACCGGCGTCGACGACGTTCGCCAGATCAATGACAGCGTGCGCTATGCGCCGGCGAGCGCGCGCTACAAGGTCTACATCATCGACGAAGTCCACATGCTGTCGACCGCGGCGTTCAACGCCTTCCTGAAGACGCTGGAAGAGCCGCCGGAGCACGCCAAGTTCGTCTTTGCCACCACCGAAATCCGGAAAGTCCCGGTGACGGTGCTGTCGCGCTGCCAGCGCTTCGATCTGCGCCGCGTTGAAGCCGATGTGCTGATGAAGCACCTCTCGAATATCGCGAAAAAGGAAAGCGTCGAGATCGAGCCGGAAGCGCTCGGCATCATCGCCCGCGCCGCCGAAGGCTCGGTGCGCGATTCGTTGTCGCTGTTGGATCAGGCGATCGCGCATGCCGCGGGCCACGTGCGCGCCGAGGCAGTGCGGCAGATGCTGGGCCTTGCCGACCGCACCCGCGTGATCGATCTGTTCGAACAATTGGTGCGCGGCGATATCGCGAGCGCCTTCAAGGAATTTCGCGAGCAATATGACGTCGGCGCCGATCCGATCGTGGTGCTGAGCGACCTCGCCGAATTCGTCAACTTCGTCACCCGCGTGAAGATCGTGCCGGCGACCGCCGACAACGTCGTCTTCAGCGAGACCGAGCGCGTTCGCGCGCGCGACTTCGCGACCAAGCTCTCGATGCGCGTGCTGTCGCGGATGTGGCAGATGCTGCTCAAGGGCATCACCGAGGCGCAAGCTGCGACGCGGCCGGCGGCGGCGGCCGAAATGGTGTTGGTGCGGATCGCCTATGTCGCCGACCTGCCGACGCCGGATGAGGCGATCCGGATGATCGAGCAGAATGGCGGCGCTTCGCCGGCGGTGACGTCCGGCGCGCCGTCGCGCGGGATGCCGGCGCCGGCGCCTTCCGTCATTTCATCCGCGCCGGCACGGGCAGCGGCAGCGACGCGCGCGGCCCCGGAAGCCTCGCTGCGGCCGCAGATGGCCGCGCCCGAAGCCAGCGCGGCCCCCGCGCGAAAGATTTCAACCTTTCCCGAATTGGTTGCGCTTGCCGGTGATAAGCGCGATCTGATGATGAAATCCGCGCTTGAAAGCGATGTCCGCCTGGTGCGGATGGAGGATGGCCGGCTGGAAATCGCGCTGGAGCGCCATGCCCAGCGCACGCTGGTCAACGAGCTCTCCCGCAAGCTCGAGCAATGGACCAACCGCCGCTGGACCGTGGTCGTCTCCAACGAGGCCGGCCAGTCGACCCTGCGCGAGCAGAACCTCGTCGCCAAGGGTGAGCGCGAGCGCGCTGCCGAGGCCGATCCGCGGGTAAAAGAAGTGCTCGCGCGTTTCCCCGGCGCCAAACTGGTCGAGGTGCGCAGGCTTGCCGCCGAGCCGCCGGAATCCGATGCTAGCGCTCCGGACCTGAACGATGACGGTTTTGCCGGCGAAGGCCCGGACGATTCCGACAACGATTTCTAGCTTGTCCTAAGGAAACCACCGATGCCTGATTTTCTCGGCATGATGAAGCAGGCGGCGCAGCTGCAATCGAAGATGCAGGCGATGCAGGATGAACTCGGCAACGTCGAAGTCGAGGGTATTTCTGGCGGCGGCCTCGTCTCCGTGCGCATGACCGCCAAGATGGAAGTGAAGGGCGTGAAGATCGACGCCTCGCTGCTCAAACCCGAAGAGCGCGAGATTGTCGAGGACCTGCTCGTCACCGCGCTCGCCGACGCACGGCGCAAGGCGGAAGCGGCGATGCAGGAAAAGATGCAGTCGCTGGCCGGCGGGCTTGGGCTGCCGCCGGGAATGCTGGGGCTTGGTTCATAAACAATGCCCGCGGTTGCCGGCCCTGAAATCGAACGCCTGATCCAGCTTTTGGCGCGCCTGCCGGGCCTTGGGCCCCGCTCGGCGCGGCGGGCGGCGCTGCATCTGATCAAGAAGCGTGAAGCCCTGATGACGCCGCTGTCGTCAGCGCTGCAAGTGGCGATCGACAAGATCCAGGTCTGCAAGACCTGCGGCAATATCGACACGCAAAATCCCTGCACGGTCTGCACCGATCCGCGCCGCGATGGCTCGATCATCGTGGTCGTGGCCGATGTCGCCGATCTCTGGGCGCTGGAACGCGCCAACGCGACCAATGGGCGCTATCATGTGCTCGGCGCGACGTTGTCGCCGCTCGATGGTGTCGGCCCGCAGGACCTCACCATCGACGCTCTGGTGAAACGCGCCCATGAGGCCGAGGTGCACGAGATCATTCTGGCGCTGAATGCAACCGTGGATGGGCAGACCACCGCACACTACATCACCGATTTGTTGCAGGAGGCCAATGTGAAGGTGACGCGGCTCGCCCATGGCGTTCCCGTCGGCGGCGAGCTTGATTATCTCGATGAAGGTACGCTATCTGCAGCGATGCGGCAGCGGACACTGTTCTAGCGCATGATCCGGAAAAGTGTGAAGCGGTTTTCCGAAAAGATCATGCGCCATCAAAAACCTGGAGCGCGATGGCGATCCATCGCGCTTCGGCCGATCGGCCCAAAATAAACGGAACTTCCTCCCCATGACGAAACCCCGATTCGCCAAACGCTGGGCTTGTGCGTGTGTCGTGGCGATCGCGTTCGTGGCATCGGCCGCGTTCGCGCAAGATGCGGAACCCGCGCCGACGAAACCGGGCAAGCCGATCAATGCCGGCGACGTGTTGTCGGGGGAACTGACGGCGATGCGGGTGAAAAGCGGGGGCTACGGCAAACGCGTGGCGACCTATCAGATCACCAGCGAGCCGCGTCGGCTGCCGCCGCCGAGCGGGCTTTGTAATCTCGAGACCGGGCCCGAGACCTTCCAGCTCGTCACCAACAGCGACGCCCAGGCCGCGCAACTGAAGAACTTTGTCGGCAAGGAAATTTCGGTGAAGGTGGAAGAAGTGTCTTGCGCGCAGGATGCCGGCCAGATGACCGAAGCCGTCGTCACCAAATGGAGCGTGGTGACGAAGCACTAGACCTTCACCGGCCCCAACTCGTCGAAATGCCCGCGCCGCTGCAGCCAGGTGAGCAGCACAAGGCCCGGGATCGCAACCAGCATGCAAATCACGAAGAACAGCGGCCATCCCACAGCCTTTGCGATGAAGCCGGCGCCCGAGGACAGATAGGTGCGGCCGACCGCGGACAGCGCGGTGAGCAGCGCATATTGGGTCGCGGTGTGCAGCGGATTGCGGCACAGCGCCGAGAGGTAGGCGACGAAGATCACGGTGCCGATCGCGCTCGTAAAATTCTCGGCCGTGATCGCGAGCGCCAGCGCCCATTGATTGATGCCGACCAGCGCAAGCCAGGAAAAGGACAGATTGGCGACCGCCTGCAGCACGCCGCCGATCCAGAGGCTCGCGGCAAGTGAATAGCGCCGCGCGACAAAACCGCCGGCAAAGCCGCCGATCAGGGTCGCGGCGAGGCCAACGCCTTTGACGATCGCGGCATAGTCGTTGCGGGAGAAGCCGAGGTCGATCACGAACGGCGCCGTCATGCTGCCGGAGAACGCATCGGTGAATTTGAACAGCACCACGAAAGCAAGCGCTGCGATCGCATCCCTGCGGGTCAGGAACTCCGAGAAGGCACCGACCGCCGCATGGATCACGCGCGTGAGGGCGCTTTCGTCATGGGTCGCGGCTTCGGCGCGCACGGAAGGTTCCGGCTCGGTCGCGACCAGCGCGGTGATGCAGCCGATCAGCACCAGCGCTGCCATCACCACATAGCCCCACTTCCAGGCGGCGTTGCGCGCCAGTCCCGTCGATTCGAATCCGGAGACGATGAACAGCGCGCCGGCGGTCGAGACCAGCATGCCGATGCGGTAGGCCGCGACATAGGATGCCATGCCGGCGGCCTGTTCGCTCTCGGGCAGGCTTTCGACGCGAAAGGCATCGACCACGATGTCCTGGGTCGAGGATGTCGCTGCGACCAGCAGCGCTGCAACCGCCACGAAAAGCGGTGAGCGCGCGGGATCGGTTGTCGCGAGCAACAGGATCGCAGCGATCAGCAGCAGTTGCGACAGCAACAGCCAGCCGCGACGCCGGCCGAATTGCCGCGTGAAAAACGGAACATGCAGCGCATCGACCAGCGGCGCCCACAAAAATTTCAACGTGTAGGGCGTACCAACCAGCGCAAACAGGCCGATGGTGCCGAGATCGACGCCAGCTTCGCGCATCCAGATCAGCAGCGTCGAGCCCGATAGCGCCAGCGGCAGCCCCGAGGAGAAGCCGAGCAGCAGCACGATCAGCACGCGCGGCTGCAGGTAGACAGCCAGGCCATCGCGCCAGGACGCTTTTGGCTTTGTGGCGGAAGCGTGCGTGTCGGAGGTAGCTTCGGGAGCGGTCATGCCGCCGTTGGTAGCAGATTCTGGGAAAAATGCTTCCCTACGGATCTGCTACTCCCCCGCCTGCAATTTCCGCAGTGGAAACAAATCCGGCGTCGCCGGCGTCACCAGCCTTGGCGGCTCCGGCGGGGGCTCTTTCGAGAAATCAAGCTCCTCGATGCGGCCGGCGCGTTTTTCGATCTTGTCGGCGGAGATCAGCACCTGGCGGATGTCCTCGTTGACGTCGCCAAAATGCTTCTGCAGTTTCAGCACGCGATCGCGCAGGCGCGTGAGGTCGTCGCCGAGATGCATCACCTCGTTGCGGATCTGGTCGGCGGCGTCGCGGATGCGCGCGTCCTTCAAAATCTGCTGCATCACCTGGATCGCCAGCATCAGAAGCGACGGCGACACCAGCACGACGCGGGCGCGATAGGCCTTCTGGATCACATCATCAAAGCCGTCATGGATTTCGGCATAGACCGATTCCGACGGCACGAACATCAAGGCAGTGTCCTGGGTCTCGCCCGGGATCAGGTATTTCTCGGCGATGTCGGCGACATGTTTCATCACGTCGTTGCGCAGCCGCTGGCAGGCGTATTTCCGCTCGTCGTCCGTGCGCGCGTCGTGCAGCGCGGTCATCGCCTCCAGCGGAAATTTGGCGTCGATGCAGAGCGGGCGCTGGTCGGGCAGGAACACCACGCAATCCGGCCGCTTGCCCGTTGTGAGCGTGTACTGGAACTCGAAGGATCCCTTGGGCATGCCGTCCTGGACGATCGCCTCCATCCGCGCCTGGCCGAAGGCGCCGCGTGCCTGCTTGTTGGCGAGCACGTCGCGCAAGGTCGTCACCTGGGTGGTGAGGTCGGTGAGGTTCTTGTGGGCATTGTCGATGATGCCAAGCCGCTCATGCAGCACGCGCAATGAGTCCATGGTGTTGCGCGTCGAGGACTCCATCGACTGCCCGACCCGGTGCGTGACGGAATCGAGCCGCTCGTTGACGGCGCGCGCCATGTCGGCCTGCCGGCCGGCCAGCGCCTGGGCCATGGCGTCGACGCGGCCGCTAGCCTCGGCCTGCGCCCGCAGCATCTCGCTCAGCCGCTGCTCCAGCTCATCGGCCCGCGCGGCCTGCACGCTCGCGTGTTCCGCCTCGCGCTTGCCTGACCTTGCCACCACGATGGTGATGATCAGGAGCAGGAGCAGCGTCGCCGCGGCGAAGGCGATGACAATGTCGGTGATGTGGACCGGCCAGCCGCCGATCATGAAAAGAATCGGGTTCATGCTGCTCTGTCTAGCCGATTCGCGGTCCGGCGCGAACGAAGAGGGAACATTTATGGTTAATAGAGGCCGAATTTTTATGGTTAACCACGGATGAATTTTTATGGTTAGCGAGGGGTTAACGCGTTCCCGCTCGCATTGACCCAGCGTTGTCAGCCCCTTAAATCGCCGACCGAGGACACCTGGAAGAAATGGCATTACGCGAAATCATCATCCTGCCGGACAAGCAGTTGCGGCTCGTCTCCAAGCCGATCGAGAAGGTGACGCCGGAGATCCGCAAGCTCGCCGACGACATGTTCGAGACCATGTATGAGGCGCCGGGCATTGGGCTGGCCGCGATTCAGGTCGCGCAACCCCTGCGGCTGATCACCATGGATCTGGCGAAGAAGAACGAGGAAGGCGAGACCAAGCCGCAGCCGCGCGTCTTCATCAATCCCGAGATCATCTCCTCGTCGGAGGAATTATCGGTCTACGAGGAAGGGTGTCTCTCGATCCCCGAATATTACGAGGAGGTCGAGCGGCCGGCGCGGGTGCGCGTGCGCTTTCTGGATCTCGACGGCAAGCTGCATGAGGAAGACGCCGAGGGCCTCTACGCCACCTGCATCCAGCATGAGATCGACCATCTCAACGGCGTGCTCTTCATCGACTATCTGTCGAAGCTGAAGCGCGACCGCGTGAACAAGAAGTTTTCCAAGGCCGCCAAGCGCGCGGGGGAGTAGCCTGTGCCCCTCCGCCTGATCTTCATGGGTACGCCGGATTTCTCCGTGCCGACGCTGCTGGAGCTGGCCGCGCATGGCCACGAGATTGCGGCGGTCTATACCCGTGCGCCGAAGCCGGGCGGGCGCGGCATGAAGCTGCAGGCGACGCCGGTGGAAGTCGAGGCGCGGCGGCTGGGCATTCCCGTCGCAACGCCGAAAACGTTGAAGACACCGGAGGCGCTGGAAGAGTTTCGCGCCCATACGGCCGATGCCGCGGTCGTCGTCGCCTATGGTATGATCCTGCCGCAGGCCATTTTGGATGCGCCGAAACTCGGCTGCTACAACCTGCACGCCTCGCTGTTGCCGCGCTGGCGCGGCGCAGCCCCGATCAACCGGGCGATCATGGCCGGTGACGCCGAGTCCGGCGTCATGGTGATGAAGATGGATGTCGGCCTCGACACCGGCGACGTCGCGATGGCCGAGCGGCTTCCGATCACGGATGCGATGACCGCCTCCGACCTGCACGACGCGCTGGCGCCGCTCGGTGCCGACCTGATGGTGCGGGCGATGGCGGCGCTGGAGCGCGACGCGCTGAAGCTCACCAAACAGAGCGAGGAGGGCGTCACCTACGCCGCCAAGATCGACAAGGCCGAAGCGCGGATTGACTGGAACAAGCCGGCGCGCGCAGTGCTGCGGCATATCCATGGGCTCTCGCCATTTCCAGGCGCGTGGAGTGAGATCGCTGGCGGTAGCGACGCGGCGCGCGTGAAGATTTTGCGCTGCGAATTAGCGAAGGGTGCCGGCGCGCCCGGTGCCGTGCTCGACGATCAGTTGACCATCGCCTGCGGCGAGGGCGCGATCCGTATCGTCGAATTGCAGCGCTCAGGCAGGGCGCCGATGAAAGCCGCGGAGTTCTTGCGCGGTACGCCGTTGAAGCCGCCGGCGCGGCTCGCCTGATGCCCCGCTACAAGCTCACCATCGAATATGACGGCGCGCCGTTCGCGGGCTGGCAGTTGCAGCCCGATCACCCCACCGTGCAGGGCGCGCTGGAAGCGGCGGTGAAGGCGACCTGCGGCGAAGATGTGCGCGTGCATGGCGCAGGCCGCACCGATGCCGGCGTGCATGCGCTGGGACAGGCCGCGCATGTCGACATCACCAAGCATTTCACGCCGGGGCGGCTGCGTGACGCCGTGAATGCGCATCTGCGCCCCGCACCGGTCGCGGTGCGATCGGCCGAAATCGTGTCGGAAACATTTGAGGCGCGCTTCTCGGCCGTGAAGCGGCACTATCTCTATCGGATCGCCAACACGCGGGCCAACCTCGCGCTCGATGTCGGCCGGGTCTGGCGCGTGCCGCGCCGGCTCGATTCCGATGTGATGCATGCCGCCGCACAGCGTCTGATCGGCAAGCATGATTTCACGACGTTTCGTGACACGGAGTGCCAGGCCAAATCGCCGGAGAAGACGCTCGACCAGCTCGACGTCATCCGCGAGGGTGACGCGATCCGCATCCTCACCTCGGCGCGATCGTTCCTGCACAGCCAGGTGCGCTCGATGGTGGGCTCACTGGTCTGGGTCGGCGAGGGCCGCTGGAGCGCAGACGATCTCTCCGCCGCACTCACCGCGCGCAACCGCGCCGCTTGTGGCGTCGTCGCCCCGCCGGAAGGGCTGTATCTGGTGAAGGTGGATTACTAGGCCTTGTGCAGCACGAGGTGCGTGGCGTTTGCGGTCGCCACTTGCTCCGTGCGCTTGTAGCCGAGCTTCACGAGATCGAGATCGGTGAAAAGGTTTTCGCCCGATCCCAGCAGGGCCGGCACCGTCGCGATGTGGAGCTCGTCGACCAGACGTGCGCGCAGATATTGCCTTAACGTTGCGACGCCGCCGCCCAACCGCACATCCTTGCCGCCGGCGGCCCGTCGGGCGCGTTGCGCCGCCGCCTCGATGCCATCGGTCACGAAATGGAAGACCGTGCCGCCTTTCATCTCGATTGGCGCGCGGGGGTGGTGCGTCAGCACGAATACGGGACAGTGATAGGGCGGTTCATCGCCCCACCAACCCTTCCAGCCATCGTCCTGCCATGGGCCGCGCACAGGCCCGAACATGTTGCGGCCCAAGATCCAGGCGCCGATATTCTCATACCCGCGGGCCGCAAAATCATCGTCCGGCCCGGTTGTGCCATCGTCCTTGTCGAGGTGCGTCCTCTGAAACGTCCGCGTTTGCAAAACCCATTCGTGCAACGCCATCCCGCCGATACCGATCGGATTGTTGATGTCCTGGTTGGGGCCTGCGCCGTAGCCGTCAGCCGACACGGAAAAGCAGCGGATCACGAGTTTCGACGTCTCACCCGGCAGGTTATTCGACATGGATGGCTCTCGGCAGTTTGTGTGCAGTCTCCTCTCATGGACGAGCGAGGTGGCTGCAATCCGACATCGCGCGAAGATATTTTTGACGTTTGGGCGCCGGCCGGGTCAGCTGAAATACCGGTCCAATATCCCGCGATAGACCTTGGTCAGCGTCTCGATATCCCTGACCGAGGCGCGCTCGTCGACCTGGTGCATGGTCTGGCCGAGCAGGCCGAACTCGATCACCGGGCAATAGCTCGCGATGAAACGTGCGTCTGATGTGCCGCCGGTGGTGGAGAGGTCCGGCTTGCGGCCCGTGACCTCCTCGATCGCGGAGACCGCAAGATCGGTGAACGCGCCGGGCTTGGTCACGAACACGTTCGAGTTCGACGGCTCCCACACGATCCGCGCCTTGATGCGGTTGCCGGCGGCTTTGGCGAGCCGCGCCTCGACCAGCTCGCGCAAGCTCGTCTGCGTGTGCAGGTCGTTGTAGCGGATGTTGAAGGTGGCGCGCGCTTGTCCTGGAATGACGTTGAAGGCGCCGTTGCCGACATCGACCGAGACGAACTCCAGGTTCGAGGGCTGGAACTGCGCGCTGCCGTGGTCGAGCGGCTCGTCGCTGATCGCGACAATCAGCCGCGAGATGTCGGGCACGGGATTGGACGCGCGGTGCGGATAGGCGACATGGCCCTGCAGGCCGTCGACATAGAGCGTGCCGGACTGCGAGCCGCGGCGGCCGACCTTGATGCAGTCGCCCATCTCCTGCTGGTTGGAAGGCTCGCCGAGTACGCAATGATCGAACTTCTCGCCGCGATCGGTGACCCATTTCAGAAGCTTTACGGTGCCGTTGATGGAAGCGGCTTCCTCGTCGCCGGTGATGAGGAACGAGATCGAGCCTTTGCCGTTTTCTTGCGGCTTGCCGCCATGATCGGCGAGATATTGCAGCACCGCCGCGGCGCTGCAGGCGATGCCGCCCTTCATGTCGACCGCGCCGCGGCCGTAGAGGAAGCCGTCCTTCACCTCGCCCGAGAAGGCGCCATGGCTCCAGGCGGCCTCGTCGCCGGCCGGCACCACGTCGGTGTGGCCGGCAAAGGTGATGTGCGGCGCTTGCTCACCGATACGCGCATAGAGATTATCGACGTCGGCGGTGCCGGCTTCGGAGAAGGTGACGCGATGCGTGGTGAAGCCGTGCTGCTTGAGCAGCGTTTCCAGCACGCCCAGCGCGCCGGCATCGATTGGCGTTACGGAAGGACAGCGGATGAGAGCTTGAGCGATCGAGAGGGCATCATTCATGTCCCCGGCTTAACACGCATGCCGGGCGGCGGGCTACCGAGATGTGGCGTCAGCTCGATCTCGCCCTGCTGGTCCCAGGTGGTCGTCGCACGCAACCTCATCGTCGGGCTGCGCGGCCGCGTCGGCTGCTTGCCGAGCGGGTTCGGCCCGAACCGGTTGGTCCAGCGCGTGCCTGGGAGGAAATAGAGCTCGGCGACACCCCAGAGATAGCATGCGGGGATCGGCCAGATGACGAAGAGGGTCCAATAGCTGTCGGGGAGACGGTCCGCGAATTGTCCGCACAGACCAGGCACTACGAAGAAGACGACGAGCCACCAGCCGCTCCGGTCGCGATCGTGCAGCCGCTTCACCGCGGTGGCGAGAAACATCCAGAGCACCGGAGGCAGGACGATCGCGTGGGCGGCGATCGAGCCAAGCTCGGACCGCGACCAGGCGCGATAGGATTGCGGGTCGAACACGGCGAAGATGTTGGTCAGGTTGAAGTTGATGCTGAGCTTCTGAGTGCCTCCGAACAGGTAGCTGATCGGAACGAACAACAGCATGATCAGGAACAACATCAGGCCGCAGATCACCAATCCGGCAAGCCAGTACTTGGCGCGGTTGATACGGCCCTCGAAACTGAACAGATACCCGATCATCGTAACCTCCGGACGGCGGTGAATCGCAGTCCGGAGATTGGTCGGTTTGGCGGGCTCTGCGGTTCGAATCAGTCCCGCAGCAGCTCGTTGATACTGGTCTTCGACCGGGTTCGCTCGTCGACGCGCTTCATGATGACGGCGCAGGCCGTGGAGGGGCCGATCTGGCCGTTCTTCATGGGCTTGCCGGGCAGCGCGCCCGGCACCACCACGGAATATTCCGGCACCTCGCCGACGAACACTTCGCCGGTCTCGCGGTCGACGATCTTGGTCGAGGCGCCCAAAAACACGCCCATCGCCAGCACCGCGCCCTTGCGCACGATCACGCCTTCGGCGACCTCTGAGCGCGCGCCGATGAAGCAATCATCCTCGACGATCACGGGCTCGGCCTGCAGCGGCTCGAGCACGCCGCCGATGCCGACGCCGCCGGAGATGTGCACGCGCTTGCCGATCTGCGCGCAGCTTCCAACCGTCGACCAGGTGTCGACCATGGTCGATTCATCGACATAGGCGCCGAGATTAACGAAGGAGGGCATCAGCACGACGTTCTTGGCGATGAAGGCCGAGCGGCGGACGATGGCTCCAGGCACCGCGCGAAAACCGGCATCGCGAAAGCGGTTCTCGCCCCAGCCCTCGAATTTCGAGGGCACCTTGTCCCACCAGCTGGCCTTGCCGGGGCCGCCGGGAATCGGGCTCATGTCGTTGAGGCGGAACGACAACAGCACCGCCTTCTTCAGCCATTGGTGCACTTTCCATTTGCCGCTAGCCTCGCGCTCGGCAACGCGCGCTTCGCCCTTGTCCATCAGTTCCAGCGCATGATCCACGGCCTCGCGCACCTCGCCCTTGGTCGAGGTCGAGATGCCGTCACGCGCGTCGAACGCGCTGTTGATGGTGGATTCGAGCTGGCTTGCGGACATCGGTATTTCCTTGAGCAGGAATGGTCGGGTAGGGGAGGCTTTTCGGGATTTGGCGCGATGGAGTCAAGGCTCAGCTGTTGCCCTGTATCCCCTGTCGTCCCTGCGAAAGCAGGGACCCATTACCACAGGATTTGGTGGGGTGAAGAACGTCGTTACAGCCAGCCTGCCCGTCACATAAATCACGCGGTATGGGTCCTGGATCGGCGCCCGGCTTCGCCTCGCTTGTCCAGGACGACAGCCGCTATTGTTGCAACAACCCCTGCAAAAACCCCGTCAGATCATCCGTGACATGATCGACATGCGCCGCATCGCGGCCTTCGAGCTCCCAGTCCTCGCGCACGACCTCCTTCGAGCCATCGGGCACCACCAGCACCGTGGTCATGCCGAGCTGATGCGGAACCACGAGATTGCGCGCGAGGTCCTCGAACATCGCCGATTTCGCGGGATCAACGGCATGGTCGCGCAGAAATTTCTGATAGGTCTGCGGCGCGGGCTTGGGCTCGAGGTCGGCGGCGATGATGTCGAACACCCCATCGAAATGGCCGACGAGACCAAGGCGCGACAGCACCGCGTCGACGTGATCGACCGAGCCGTTGGTCAGGATCAGCTTGCGGCCGGGCAATTTCGTGATCGCCGCGCCCATCTCAGGGTTGGGCTCAAGCGGCGAATGGTCGATCTTGTGCACATAGGCCAGATAGTCGTCGGCCCGAACACCGTGCTCCGTCATCATGCCGCGCATGGTGGTGCCGTAGCGGCGGTAATAGTCCTTCTGGATGAGCCGGGCTTCCTCGGCCGACACGTTCAGCCAGGCCGACACGAACTCCCCGATCCGCGCATCCACCTGCTGCCACAGATTGACGTGATGCGGGTAGAGCGTGTTGTCGAGGTCGAACACCCAGGTGTCGACATGGGTGAAGGTGCGGGGTGATTTCATTCCACTCTCAACTCATCGTTCCCGAACGCGCCAATCTCTCCAATGTCGTCCTGGCTTTCCGCCTTCGCTCTTCGAGCTACGGCGGACACGTCGCCAGGACGACGGCGGAGTTTGTGGCGCGGCAAGGAGCATCATAGCTACATCACGGCATCGTAAAGCGCAGCGTCTTGCCGCCGGCGGACAGATCGACCGCCGCGAATCCCGTCGCGGCGAAGCCGCGGCTGGGACAATCGCCCTGCTCATTGGTTTCGAACTTGCTCTCGCGGGTGCAGAGCTCTTTTCCGCCGCTCCAGTTCAAGGGCTTGTCCTTGACCTTGATGGTGCGGTTGTCGGCATCGACGGCTTCGGCAAAGCTGAACACCTGCTTCGGCGTCCCGCTGACATCGGGATGCAGGCATTTGCCGGGCTCGATCCGGTACCAGCCGCGGCTGACGACGGACTTGCCGTCGTCGGTCGCCACCGCCGCCATGATCTTGTGCGGCGTGTCGTTGCACCAGGTCAGCCCGGTCGCGGATGGCGACTGCACGGCGTCGACCATGGTGGTGAAGAAGTTTTGCGACTGCACAACGTCAGAAGAGAGCCCGCGGCTCTTCAGGAAGGAGGCCAAGGCCGTTTGCGTCTTCGGCCCGTCGACGCCGTCGATCGGGGCCGCGTCATAGCCCGCGATCACGAGCAGCCGCTGGATGCCGGCAAGCCTCGCCTGCTCGTCATCATACTCACTGTCCTCGGCGAGATAGGCGACGAGGTTGCCGTCGTCGGTCTGTGTCGGCGTGATCTGGGTGAATTGCGCTTGTGTCTGCCCGGTGCGGCATTGGCGCGCGGCGGCGATGACGAAATTGTCCTGGGCAACGCAGAGCGTGTCGCTGCCGTTCTGCGGGATCGGCGAGGCGCCATAGACGGCGAGCGCGCGTGCATTCAAGAGGATGCGGTCGGCATTGAGCGTGCCCTGCACGACGACGCGGCAGGTGGCGGGATCGATGCGGAACCAGCCGCGCGTTGCGGTCGCCGACTTGTCATCGATGCCGATCGCGGCCTCGACCACATAGCTCATGCGGTTGCAGAGTTTCAGGTCGGCCTGGGCCGGTTCGGAGGACACCAGGAAGGAGATGATCGCAGCCGGCAGCGCGAGCAGCGTACGCTCCAGCAGCGACCATATGCGCTGCCGCACAATTTGCTCGTCATGCCCGGGCTTGACCCGGGCATCCACGTCTTGGCCACGCTCATAAGCCGTGGATGGCCGGGACATATGCGCTGAGACGCGCTTCGCGCTTAAGCCCGGCCATGACGATGGATGGTCCTGAGTCGTCACTTGTGGATCAGCGTGCCCGTGCCCTGATTCGTGAACAGCTCAAGCAATACCGCATGCTGCATCTTTCCGTCGATGATGACGACGCCCTGGACGCCCTGTTCCAGTGCATAGATGCAGGTCTCGACTTTCGGGATCATGCCGCCGGAAATGGTGCCATCGGCGATCAGCTTGCGTGCATCCTTGATCGACAATTCCGGGATCAGCTTCTTGGACTTGTCGAGCACGCCAGGCACATCGGTGAGCAGCAGCAGGCGCTTGGCCTTCAGCGCGCCGGCGATGGCGCCGGCGAAGGTGTCGGCGTTGATGTTGAGCGTCTGGCCGTTCTGCGAGGTTGCGAGCGGCGCCAGCACCGGGATCAGCTCGTGGCCGATGAGCTGGTTGAGCAGGGTGAGGTCGACCTTCTCGGGGTCGCCGACAAAGCCGAGATCGACCGCCTTCTCGATATGCGAGTCCGGATCGACCATGGTGCGCGTCGTCTTCGACGCCTTCACCATGTTGCCGTCCTTGCCGGAGAGGCCGACCGCCTTGCCGCCGGCTTCATTGATGTAGCCAACGAGCTGCTTGTTGACCGAGCCCGCCAGCACCATCTCGACGATCTCGATGGTGGCGGCGTCCGTGATGCGAAGGCCCGCGGCAAATTCCGACTGGATGCCAAGACGCTTGAGCATGGTCGCGATCTGCGGCCCGCCGCCGTGCACAACCACCGGATTGATCGCGGTCTGCTCCAAGAGCACGATGTCGCGCGCGAAGGCTTTGGCGGTGTCCTCGGCGCCCATGGCATGGCCACCATATTTGATGACGATGGTTTCCTCGTCATATTGCTGCATATGCGGCAGCGCCTCGGACAGGATGCGGGCCTGATCGAGCGGGCTGATTTCGGTCATTGTGGGTCTCTTGGGGCTGATCGCTTGTTCGGCGGGACGGTGCGGTTTCTATCCGATTGCCGCCGTCGCGCAAAGCGCCCGTTTCGTTGCCCGGCCGTCACACTTTCCGTGGCCAGACCGCCGAAAGCGCGAGCACGATCCAGCTCGCGATCAGCAGCGTGCCGCCGGTGGGGGCTGCCATCGGAAACAGGCTGTGATCGGCATATTGGCGCACGGTCAGGTCACCCGCGAACAGGCTGGCTGCAATGACGAAGCCAATTGCAGCCACAATCCCGATCCGCGCATGCAAAATCCCCCGTTCGGTCAGCGCCGCCGTGCCCAGCACCGCTGTTGCATGAAACAACAGCATCGAAGAAGCAGGACCCAGACGCGAGGCATCGGCCAGATGCGCGGCGCCCGCCGCCAGCACGACGCCACAGGCGCCCATCAGGCCGGCAAGGGCGATCAGGATCCGATAGGAAGCCATCAGCTTCGCTCCTCCAGCAGCCGCATTATGGCCGCGCGCAATTCCGGCATGCCGGCACCCGAGCGGGAGGAGGTCGCGAGCACGTCGGGAAATGCGGCAGGATGTTTGGCGAGCGTCTCGGCGGTTTTGGCGCGACAGGCGTCGAGCTCGCCCGGTTTCACCTGGTCGGCCTTGGTCAGCACGATCTGATAGCTGACGGCCGCCCGGTCGAGCGTCTTGAACACCTCGAAATCGACGTCTTTCAGCCCGTGCCGCGCATCGATCAGCACATAGACACGCGCCAGCGAGGCACGCCCGAGCAGGAACTTATGGATCAACGCAGTCCAGGACGCGACTTGAGTCTTGGGTGCGGACGCATAGCCGTAGCCGGGCATGTCGACCAGCCGCAAGGCCGCCTTGCCAGGGATTTCAAAGAAGATCAGCTCCTGGGTGCGGCCCGGCGTGTGCGAGGTCCGCGCCAGATTGTTGCGGCCGGTCAGCGCATTGATCAGCGAGGATTTGCCGACATTGGAGCGGCCGGCGAAGGCGATCTCGAGCCCCTGCATCGGCGGCAGGGTTTCGATCGAGGGGGAGGCCCAGATGAACTGCCAGTCGCCGGCAAATAGCTTTCGTCCCGCCTCGATCAGCTTCGCATCGATGTCGGCTGTCATGCGAAGAGCCCGCCCTCGTTATGGCCGGGCAAAAGCGCGAAGCGCGTCTTCATGCATGGTGTCCCGGCCATCCACGTCTTTCTGGTTGTTACCCTCCAAGACGTGGATGCCCGGCATCGCAGACAAGTTTACGCAGTCTGCGCTAGCTTGACTGCATGCCGGGCATGACGAATGAGAGAGATTTTGGAATGGCGTGGCGCGGCTGCGTCACGCCTCACTTACCGCTTTTTTTTTGAAGGTCGACTTGATGTTGTCGAACAGTTCAACCTTCACGCCGTTGCGTCGCATGATGAAGCTCTGCTGCAGCACCGATAGCGTGTTGTTCCAGGCCCAGTAGATCACGAGCCCGGCCGGGAAGCCCGCCAGCATGAAGGTGAAGATGACCGGCATCCAGCCGAAGATGAGCTGCTGCGTCGGATCCGGCGGCGTCGGATTGAGCTTCATCTGGAACCACATCGTGACGCCCATGATGAGCGGCCAGATGCCGAGCGCGAGGTAGTGTCCGAACAGCGGGATCTGCGTCGGGTCGTAATGCAGCAGGCCGAACAGCGTGAACAGGTTGGTCGGATCGGGCGCCGAGAGGTCCTTGATCCAGCCATAGAACGGCGCGTGCCGCATTTCGATGGTGACGAACAACACCTTGTAGAGCGAGAAGAACACCGGGATCTGGATCGCGATGGGAAGACAGCCCGCGATCGGGTTGATCTTCTCCTTCTTGTAGATCTCCATCATCTCCTGCTGTTGCTTCACCTTGTCGTCGGGATAGCGCTCTTTGAGCGCCTGCAGCTGCGGCTGCACCGACTTCATCTTCGCCATCGAAGCGTAGGACTTGTTGGCGAGCGGGAAGAACAGGAGCTTGACGATCACGGTCACCAGCAGGATCGCGATGCCGAAATTTCCGACCAGGTGATAGAAGAAGTCCAGCGCCAGGAACATCGGCTTGGTGATGAAGTAGAAATGGCCCCAATCGATCAGCAGGTCGAAATGGTTGAGGCCGAGCTGCTGGTTGTAGCCGCCGAAACCCACGAACGGAAAATTCAGGCCGACGACGCTCGCCTCCTTGGCGCCCGCGAAGACGCGCGCATTGGCCGAGCCGGTTCCGCCGATATTGATCGTCTGCGCCGGCAAGAGGTAATCCGCCTGGTAGCGCTTCTGCTGTCCGCCGGTAGAGAAGTGGGCCTGCATCAGGGTTTGATTGGTATCGGGCAGCAAGGCCGCCGCCCAGTATTTGTCGGTGATGCCGAGCCACGCATTGGTGACGTTGGTGAATGGGACGGCCTGTTCTTCGACTTTCTTGTAGGTCAGCTCCTGCAGGCCCTGGTCGCCGAGATAGCCGATGAAGCCTTCATGCAGGATCGAATAGCCGGAAACCGGCGGCGTGCCCCCGCGCGAGATCAGCGCGTAGGGGTACAGCGTCACCGGAGCATTGCCGGTGTTGGTGACCTCGTCCCTGACAGTGAAGAGATAGTGGTCATCGACCGCAATGGTGCGGTGGAAGACCAACCCCTCGCCATTGTCGTATTTCAGGACCAACGGCGAGGACGACGTCAGCGATCCGCTGCTCTCCTGTTGCCAGGTCGTGTCCTGGTTGGGGAGACGCACCGTCGAGCCCGCGGCCGGGACCCAACCGAATTCGGAATAGTAGGGACTTGCCGTATTCGAAGGCGCGAACAGCTCGATCGGTGGCGAGTTGGGATCGACCGTCTCGCGGTACTTCACCAGCGACAGATCGTCGATGCGCGCGCCCTTCAGCGAGATGCTGCCAATGAGGGTCGGGGTCTCGATCTTGACGCGCGGGGTTGCCGCGATCGCGGTGTCGCGATCCACCACGGGTCCACTGCCCGCGGCCGGGGCGGCCGCCGTCGGTGCAGGGGCACTGCCGGCCTGCGGCGGCGTGTTCGTGGCCGAGCTGTTGTCGGCAGGCTGGGTGGCGGCGTTCTTCTGCAGTTCCGCCTGGGCCTGCTGCGCGGCGCGCTGCTTCTCCATCTGCGGGATGTTGTAGAAATACTGCCAGGCGATCAGCACCAGGCCTGAGAGGATGACGGCGAGGATGGTGTTGCGATTATCGAGCATCGAATTAGGTCTCGCTTTGGGTCTCGTCGTTCGATCCGGGACGCGGCTCGGGCGCTTCGCGTTTGGGGCGTTGACGTTTAAGGTCTTGCCGGTCGAGGCGTTGTAGCGCCGAACGGAGGTCGTCGAGCATGGTACTGAAGTCGCACGTCAGGGCGGCGCGACGCCCGACCAGCACATAATCATGGTGCGGCCGCATCGCCATCGCGTCGAGCCCGCGCACGGCCTCTCGCAGGCGGCGGCGGATACGGTTGCGCTGGGGCGCGTTCCCGTTCTTCTTGGTGACCGTAAATCCGACCCGGATCGGGCCCAAATCGTCGCGGGGGCGGCTCTGCAGGGTGAAGGCGCTGGAATTGATCCGCGCGCCATTGGCAACGGCGAGGAAATCCGCCCGCTGCCTCAGCCGATCCATGGATAAGGTCTCCGGCGGCCCTCAGGCGCTCAGGCGCTTGCGGCCACGCGCGCGGCGCGCGGCGAGGACCTTGCGGCCGCCGGTCGTGGCGAGGCGGGCGCGGAAGCCGTGACGGCGCTTGCGCACCAGTTTGCTGGGTTGATAAGTCCGCTTCACGGGTGGTTCTCCGCTGACCGGGCAATCTGCCTGTTAAGGGTTTAAGAGGAAGTCCGGATGACCTCCGGCCCGAAACGGACCGGTTCCGGCCGCAACGGGCCGCCTCCGGCAAAACCGGGTCATCCCTGACAATTGGCGCGGCTTATAAGGGAGCGACCGGTTTTCGTCAACGTTCCGAGGTGATTTGGGCGCGTTTCTTCGAATTGTAGTTTTTTGCTAGAATATGTTGATTTTTGCGGTGTTTTTGCGTGTGAGGATAGCCGTTCCGACGCTCTCGCCTTAAATCAGGGTAACGGCTGACATTAGCGATCCGTAATTTGACCATCCGGGGCAGTGGATCGCATGTTCCAAGGGGCAGGCCAGCGAAGGCAGACAGTGTGTCAGTGACCGACGACCAGCCGACCATCGAACAGCCGCCGCGGGGCAAACTGCCGCAACGGCTGGGGCTGTCCGGCAAGCTTCTGCTGCTCACGATTCCCCTCGTGGTGATCGCGTGCATGCTGATCTATGTGCCCGCTATCGCGAACTTCCGCATGAACCGCCTCAACGACCGGCTTGCTGCGGCCAACACCGCCGCGCTGGTCCTTGATGCCGCGCCGTCAGGCATGGTGCCGGATTCGCTTGCCCAGCAAATTCTGACCAGCATCGGTGCGCACGCCGTCGCCATCAAGATGGGCCAGCAGCGCCGTCTGCTCGCCAGCGCCGAGCTGCCGGCTGCGATCGACCACGACATCGACATGCGCACCATGACGGTGTGGGAGGCGATCGCCGGCTCCTTCCAGATGCTGCTGGAAAGCGGCAACCAGACCATCCGCGTGATCGGGCCTGCGCCGGGCGGCGCGCAATTCATCGAGACCGTGGTCGACGAGAAGCCGCTGCGGCAATCGATGTACCGCTTCTCTCGCAACCTCTTGATGGTCGGGCTCGGCATCGGCGTCCTCACCGCTTTCCTCGTCTATGTTTGCCTGCATTTCCTGTTCGTGCGGCCGATGCGCCGGCTGACCGCGGGCATGGTCGCCTTCCACGAAAATCCGGAAAGTGCCGCCAAGATCATCGAGCCGAGCGAACGCGGCGACGAGATCGGCGTCGCCGAGCGCGAGCTCTCCGCCATGCAGCGCGACCTCGTCTCGATGCTGCATCAGAAGAGCCGGCTCGCCGCGCTCGGCCTCGCCGTCTCCAAGATCAATCACGATCTGCGAAATCTGCTCGCGTCCTCGCAGCTTTTGTCGGATCAGCTCGCCAGCGTGCCCGATCCGCGGGTGCAGCGCTTTGCGCCGAAATTGATGCGCTCGCTGGAACGCGCCATCGCCTTCTGCCAGTCGACGCTGTCCTACGGCCGCGCCCAGGAGGCCGCGCCGGATCGCCGCATGATCCTGATCGAACCTGTTGTGGCCGAGGTCCGTGAGACCGCTGGACTGGCTTCCGACGCCTCGATCGCTTGGGTCAGCGCGATCGAGCGCGGGCTTGCCGTCGATGCCGACCCGGACCAGCTGTTCCGCGTGCTGCTCAACCTCGTCCGCAACGCGGCGCAGGCGCTGGAAAGTCATCCCAGGAACGATCCCGCCAGCATGCAGATTCGCGTCACCGGGCGGCGCGAGGGCGCGGTCGCGATTCTGGAGGTGTCCGATACCGGTCCCGGCGTGCCGGCCAAGGCGCGCGACCACCTGTTCGAGGCGTTCCGGAGCTCGAGCCGCCCCGGCGGCAGCGGGCTCGGCCTTGCAATTGCCGCCGAGCTGGTCCGCGCCCATGACGGCGATATCCACCTCGTCGAGGGCACCTTGGGCGCCACTTTCCGGATCGTGATCCCGGACCGCCCGGTGGAACTGCTCTCCGTGCGCAACGAGCGGGCAAGGGCATAGGTTCTCCCGTCATTCCGGAGCGTCGCGAATGCGACGAAGGGCGGAATCTCGCGCCAAAACCTCCGGATTCCGGGTTCGATGCTTCGCATCGCCCCGGAATGACGGCGCAAAACCCTCGTCCCGGCGCTTGCCAATTGCGGCCGGAGCGGGTAGCTAGGGCCGTCTTTCGCGATCCTTCGGATATTGCCGAAATGCGGGCGTTGAGCCTGCGGATAGCATGCGAAATACGCGCCCGTAGCTCAGCTGGATAGAGCATCAGACTACGAATCTGAGGGTCGGACGTTCGAATCGTTCCGGGCGCGCCATTTGCATCCTGTCCGTTCCGGACACATGGGTTACGGTTTATACCGGAGACATAGGTAACACTTTGATGGTGTCCTGTCATTGATGGGGTACTAGCGAAGCCGCTCGCTCGCTACGGCGCTAGGGGGGCGCGCTTCGCGAGCGGCTTCGCTA
>DATHMA010000164.1:0-113139 GCA_035487555.1 Bradyrhizobium sp. | reverse complement strand
CTTCTCCGACGGCGCCGGCCACAACGCGACGCCGACCAACGACCCGGCGTTCCCGATTGCCGCAGGGAAGACCGATTTCGCCGCGCTGTTGAACAACGGCCCGGTGATGATCGGCGCTTCGTCGGATCCGCGCCCGGTGCAATGGCTACTCGCCACCAGCATGGCGCCTGACGGCAAGGGCATCATCTGCGATGACACCATGACCGGCAAGCTGGTCGAGCTGTCCTATGATCCCGCGACCAGGACCGTCGGCGGCATCACCAAGCTGTTCGACGACAAGTCCAAGAGCTTCGTGCCGCTGGCTGACGCCAGCAACGACATCCCGGCGAGCGACGCCAGCGGCCTGTCGGGTCTGCAAAGCTTCGTGCCGTCGACCTACTTCGCGGTCACCGTGCACTGAGGCGCGGTACGTTCACACGATCGCAATGGGGACCGGGAGGTTAGCGCTTCCCGGTCCGGTCAGTGAGCCGGCGCACCAGCTTCCATAACTGGTGGAACAGGAGCGCAACGCCGTCGATCGATTTTGCTTGCGCCGGTCCGGGTTCCGCTGCGCCCGAAAGCCGTTGTTCCAGATTTCGCGCAAAGTCTGCGGTCAGGCGGCTTGCGAGGTCCCGTACCAGTCCTTCGCGCGCGATCTGAGCCAGGATGCCTTGCAGGCTGTAGCCGATCGCGAGCTCGACGCGGGTTGCAGCGCCGGCGTCGATCGGCACCAGGTGGTAGCGGATTTCGCCTTGAGTCGACGAACGGCTGCGCTGATCGTTACCTGTTCCGACGATGCGGCCCGACATCGTCGCGCCATCGCGTTCGATGCGGGCGGCGCCGCGAAAGCCGGCGGAAATCGGACCGAGCTTGACGCGGATCAAGCCTTCGACGTGCTCCGGCGTCGGCTCGCCCGTCAGCGCAACGCCGGGAAGGCAGTCCGCGATCGCCTTGATGTCGCCGAACATCGCAAAGACCTTGTCGGGCGGAGCCGTGATGGTGAAACGCTCCTCGAAAACCTTGTCCGGTACGAAGTCGGTGATTGCAGCGTTGCTGCCGGCGCTTTCCTGCACCTCGACACCGACCGGCTTCCGGCCCATCTCCGAACGGCCAATGCTTGCGCCGTTGCCGGAGCCTGCCGGTCCAAGCTCGGCGCGGCCACCGCCGGGCACAGGCAGGATGCCGCGCTTGCGCCTGTCCGCAATGACCGAGCGCACCGCGCGGACGATGCCGACATAGCCGGTGCAGCGGCAGAGATTGCCGCTGAGCCCGACGCGGATCGCGCGCTCGTCCGCCTCATCGAGGCGCAGCACGAGATCGCGTGCCGAGATCAGCATTCCCGGCGTGCAGTAGCCGCATTGCAAGGCATGCTCACGGGTGAAAGCGGCGCGAAGCTCGGTGGCGATCTCGTCGTCGTCGAGGCCTTCGATGGTGATGACGCGCGCACCGTCGCAGGCCGCCGCAAAGGTGATGCAGGAACGCGCCGGCATGCCGTCGATCAGCAGCGTACACGCCCCGCATACGCCATGCTCGCAACCGAGATGCGTGCCGGTGAGATTGAGATGGTCGCGCAGGAAGTCGGCGAGATGCGTGCGCGGCTCGACGGATGCCTTCGCGGCACGTGCATTGACGTTGATGTCGATATCAGTCACGCCGCCGCCTCGTCGATCGCCCGGCGCAGCACCGCGACATGGATGTGGCGGTCGGCGGCGTTGGCCATGCCGGCCTTGATCAGCAGCGCGTCGGCCGCGCGCGGATCGAATTGCGCTCTGAAGTTCCCGGTGACACGGCCGCCGAACAGCGAAGCCGCATCGCCGAGCACAATCGGCGCGGCCTCGATGGCGCCGATCACCACGCGCGCTGTGCCGACTTCCGGATCGACCGTTACGGCGGCGATTGCGTGCGCGAATTCACCCGGCTTGCGGCAGGCCTTGACGTAGCCCCAGCGGGCCGAGCGCGGCATGACAGGCACGCACACGGCTTCAATGATCTCGCCCGGTTGCAGCGCCGATTCCAGCGCACCGGTGATGAAATCCTCGACCGCGAGATCGCGGACGCCGTTCGCGCTGCGCAGCTTGACCTTCGCGCCGAGGGCGGGCAGGGCCGATACCCAATCCGCGGCCGGATCGGCATGGCTGAGCGAGCCACCGATGGTGCCGCGGTTACGCACCGCGCGGTAGGCGATGGCACTTGCGACGCGCTGCATGGCGCCGCGCGTGACGTCGGGGATGCGGCCGTCCTCAATGTCGCCATGGGTGACGCAGGCGCCGATCACGAGTTCGTCGCCGCTGCGCTCCGCCTGCCTCAGTTCGACCAGCGAAGTGATATCGATGATCAGCTCCGGCTGGACCAGGCGAAGATTCAGCATCGGGCCAAGCGACTGGCCGCCCGCGATGATTTTTGTCGTTTCCTTCGCCTCGGCTATCAGCGCAAGTGCTGCTTTGAGGTTGGAAGGGCGCTCATAGGCGAAAGCGGCGGCTTTCATGCGGCCGGTCTTTCCGCTTCGCGCGCCGCGAGAACCGCTTCCACGATCCGCCGCGGCGAGATCGGCGAGTGCAGGAGCTCGACACCGAGCGACCGCAGCGCGTCGTTGACCGCGTTGGCGATCGCGGCCGGCGGCGCGATCGCACCGCCTTCGCCGATGCCTTTGACGCCAAACATGGTGTAAGGCGAGGGCGTCTCCATGTGATCGAGGCGCGGCTCCGGCACTTCCGTCGGCCCGGGCAAGAGATAGTCCGCAAGCGTCGTCGCGAGCGGCTGGCCCGCGGCATCGAACGGCATTTCCTCATAGAGCGCCGTGCCGATGCCTTGCGCGAGCCCGCCATAGATCTGGCCGTCGACGATCATCGGATTGACCAGCACGCCGCCGTCCTCGACGATGACATAGTCCAGCAGCTCGACATCGCCGAGATCGGGATCGACGGCAACCGTCACCGCGTGCACGGCGTAGCTGAAGGTGCCGCTGTCGCGGCGCGGCTTGTAGCCACTGGTCGATTCCAGCCCAGCGGGATCGACATCGGGCGGCAAATCCTGCGGCCGCCGGTACCAGGTATGCGCGATCTCGGAGAGACCGATGCTACTGTTCGGGCCGCAGACGCGGCCGTCGCGCATGGACACCGACGCGGGATCGAGCTGCAGCAGTTTGGCGCCGATGCGCTTCGCGCGCTCGGCAATTTCGGCGCATGCTGTTCCAACCGCACCACCGGCCATCACCATCGAGCGCGAGCCCCAGGTGCCGGTCGAGTAGGGCGTCATGGCGGTGTCGCCGTGAATGATGCGTACCTTCGACGTATCGATGCCGAGAACTTCATGCGCGACCTGGGCTAGTGTCGTCTCCATGCCCTGGCCGTGCGAATGCACGCCGACGCGGATTTCGAGCCCGCCATCCGGCGTCATGCGCGCAGTCGCCTGCTCGTGGCCCGGCACCATCGGAATGCCCCAGCCGGCATAGACGGAGGTCCCGTGCGCCGCTTGCTCGCAATAGACGGAAAGGCCGACACCGATTAAGCGTCCATCCTTTTCCTTGAGACGCTGGCGCCCGCGCACCGAAGCGACGTCGATCGCCGCAACAGCGCGCCGCATTGCTTCCGGATAATCGCCGCTGTCAAAATGCTTCCTCGTGATGTTGTCGAAGGGCATTTGTTCTGGCGGGATCAGATTGCGCAGCCGCACCTCGTTGGGTTCAAGTCCCGCCTCCACGGCCACCGCATCGAGCATGAGCTCGAGCGCAAAGCAGACGCCGGTGCGCGCCACGCCGCGATAGGGCAGGATGGGGCATTTGTTGGTCGCGACCGAATAGGTCCGGCAGCGATAGGCCGGCATCCGATAGGGACCGGGCAGGATGCTCGCGACCTGGGCTGCTTCGAGACAGGCGGAAAAGGGATAGGAAGAATAGGCGCCGGAATCGACAATCGCTTCGCAATCGATGCCGCGCAGCGTGCCGTCGCGGTCGGCATAGACCGTGATGTTGTAGTGATGCTCCCGGCAGTTTGCGCTCGCGCTCAAATGCTCGCGCCGATCCTCGATCCAGCGGACGGTGAGGCCTTTCTGCATGGCGAGCCACGACAGGCAGACTTCCTCCGGCAGCAAGATTCCCTTGTGCCCAAATCCGCCGCCGATATCGGGCGAGACGATGCGGATGCGGCCCTGCTCGATCCCAAGACAATCCGACAGGCCATTGCGCACGATGTGCGGCATCTGCGCGCCGGTGGTGAGCGTGAGCTGGTCGAGGCGATGGTCGAAGGTAGCGACCACGCCGCGCCCTTCGAGCGGCGCCATGCACTGCCGCGCCGTCGATATTTCGCGGGTCACCTTGATGGGCGCATCGAGAGCCGCCGTGATGTCGACCTCGAACATGGATTCGAGAAAGACGTTGTCGCCCCAATGTTCGTGGACCAGCGCGGCGCCCGTGTCGCGCGCCCTGCGCATGTCGTGGATCGCCGGCAGCGGCTCGAGGTCGAGGATGACGGAGGCCGCGATGTCTTCGGCTTCCGCCCGGGTCGGCGCCACGCACATGGCGACGAGCTCGCCGACATGCCGCACCTTGCCGGTCGCGAGCACCGGCTGTTCCGAGACCTTGAATCCCGGCAGTCCAGACACGGCGCGGATCGGCTTGACGCCGTCAAGATCAGCCGCCGTGAACACGACATCTGAAAAGCGCTCCGGCACGTGAATGGCCTTGATGCGTGCGTGCGCCAGCGGACTGCGCACGAACGCGACGTCCTGCAGGCCGGCGAGACGGATGTCGGCGACATATTGGCCGCGTCCGCGCAGGAAGCGGTCGTCCTCCTTGCGCGGCAGGCGTGCGCCGACGCCTTGGCCGGTACCCGTTGCACCCGAAGCAGAAACGCGTTCGACGTCGGACATTCGGTCTGCCGCCTGCGCTTGAACCACCCGCGGCGATCAGGCTGCCACGGCCTGCGGCAGAATGGAAGCGACCGCGTCGTGGCGAACGCCGGCGCGCAAACAGAACACCGGCTGCAACAGCCGGTCGGCGACGACTTCGGTCTTCTCGTTGTCGCGCAGGATATGGCGGCCGGGCTTCTCGGCGAGCACGCTGACATCGGCATCCATGCCTGGCTTGAGCGCGCCGATCTTATCGGAAAGCCCGAGCATCTCGGCCGGATTCGAGGTCACCATCGGCGCCACCTGCTCCAAGGTGAGGCCAAGCGCCATCATCGAGCTCATCGCCTGCACCAGGCTGAATTTCGCCTGGCCCGCGAAGGGATGGTTCTCGTCATCGGCGGGCTCATCGGGCGTACCGGCCGGCGCGGGGACATGGGTATTGTAGCCGTGGATATCGGCGCCGAGCGTGGTCGGCACGATGCCGGCTGCGATCGCCTTGCGTGCCAGCCGATAGGAGAAGTGGCTGCCATGGCCGACATCGACCCGCAGTCCACGGTCGAGTGCCGCCTGGATCACCGGATGCACCTCGCCCTCGCGATTGACGAAGCCGCCGGGATGGCGTGTGAAGGGATGGGCGAGAATGTCGCCGGAACGCAGCAGCGGGATCACGCGCTCCAGGATGGTGTCGACGTCCTCGCCATTGGTGCCGCTCTCCGGCAGGCCCCATAATTGTCCGAAATGCACATAGACCGGGAGGTCCGCGCGGCGGCCGATCTCCGCCGCCATCTCGATGACACGGATGCCCCAGCGCGCGAAACCGCCGATCTCGGCATGGGCCTTGATGCCGCGAATGAGGTCGCGGTTGGCCACAGCGGCTTTCACGGTGGCGTCGATATCGACGCAGTCGGGCTGGTAGAGGTTCGGATAATAATGTCCCTCGAGTCCGCCGACGAGATAGGCCGAGAGGAAAGCATAGACGCGCGACTGCGACTTTTCGGCAATGAAGTGCCGGAAGCCGGGCAGAGTCATGCAGGAGGGGCCACCCTGGTCGACCAGCGTCGTGACGCCGGATTGCACGCCGACCATATCGGCATTCATGCCGAAGCGGCCGGTGACATATTGATAGACATGGGCGTGGGTGTCGATCAGTCCCGGCAGCACGATCTTGCCGCTGACGTCGACCACTTCCTTTGCGCTGCTCGGCAGGATGGAGGATTGCACGACGGCGATCTTGCCGTTGCGGATGGCGACGTCCTTCAGGCCATCGACGCCCGAGGCGGGATCGATGACGCGGCCTCCGCGCAGAAGCAGGTCGAAGCTGGTGCTGACTGACGTTGCCGGTGACATGGCCGGTCTCCTCTGCCGTCGGCGGCGCCTTTGCCGCCCAATTGCGAAGTATACTTCGTATTTTCTTACACCAATATTCGTGGCATAGACAGCTTCAAATTCATGCAGGCGGCATTGCGCCGTATCGGGGTATCATCGATGGCAGGACGACGCGCGAAGGCTGAAAGTCCGTGGCCGCTCGAGGAGCGGCCGGGTTACCTGATCCGGCGGCTGCATCAGATCCACGTCGCCTTGTTCCAGGAGAAATGCGCGGCCTTCGAGATCACGCCGCTGCAATACAGTCTTCTTACTGCGCTTGCGAAACGTGGAACGGCGGATCAGACGACCTTGGCCGCGGACATCGCGCTCGATCGCACGACGACGACAGGGGCACTTAAGCGATTGCAATCGCGTCGCTTTGTCGATCGCGCGACCGCGCGTCACGACCGGCGCTCGCAGGCCTGTCGCTTGACCCGCGCGGGCGCGGCGCTGCTGGGTAAGATGGAGAAGTCAGCAAGGCTGGCCCATCTGGAAACCGTGACTGACCTGAGCAAAGCGGACCAGAAACGATTTGTCACGATGATGCAGAAGATTGTGGCGGCGCGCTCGGGGACTGCCGGCACGCCCGCGACGATTGATTGATCGGGCTGCCATCGGCGCCCCCGGCGATTATTATCTGTGCAATCTGCCTCAAAAACGGCAGGCCGCTGCAATGGACCGGCTACGCGGATGGCCTCGTCCGAATGAATGCGAAGCATGCTTCGTATTTTCAATTCGTCACAATCTTGCGCCTGGAAGCATTTATCTCATGATCCCCGTGCGTTTGAGGGAATGATTTGGCTGGAAGCCGCACCGCGATAAGCCGCCGCAGCCGTCAACGCCGATCTGGCATGTCCCTTGCTCCACTTCTAATCATTGAGTTGGTGGCTAGGGTTCCGCATCGTCAGCGATGGCTGGTCCGAGAGCTGCCGCCCGGGCGGGAGAAATCCGCGCGGGACACGGCGGGATAAAATCCCGGGAGACCTCAGTAGCCAGGATTGGCACTGCTCGGTCGGTGCCAATTCCAGGTTTTGAGAAACCGGTGTGGAGTTGGCGATGGATTGTCTCGAACCGCGACCTACGGCATCGGCCGTCACAGCGTCGCTGCCGCACCCCACGATCTCCGGGAGAACCAGCTGATGTCGGTCAGTTCGGACGCCATTTCGCGGCGTTTTGGCGATGGCGGTCCTTCGGGCGAGGGCGCCGACGACAATGACCTGATCCGCCGCGTGTTGTCGCGCAAGACCGTGCGCCGCTACAGCGACCGCATGCCGGCCGAAGAGCTGCTCGACCTGCTCGTCGCCTGCGCGCTCAGCGCCTCCGCCAAATCCGACTTCCAGCAAGCCTCGATCCTGCGCGTGCGCGATTCCGAGAAGCGCGCCGCCATCGGCAAGCTGTTTCCGGCGATGCCCTGGATCGCCATCGCGCCGGTGTTCTTCGTCTTCCTCGGCGATGCCAGGCGGCTGCAACGCATCGGCGAGCTGCGCAGCAAGCCTGTCGAAAACGGAACGCTGGAAGGTTTTTTCAACGCCAGCATCGATGCGGCGCTGGCCATGCAGACCATGATCCTGTGCGCGGAGTCGGCTGGCCTTGGGGTCTGTCCGATCAGCGTGATCCGCAACGAGGTCGACAAGGTCGCCGCCATTCTCGGACTGCCTGATCTTGTCTTTCCCGTGGCCGGGCTCTGCCTCGGCTATCCCTTCGGTGAGGGCTATGTGAGCCTGCGGCTGCCGCGCGGCGTGACCACGCATGGCGATGGCTATGACGACAGCGCGCTCAGCGCTGGGATCGACGATTACGACCAAAGACGGCACGCGCTGCATGCCATCCCGAAGGAGCAGCATCGCTCCAACGCCGAGTTCGGCGAAGCCGCCTTCTACGGCTGGTCGGAAGACAAGGCGCGTCAGGCGGCGAAAGCCGAAGGCGCGGCGTTCCCGCCTTATCTGCGCGCCCATGGATTTAGCTTCGACTGACACGACAACGAAAAGGAGACTCATGATGACGACCTGTTCGCTCGCTCGCCTCACCCCAATGTCACGACGCCTGACGCTCGGCCTTTTGGCCGCACTTACTGTAATCCCCTTGGCAATGCCCTTGCTCGCCGGTCAAGCGAAGGCCACCGGCCTCGATGAAATCAAGAAGCGCGGACTGATCGTCGCGACCGAAGATGATTTCCGTCCCTTCGAGTTCGTCAAGGACGGTGAGCCGACCGGCTTCGACAACGAGCTGATCGGAGATTTGCGCAAATACGCGCCCTTCGAGATCAAGCAGCAGATCCTGCCCTGGACCGGCATCCTCGCCGGCGTCAGCACCGGCAAATATGATGTCGCCATCACGGCTGCGATCATCACCAAGGAGCGCAAGCAGTCGCTCGATTTCACCAGCCCGATCGCCGACGCCACGCATTATTATGTCAAGCGCAAGGACGACAAGAGCATCTCCTCCATCAAGGACCTGAACGGCAAGACGGTCGGCGTGCAGGCCGGCAGCGCACTCTTGGCGCGGCTGACCGAGCTCAACGCGATGCTGGAGAAGGACGGCGGCAAGCTCGGCAAGATCGTCGAATACACCTCCTATCCGGAGGCCTATCAGGATCTCGCGCTCGGCCGCGTCGACTATGTCGTGAACACCATCATCAACCTGCAAACGCTGGTTAACGACAAGCCCGCCGTGTTCGAGCTCGGACAGGCAGTATCCGGCAAATCGTTTCCGGCCTGGGCGGTGGCCAAGGGCAACACCGAGCTCCTCGAATTCCTGAATGGCTTCATCGCCAAGGAAAAGGAGAGCGGGCGCTTTGCCGAGCTGCAGAAGAAGTGGTTCGGGCAATCCTTCCCCGATCTGCCGGTATCGTTCGAGCCCGAGTTCTGATCCTCAGGCTGGGTTGATCGGTCATGAGCGCTGGCGACGTGCTGGCTATCCTCAGGGGTGCCGTGGTGACAGTGACGCTGTCAC
Source organism: Bradyrhizobium sp. (assembly GCA_035487555.1). Lineage (GTDB taxonomy): Bacteria > Pseudomonadota > Alphaproteobacteria > Rhizobiales > Xanthobacteraceae > Bradyrhizobium. The sequence goes on along the minus strand of DATHMA010000164.1, from coordinate 103,998 downwards.
TCACCGGCATCCTGATCGGTCTGCCGATCGGCCTGGGACTGGCTGTCCTGCGCTGGGCCGACGTACCGGTGATTGCCCGCATCGTCGCGGTCTATGTCAGCATCCTGCGCGCGACGCCGCTGGTCACCTTGCTGCTGCTGTTGTTTTTTGCGCTTCCCAATATCGGGATCGCGATCGGCCCGATCTCGGCCGCGATCCTTGCGCTGGTCATGAACACGGCGGCGTTCAACTGCGAGGTCTGGCGCGCGTCGCTGATGAATTTCCCCAAGGACCAATATGAGGCGGCGCAGTCGGTCGGCATGAGCGCCCCCTTGCGCTTCCGCCGCATCGTGCTGCCGCAGATCGCGCGCACCAGTCTACCTGGCCTCGTCAACGAGATGTCGCTGTTGATCAAGGTGACGCCGGTGCTGGCCGTGGTCGGCGTCGTCGACATCACACGGGCGGCGGTTCGGATCGGCGCCGAGACCTACGATCCGCTGCCGCCGTTCCTGGTCGCGGTGGCGCTCTATGCGCCGATCGTGTTTGCGCTGGTCTCCCTGCAGCGCTGGATCGAGCGGCGCCAGATCATGGCCGAGGCGGCCGCATGATCCACGACTTCGGTATCGTTTGGAGCGAGCGCGGCCTGCTGCTCACTGGATTGGGCAACACCACGATCCTGTCGGTGCTGTCGGCCGCCGCTGCGCTCTTGCTCGGATTCGTGCTGACGCCGGCATTGATGTCGAAACAGCGCTGGCTTCCGGGCGCCGTGCGCGGCTTTGTCGACGGCATGCGCTGCGTGCCGTTCCTGTTGTTCGCCTACATCGTCTATTACGGGCTGCCGTCGCTCGGGATCAGGCTGGACAACTGGACCTCGGGCCTCGTCGCGCTGACGATCTACAACGCCGCCTATATGGCGGAGATCCTGCGCGGCGCGTGGACGGCGCAGCCGCGCGAGCCGATCGAGGCCGGCGTCGCCTTCGGCTTCTCCAATATGGCGCTGTTCCGCCGCATCGTGTTGCCGCCGCTGCTGCTCGCCGCCGGGCCCGTGATCGGCAACCAGATGATCCAGATCGTCAAGGACAGCGCCTTCCTCACCATCATCGCGCTGCCGGAGCTGACGCATGCCGCAAGCTCGATCCAGTCGCGGCATTACGTGCCGTTCGCGGCCTTCATCACCGCGGTGTTCCTCTATTGGGGCCTGTGCCTCGTGATCGAAGCGGGCGTCAGCTCGATCGATCGCCTCGCCGCGGCAAGGCGTTAGGGGGCGCGACGATGGACGGCAGCAGGGTTCTCGATGTGGCCGGAGTATCGAAAAGTTTCGGTACGCTCGAAGTGCTTACCGACATCAGCTTTCAGGTCGAGAAGGGCGAGACCGTCTGCGTGCTCGGCCCGTCGGGCTCGGGCAAATCGACGCTGCTGCGCTGTATCAACTGGCTGGAGCGCCCCGACGCCGGCCAGATCTATCTGAATGGCTCGCAAATCGGCGTCAACGGCGCCGGCCTCGTCATGAGCGACCGCGAGCTGTCGCGGATCAGGACCCGCATCGGCATGGTGTTCCAGCATTTCGCGCTGTGGCCCCATCTCACGGTGTTGCAGAACCTGATGGAGGCGCCGGTCCAGGTGCAGAAGCGGCCCAAGGCCGAGGTGCGCGAGGAAGCGCTGGCGCTGCTGGCGAAAGTCGGGCTCAGTGACAAGCGCAATGCTTTTCCCGCGAAATTGTCGGGCGGACAGAAGCAGCGCGTCGGGATTGCGCGCGCGCTCGCAATGCGGCCCGATCTTCTCTTGTTCGACGAGCCGACCAGCGCGCTCGATCCCGAACTCGTCGGCGAGGTGCTGGTCGTGATGCGCGAGCTCGCCCATGAGGGCATGACCATGGTGGTGGTGACCCATGAGATGGGGTTTGCCCGCGATGCGGCGACGCGGATCCTGTTCCTCGATCGCGGACGCGCGGTGGAGACGGCGGCGCCCGAGCGCTTCTTCTCCAGCCCCGAGACGGAGCGCGCGCGCCAGTTCATCCAGCGTTACGCGGGGCACGCCGCAAACGGCGGACGCTGAACGAAATAATGGAGGAGGAACGCCGTGGATCCGATTTTCCATCTCTTGCCCGATGCGCCCAAACCGGTGGCGCCCTGTAGCCATGCGGTCGAGGCCGGGCCCTTCGTGTTCGTGACGGGACAGCTTGCCACCGATCCCGATGATGATTCGCTGCCGATCCCGCCGGGCATCGAGGCGCAGACGCGCAAGGTGATGGACAATCTCGCGCGCGTGCTCAAAGGCTGCGGGATGACCTTCGCCAACGTCGTTTTCGTCCGAATTTACCTGACCGACTTCAAGCGCGACTACGCTGCCATGAACGCGATCTTCTCGACCCATTTCAGTGACAGTCGCCGGCCCGGCCGCACCACGGTCGGTGTCACCGACCTTGCGCGCGGCGGTATTGTCGAAATCGACTTGATCGCCTTCAGGCCGTGAGCAGCATCATGGAAACGCGTATCGAGATTCCGGCTCGCCACGGCAAGGCCGCCTTCGTCGCTGCCGGACAGACCGTCACCGTCATCAACACCCATGGCGAGCAGGTCGTCGACACCTGGGCGTTCAACCGCGCCGATCTCACCGAATTCATGTCGAACGAGCACACGCGCGCCCACAGTCTTCATCTCGTGCCGAAAGTGGGCGACGTGCTCCGCACCAACAAGCGCCGGCCGATCCTCACGCTCACGGAAGACACCTCGGGCGGCGTGCACGACACTCTGATCGCGGCCTGCGACCGCTATCGCTACGCCTTCCTCGGCGTGGAGGGCCATCACGACAATTGCACGGATAATCTCTTCGCAGGGATGGCCGAGCTCGGCCTCATGCCGCCGGAAGTGCCGAGCCCGCTCAATCTGTTCATGAATATTCCCTGGGAAGCCGACGGCACGATCGGCTTTGCCGCGCCGCCGCGGCCGGTGCCCGGTGGTTATGTCTGCCTGCGTGCCGAGATGGATCTGGTGATCGCCTTCTCGGCCTGTCCGCAGGATATCCTGCCGATCAACGGCAAGGCCGGAAAGCCGGTCGAGGCGCATTTCACAGTGACGGGTGAACCAGCCGGAGCGAAAACATGAGCCAGACGCAAGAGCAGATCGAGGCCAACCGGCGGCGCTACGAAGAATTGCGCGCGGCCGGTCAGGAGTTGGCGCCGAAAGGGTTGCCCGAGCCGACCGCGCTGGACGGCGCGCCGATCGCGCCGGATGCAGTGATTCATCGCGAGCATGTACCCGCCGGTTGGTATGCAACGATCCGCCTGCGCCGCGGCGAGGCGCTGCGGATCACAGATGAGTCCGGCCGCTCCAGCGTCTGCCTGATCGGCTGGCGCGAGGAGGATACGTCCGAGCGGATCAACTGTGCCGACACCGTCAAGGTGCAGTGGAGCGCTGCGGTCGGCAAGGGCAGGGTGATCCTGTCCGACATGGGGCGCGTGTTCCTGTCGGTGATCGAAGATACCAGCGGTGCACATGATCTTCTGGTCGGCGGCTCGACACCTGCTTCGGTGCTTGCCGCCTTCGGCGTGCCGGGGCGCAACACCCAGGAGAACTTTCTCGCTGCCGCTTCCAAGATCGGGCTCGACGTCAGGGACATTCCGCCCTGCGTCACCTTCTTTGCGCCGGTAACGCTGGACGAAGCCGGTCGCTTCCGCTGGCGGGAGGGGCGCAAGCGGCCGGGCGATTTTGTCGATCTGCGCGCGGAGATGAATCTCATCCTCGTCGCATCGAATTGCCCGCATCCGCTCGATCCGGCGCGGCCTGCGGCGACGGGGCCGGTCACGCTGATCAAGCACCGCGCAGCTACTGCGACGGCGGAAGACGCTTGCCGAACAAGCTCGCCCGAGGCCAATCGTGCCTTCGCGTTCACCGACCGGCTTTTCATATGAACAGGAGCTGCCAATGAGTAATGCAGAGATCTCCGACGCCGCGTACATCTGCGATATCCCGGCCGAGCGCCCCTGGTCGCGCGTGCTAAGGAAAGGGCAGACCTTGCGCATCATCGACAGCGAGGGACAGCAGGCGGTCGACGCGCTGCTGTATTGCGCCGACGACAAGAGCGAGCGCTACAGCTCGCAGGATACGCTGCGTGTCCAGGGGGCGGCCTATATCGACCTCGGCACGCGGTTGATCTCCAACCGAGGCCGGGTGATGGCGCGTGTCACGGCCGACACCTGCGGACGTCATGATACGTCGGCCGGCTGCTGCTCCTGCGAGAGCAACGCGGTGCGCTTTGGCGAGCCGACCAAATACCAGCACGCCTGCCGCGAGAATTTCATTCTCGAACTGTCGAAGCACGGGCTGACCAAGCGCGACATCGTCTCCAACCTGAACTTCTTCATGAATGTTCCGATCGATCCCTCCGGCAATTTCACGGTCGTCGACGGCATTTCAGCGCCGGGCAATTATGTCGACGTGACCGCGGACATGGATGTGCTGTTCGTGATCTCCAACTGCCCGCAGGTCAACAATCCCTGCAACGGCTTCAACCCGACGCCGATCCGCGTGGTGGTTCGCGATGCGCCGGGCTTGTGACGCGTGCTTCGGCAGGGATGTCTTTGCTGCCCGTTGGAGAATCGTGCATAGGTCGTGCGCGCAAGTCGACTTGCGACCGGGCAGATCGGGCTCTCTAGATGAAGAACTTCGTCATCAACCTTGGCCGTCAGCCCGAAAGATATGACAATTTTTTGCGGCTGAATGCGGCCACGAAAATCGCTTTCGAGCGATTTGACGCCTCCGACGGAGTGTTGCTTTCCCGCGAGGATGCGGTTGGAATGAAGCTGGTGGCGCCCGGCACACAGTTCACACCAGGTGCCGTTGGCTGCGCGGCCTCACATTTTCGGATCTGGCAGCAGACGGTTGAAACGGGAACGCCGGCAGTGGTTTTTGAGGATGATGCGATCCTGCGCAATGACATAAACGAGCGCCTGGATGTTTTGCTGCCTGCTCTAACGAACTGGGATTACATTGCGCTGGGCTACAACACGGACCTTGTCCTGGACCTTGATTGGGCGCCGGGCATGAGGGCGATGATGGTGTTCCAGCCCAAATACCCGAACGACGAAAACGCTGCGGTCTTTCAGGTGTCGACGGCACAGGTGGCTGCCATCAGGCTCAACAACTGCTTCGGTACGCCAGGCTATGTGATTTCGCCGGTGGGAGCGCGAAAGCTGCTCCAGCTCTGTTTTCCGATGGACAATCGGTCTTATCCGGTTCCGGCATACAATGCCACGGGCAAGGTTATAGGGATCGACAGCATGTTGAACACTGTTTTTGCCTCCGTCCGGGCCTTCGCTTGTTTCGCGCCACTTGTCGTTACAAAAAACGACCAGGCGACCTCGACCGTGCAGACCGGAGCCGCTCAGCTCTGGTGATGTGGCGAACTTGGCTTAGGCAGACGTGCCTGCGAGCGCCAGCGCGATCTTGGTCAATGCACCGTCTGCGCGCCGCAACTGCTCCAGGATCGTGAAGTGATCTGCGCCCTCAATGGCGATAAGTTCGCCCGCCGCGCCGGCGGCCGCGCGTCTTTGATAGAAGTTCCGGGAATCCCACGCCAGCGCCGGCAATTCGGCAGAACCATAGGCGATGGCGAGGTGCTTCTGCACGACGGGCAGCCGCAGCGGCGATAGCTGGGTGATCTCTTCGTCGGTCAGCTTCAAGGCGACATTCAGCGCGGTGTCGCGGATCGGCGCGAGGTCATAGACGCCCGAGATCGCAAGGCCCGCGGCCACGACGGGATGATCGAGCGCCATTGCCGTGAGCTGCGCGCCCGCCGACCATCCGGACAGGATGACGGGGCCGGCGATTCCATGCGAGGCGCCGTTCGCGGCCAACCAATCGAGCGCGAGCGAGATTTCGCCGACGATTTCGCTCAGGCTCGCCTCCGGCGCCAGCGAATAGCCGGGGATGGCGACCGACCAGCCATGCGCGGCCATTCCCTCGACCAGCATGGCGAAGACGTCGCGCGAATTGCGCTGCCAGTAGCCGCCATGAATGAAGACGAGGCACGGCGCCGCCTTGTCGCGGGCCGGGTAGAGGTCGATTTTGGTTCGCTCGCGCTTGCCATAGGGAATGTCGAGCGCAGTCGCATGGCTCGCGCGAAATTTCGCCGAGGCCACGTTTCGCGCGGCGATCAGCGCCGGGCTGTTGGCGACGGCCTTGTTGTTGTCATAGGCCGCATCACGCTCGGCCTGTGACAGCGCGGCCCAGTTCTGGCGGGGATCGTTTGGAAGGTTGCTGGTCATCCCCTGCCTCTAGCACGACTACAGCAGAGACGACCATGGGCTTGCTTCGTCCAGCGACGCATGGCCGGCGTGCACAGCCGCCGCGGACACAAGGAAAGCGGTCACCGATAGTTCCAGTAGTCGCGCTCCAAAGCCTGCACGAGCTCACGGTGTATGGCTTCCAGACGTCGCAGCGCGGCGTCGGCCTGGCTTGCCAGCTTCGCGGCGTTGAACGATTAGCCTGGAGTCGGCGGCAAAGCCGTGTGCTCCCAATTCCATTCGACGAGGCCGATCCGTCCGCGCCAGACCGCAAGGCGGCCGCGCCATCCTTGCTCCAGATCGTCGAGAATTTCCTGCGGCTCGGAAGCATCGAGCGGACAGGTGGAGATGGCGCGGAGCACCGCGCTTGCCTCGCTGACGGTGTCATACCACGCGAACTCGGTTAGCTCGGTGTCCGCCATGATGACGGGCTTCACCGCAAAATGCGGGAAGGGGCGTCGCAGCTGGTCGGTCAAGCCGGCTTCTTCTGAGGCGGTGATGAGCCTCCGGTAGTAGGCGACGAGCTCTTCCGTGTGTCCAACGACGTCGGCCGTGATGATGCCGCTGGACACACGCTGTGGCAATTCGGGTGGCACGATTTCTGCCAACACCACGCTTTCGCGCCGGCCGCTGGCGTCCGCGTCGCGCAGGGTCGTCAATTTTCCGTCGACGCGGAAGCTGACATCGCAGACGAAGTCCGCGACGGGATGTGAAGCGGGAAGCCAGACGCGGTCATCGAGATTGGGTATCGTAGACGAGGCGTGGGCCTTGTCCCGATTGCCGGGTTCGTCACTGCCGGCAACGCGACGGAAAATGCGGCTACCGAAATCATAATCGTATTCCGCGCCACAGGCCGCGCAGATGGCCCAAAGGCTTCGCACCGTGCGGAACCTCATGGTCGGTCGCGCGTCCCGCAGCGCTGCAACCCGTTTGGTCCATTCCGCGTCTGCCCGATGCAGCGATGCAGCACCCAGTATCGCTCCGCAACGCTCGCAATGAGTCCGCTCGGCGATCGCTCGCATACGGCGGCGGTTCCACACCCACGACACGATCGCGATCGGGACCGCCACCGGAAACGCAATCAGGATAATCAGCACGAGCAACGGGAGGGGCAGTCGGCGCATGCCGGCATGATAGCATTCGCAAGCGGCCATCAAAACCGTCGCGCTGCCCCGCGGATTGTCGGCGCGGGCGCTGGTGTCTCCGTCGTGGAGGCAAAAAGGCGACAAGCTGACCGTGGCCGACGTCTGATTTTTTGTCGTGGCCGATTCGAAAGGCCCACAAACCTTCGTATAGCTGCTTCATACCTTTCCATATCGGCTGCTTACCTCGGTAGAATTGAGCCGTCGGCCCTTTATCACCTACTCTTTTCACCCAATTGTAGAGCTTATTGCGGGCGGTGGATGGTCGCCATCCCATACCGGGATGCGCGCAGTATGGACGATCCGGCTGCTTGGGTTGATCTGCTAACATTTACGCGAGGGGTTACTGCCACAATGACAGATTCCTCCAGCATCGCGCTGTTCATCGATGGCGCCAACCTCCATGCCACCGCAAAGACACTTGGCTTCGACATCGATTACAGGCGCCTGCTGAAGGAATTCCAGAGCCGCGGCACGCTGCTGCGCGCGTTCTATTACACGGCGATTATCGAAGATCAGGAATATTCCTCAATTCGCCCGCTGATCGATTGGCTCGACTACAATGGCTATACGGTCGTCACCAAGGCGATGAAGGAATTCGTCGACGCCAACGGCCGCCGGAAGATAAAGGGCAGCATGGATATCGAGCTGGCCGTCGATGCCATGCAGCTTGCCGACCATATTGACCAGATGGTGCTGTTTTCCGGCGACGGCGATTTTCGTCCGCTGGTCGAGGCGATCCAGCGTCGCGGCGTCCGCGTCACCGTCGTTTCGACCATCGCGAGCCACCCGCCGATGATCGCGGACGAACTGCGCCGCCAGGCCGATGTGTTCATCGACGTCGCGGAACTGCGAGCCAAGATTGCCCGCGAGTTCGTTGAACGTTTGCCTTCAAACGAGCCGCGTTCCGTCGGTGTGGCTTTGGGCTCCGTGGCATCCGCGAAAGCCGCTCCCGGCCGGTAATTTGCCACCGGAATCTTGCGAAGCACTTGAGCGGGCCTCCCGAAAAACTACGGTGCCGCAAACTGCAAGCGGATGCTTGCAATCGGCATGAGTAAAAATCGGCGATCCGTGCTATCAAGAGCACATGGAGAAGAGCATCATTCGTCGCGCCTGACTGTTGCGCGGCGATTGCGCTGATACTGGCAATTTCACTAATCTCTCTTCCCTCACTCGCCGCGCTATTTTGTCGCGGCCATCTTGCCGCATTCAACGTACGAGACTGCATTCAACCGATGAGGCCACAGCGTGAGCCAACGCGTATTTGGAGTACCCGGAACTGATGAGTTGAACGAGCTGGCACGATTGCTGGCGAAGCTGCAGGAGACAGCACGGGAGCTTCCGGTGGGGGTCGAGCGGGAGGAGGCCATGAGGCAGATAAGCAACTTCGAGCGACGCTTGGCCACGTTGGTTGCCCGCGCTGCATGATCGTCCCACGCTTGGTGATGGCACTCGGCTGATATGCGCCAGCTTTTTATTTCGGGGCAATGGCTGCCGATCCAGCTCGCGCCGGAAGACTGTGATCTGGAGCTTGGCGAGAGGAGCAAGGTCGGCATTGCGCCGTGGAGTTTTCCATGTCGTCGCAAGTCCGACATCTGGTTCAACGTCTGGACGAACGAGCCGGTTCTGATCTGTCCGACGCACTGGAGAATTTGGCGCAAGCCCACGCGTTGTTGATGGACTTCTGATGGTCGCTGGCGGTGCTGCAGGTAACCACAAGCCGTGGATTGGCGCGATGAGCATAACCAGCACAATCGAAGTAGAGCACAGTTTTTCGCCCTTGGAGCAGCAGGCCGCCGATGCGCTTCGGCGGGCAAGGCACTTGCCTCCCGGCTCGGGCCGAAGCGATCTGCGCCAGCTCGCTTCAGCGTTGCTTTGGCTGCATCGCAACGGTATGGACGCGCTGGTCGAGCGTCGCAGGGAGATCCGGGAAAGCGGCAGCAACGATCTGCGCTTGCGGTAGATCGTTGCGCGATCTCACGTCCCGGCTTTGCTGGGGCCTGCCTCCAGCGCGGCCTCCAGGCATTCGATCAGCTTGTGAACGGCGAAGGGTTTCGCCAGAAAGCAAACGGCTCCTGCCTTTATCGCCCTCGCACGGATGCCCTCATCCGGGTAGGCGGTGATGAAGATGAAGGGAGAATCGCAACCCTTCGCCCGCATCTGTGTCAATAGGTCGAGACCGGTCATGGCCGACATCTGCACATCCGCAATCACGCATGACGTCTCGTCGAGATATGGCGAACTGAGAAACTCCTCGGCCGATGCAAAGGTGTGGACGACGTAGCCGCGCGATCTCAGAAGATTATTGGTCGCAACCCGGACCGAGGCGTCGTCGTCAACGATCGAAATGACTGCAGACGCGGGCAAAACGACCCTCCTGAGGCGGGAAGGCGTGCCGAGGCATACCGGCCCGTTGAAAGGGTGGGCTTTCGCGCCGAAATTGTAAAATCATACTTAGGTTTGTAGGGCTGCGGCGCGAGGATCGGCGCCCTTGCGCTCAGGTCATTGTTGTACAAGGCCTTTTTTGAAAGGCCTATTTCCCGTGCGCGGTCACGCCCCGGAGGGCCTGCCGGGGCGAATTCCGAGCGCCTCTGTCATCCTGATCAAATCCGCGAGCGACTTCGCTTGCATCTTCTTCATGATGTGCCCGCGGTAGATCTTGACCGTGATCTCGGCAAGGTCGAGCTCGGCGGCGATCTGCTTGTTCATCAAGCCGGCGGCGACAAAGGCCAGCACTTCGCGTTCGCGGCTGCTCAAGGTCTCGAACAGCGCCTGCAGGCTCGCGACCGCCTTGTCGGATTCCCGCCGCTTGCGATCCTTGTCGATTGCGCCGACCACGGCGTCGAGCAGGTCCTGATCACGGAACGGCTTGGTGAGGAAATCGATTGCGCCGCCTTTCATGGCCCGCACCGTCATCGGGATATCGCCGTGGCCGGTGATGAAGATGATGGGGATGCGAACGTTCGCCTTGGCAAGCTCAGTCTGCAGGTCGAGGCCGCTCAATCCCGGCAGGCGGATGTCGAGCACCAGGCAGCTCGCAACCTCCGGCAGCTTGTTCCTCAATAGTTCGGACGCCGAGCCGAACGCCTCGACCTCGAGTCCCACCGACTGCAAGAGATTGGTGAGCGCCCTGCGCATCGAAAGATCGTCATCGATGATGAAGACGATCGATTCCCTGACCGACTCCTTGCCGCTCGCCGGCTCGGGCGACGATTTCGGTCGCTCGGTCACGCCTTGTCCCCTTCGTGCACCGGCAGGACGAATTGCAAGACGGCGCCGCCGCCCTCATTGCGGGAAGCCGATAGCCTCCCCTCGTGAGCTTCCACGATCGAACGGCAGATGGAAAGTCCCATGCCCATGCCGCTGGATTTCGTGGTGAAGAACGGAGTGAACATTCGCTCGGCATCCGCTTGGAGGATTCCGACGCCGTTGTCGGCGACCGTGAGAAATACCCGGTCCGTGTCATGCCGGCCTGAGCCGATGATCAGTAGGCGCGGTCGATCCGAAATCGATTCCATGGCTTCAATCGCGTTGATCACCAGATTGATGATCACCTGCTGCAACTGGATCCGATCGCCAAGGATGAGGGGCAAGTGGGGCGCGAGCTCCAATCTTGTTGATACGTCGTGGCTCGAAAGCTCGCGCTGCACCAGCGCCATGACGTCGTTTGCGACATCGTTGATATCGAGCGGCACCCTCTCGATTTCGGTCTTTTGCGCCAGCGCGCGGACGCGGCGGATCACCTCGCTCGCCCGGTTGCCGTCTTCGACGATCCATTCCACCGAGCGGCGGGCGGCGTCGAGATCGGCAGGATTGCGGTCGAGCCAGCTCAGGCACGCCTCCGCATTGACAACCACCGCGGCGAGCGGTTGGTTGATCTCGTGTGCGATGGAGGTGGTCAGCTCGCCGAGGGTTGTCACGCGCGTCACATGGGCAAGCTCCGCCTGGGCCTTGCGCAGCGCCCGTTCGGCCTGATCGGCGCGAATGCTTGCGGTGATGTCGGTGCTGACGCCGCGATAGCCGAGAAATTGCCCATTTGCGTCAAACACCGGCTTGCCACTGGTGCGGACGTAGATCGAAGATCCCATGCGGTTGTCGGTGCGATATACCAGGTCGCGGAAAGGCAGGTGCGCCTCGAGCGTCTTCCGGTGCTGCCGCCATTTCTCCGGCTCCGATTTGAAGTCGGAGGCAATCTCCCAACGCAGCTCACCGGTCGCGGCGGGCGCCGGAATGCCGGCCGCGCTGGCGTGCTCGGACAGATGCGTGACGCGGTGGTCGGGACCGGTCTCCCACAGCCAGTCGGAAGCGGTCTCCGCATAATCGCGAAAGCGCTGCTCGCTCTCGCGCAGCGCCAGAATGGCCTTTTCCAGCTTCTCCTTCGCTGCATATTGCTCGGTCACATCCATATGCGTACCGATGATCTCGCTGACGTTGCCGCCACCGTCGAGCACCGGATGCGCCACCGAATGGACGCCCCTTGTCGTGCCGTCGGGCAGCAATATCCGAAAATCGAATTCGAACTGTCCTTGCCGCGTGCGGACGGCCTCCCGCACCACTTCACCGAGCATTTGCAGGTCTTCAGTGGGAATGCGCGACTGGATTTGTTCCGCTGTTGCACCTTGCTCCGGATCGAAGCCGAACAGGCGATAGACTTCGGCCGAGCGGTAAGCGAAGTCGCGGCGGCGGACGTCCCAGGACCAGCTTCCGGTGTGGCTCATTTCCTGTGCATCGGCGAGATAGGCCTCGCTCTGCTGCAAGGCGTGTTCGGTCTGCTTTCTCTCGGTGAAATCTTCGCAGGCAACCAGAACGATGAGCTTGTCGTCGGCCCGCCGCATCGCCTTGGCGTTTTCGCGCACCCAGAGCAGCGAGCCGTCTTTCCGGATCTTCCGGATCTCCCAGGTGTGCGACTGGCCGACCGCTTCCAGACACTCCGCAACGCACTTGCGCACGAACGCGCGGTCTTCGTCGAGAAAGACGTTCTGCACGGACTTTCCCACCAGTTCCGGGACCGTATAGCCGAGTTGTGCGGCCCCGAAGCTATTCACATTGAGGACAGTACCGTCCGCATCGACCATGAAATACATGACCGGATTGTGCTCGAACACCTCCCGCCATTCCCGCTCGCTATTGCGTAGTGCGACCTGGCTGCGTCTGAGCTTTGCCTCGGCCTCCTGCGCGACATGCTTTTCCTGCCGTGCGGTTCCGATCAGCCACGCCACCATCACGGCCGTCACACAGAAGGCGGCCACTACGACGATATGCCGCGGGTCGTCGACCACGAAGCTGAAGGCGGGTGGCGCGAAGAAGAAGATCAGGCTCGCGACGGACAGGAGGCAAAGCAATACCGCGGCGGCGAAACTGCCGATCAGGGAGAACAGCAGGATAACGATCAAGTCCGCAAACGCGGTTGTGGCGATGTCGGCGCGAATTTGGTGGAAAGCCAGCGTTACCAGTGCCAGCGCAAGGCTGCCGAGGAAGAACTGCGCGGCTGAACCTGCAAAGTTCCTGGTCTGGTTTGGCGTCATCGCAAACCGCCTCCGTCCCGCGACAGAATAGAGCATTTTGTGCAAAAAAGCGGCAGTCCGTTTCCGAAGTGGCCTACGTCGTTGCAATAGCTCTTCGGCCAGTTCGGGCGGTCTTGCGGCTGTCCACCCGTGTTCGAGGTCGCGGCTACATACCTGGGTATAACCCGCTGAACCCTTTCGATATCGCCTGATTACCTCCGTACAATTGAGCCGTCCCAGCCGACCGTCCTAGATTTCTCGCCAATTGGGAATAGCCGATTGCAGTGGCTCAATGGCCTTAAGGGATTCGCCCACAATCGCGATGACAAAGGCCGGAATCGTATTTCGCCTGGCCTGTGACTGCACCTGATAACTGAACCCAGCTGCCCCCAGGAGGCGGCCATGCGAGTGAAACTGTGCGCCACGTGTCCTTACACGCCGCGCGATCTGGCAGATCACTACGATCCCGCAGCCGCACTCCACCTATGTGCGACGTGCGATGTCGAATGCGGCCTGCGCGAGACCCAGAGGAGACGGACATGCCCAATCACGACGACCAATACCATCCGCACGGCCGAGCCGCTCGCTGCGCTCTTTGCGCCGGTAGGTTCGGCCTCATTCGCTACTATCGCTGCCGCACCGCCCTGTGCTCCAGAAAATGCGTCGAGCATTTCAAAATCCGCCGGGACGACGACAGCCGCTGGCTATGGCGATTTCGCGTCGCCTGAAGACGGCAGCAAGCGCGTAACAAGCTCGCGGCGCCCGACGTCTCCGGACGAGGTGTCGGCATGTTGAACGTGCGATGCGCGCTGCGATTTTGGAGCTGCCTACTGTGGCTCTCGGCAATCTGGTGCCCGCCTCAACACGCCATCGCGCAGGACGCCACGTCACACGAGCACGGCCAAGCCGAGCGCCACCATCCGCCCCAGGATATGGCGCTGCACGAAAAATTCTATTCGACCTGGCACATGCCCGACAATCCCACGCTCAGCTGCTGCAACAACGCAGACTGCTATCCGACCGACGTCAAATATATCGACGGCAACATCTACGCCAGGCGCAGGGAGGACGGGAAATACATTCTGATTCCGGCGCAGAAAGTGGAGCATAACAGAGACAATCCGGATGGGCGAAACCATCTCTGCGCGCCGCCACCCGGTCTCTCGAACTCATCCGATACGGTCTATTGCTTCGCCTTGGGAGGCGCCACATGAACTTTGTGTTGGTCAACGGCAGGACGCCTTTCCGGAAAAATTTCTGTGTGCTTTGCTCCAACCCGATCGGCGAGGAAGGCTATCTGCGGGACATCCGGACGCAGCTCTGTTATTGCGGACTGACGTGCTACGCAGTTCAGTCCAAAAGCGGCATGCTGCTTCTGGAAATTCAATCCAAGGCCTCGTGAGGAGGTCCTGAAGGGGCTCTGGCATATCGAAAGTGATCGGCCCTCGTCATGAAGTTCGTATTGGTCAATCACAGAACTCCGCTCGACAGCCAGATCTGCGCCGAGTGCTCGGGATCGCTCGGATCAGGCTATCTGAAAGCCGTGCCGACGCGGCGGCAGTATTGCGACTATGACTGCTATGTTCGCCATGAGGCGAGGAGTCTGCTGACTCCATGGCTCACCGCACCCTACGAGGCTCCCCTGGAAATGATGACCTCGTTTGCCACGGCATGCTGCTGCTATTCGATTGCGCTCGCCAGGGTGTCGTTACGCGTCGGTGAACTGATAACGGCGGAAATTTCCGGCGGCGATCGGCGGAAGACGTGACGGCTTGGCAGCCTTGGATCGTGGATCCTTCAGCCAAGAGCCGCAAGGGAGCTCGCAGTCACCCGAGCGGTCATGGCCTCCCAGTCGAAGCGATGTTCTCCAGGACTGGCGCGCATCGGCAGTCTGGGCCGATTGACCCCTGCTCAATGCGTTACTGGTGACCTCGATCGGCGACTAGCGGCCAATCTTGCCAATCGCTGCTTTTTCCGTAAAGCTTCACGCCAAGAAAATTTAGCCGCGGAGACGATGCGAAACGCCATGCGACCGGATATCCCGCGGCGGACGCTCTACCGCTGCTAACAAAAACGAAGGGATCGCGCATGGGCCTGCCCACCACCAATTTCGAACCGCCCTTTCGCATCACGCGGGCGAGCCATGTGGTTCTCACCGTCCGTGATCTCGCGGCGAGCCGGCAGTTCTACGAGAAGGTGATCGGCCTGATTTTGACGGCAGAGGAAGACGACACGCTCTACTTTCGCGGGGTCGAAGAGGCGTGTCATCACAGCCTGGTGCTGCGCAAGGGCCGCGACGCCGCCTGCGTGCGGCTCGGCCTGCGCGTGTTCATGGACAGCGATCTCGACGCGCTCAAGACCTTCTTTGAAGCGCAGGGATGTCCGGCCGCATGGGCTTCAGTGCCGCATCAGGGCCGCACGCTACACGCCACCGACCCGGCCGGCACGCCGCTGGAGTTCTGCGCGACCATGCCGGTGCTGCCGCGCATGATCACCAAATTCACGCGTCACGCCGGCGGCTCTGCGCTGCGGCTTGATCACTACCAGATCCTGACACCTGACGTCGCCAAAACCTGCGCGTTCTACATGGCCGCTGGCTTTCGCCTCAGCGAATACATTGCACCAACGGGGACCTTCGACCTGCGCGGCGTTTTCCTGCAGCGCAAGGGCAATCCGCATGACATCGTGTTCTTCAACGGCGCAGGCCCCCGCCTGCATCATTTCGCGTTTCTCGCGCCGGAAGTGCATCATCTCCTGCACGCCTGCGATCTTGCGGGCGAGCTCGGCTTCGGCGCATCCGTCGAACGTGGCCCGGGCCGGCATGGGCCAGGGCATGCGATGTATGTCTATATGCGCGACCCTGACGGCCACCGCGTCGAGCTGTTCAACACCCACTACCAGATCATGGATATCGAGAACGAGCCGGTCGCGTGGGACCCGGCCGATTCCAGCATCTCTTTCCCGTGGGGCTTGCCGGCGCGTCAAGCCTGGTTCGAGGAGGCGACGCTCTTTGAAGGCGTTGCCGTGCGCGAGCCGGAGATCAAGCCCACACCGATGACCCTGGAAAAGTATCTCGCCAAAGGTCGGGCGCAGTGAACCAAGCTTACCACGTCGCGATCGTAGGCCTCGGTCCCGTCGGCGCCATCTTCGCCAACCTGCTCGCCCGATACGGCTTGAAAATCGCAGTCGTCGAGCGCGCCGCCGCGATCTATGACAAGCCGCGGGCGATCACGCTGGATCACGAGGCACTGCGCGTGTTCCAGGCGATCGGCCTCGCCGACTACATGGATGCGACGATCGCGCCGCATAACGGCTCGCATTATCTCGGCGTCGATGGCGAGCTCATCAAGATCTTCGATCCGATGCCGCCGCCTTATCCGCTCGGCTGGATTCCGAACGCGACCTTCGTGCAGCCCGATGCAGAAAGTGCGCTGCGCGAAAAATTGTCCGAATATGGCGGCGCGGAAATATTCCTCGCTGCAAGTGGCGTCTCGTTTGCGCAAGGTGACGAGACGGTGTCGCTGTCCGTGCGGTCGGAGACGAGAGGCGAGTTCACGCTTCACACACGCTATCTCGTCGGCTGCGACGGCGCCAACAGCTTTGTCCGCAAGCAGCTTGGCATCGGGCTCGATGATCTCGCTTTCGATGAATGGTGGATGGTGGTGGACACGCTGACCAGCGAGCCCGACAAGCGGCCGGCGAAGAGTTTTCAGTATTGTTGGCCGTCGCGGCCCGGGACGTTCGTCCCCGGTCCCGGCCGGCTGCGGCGTTGGGAGATCAAGCTGCTGCCCGGTGAGGATCCGGAAACAACGGGTGCAGCGGACAATGTACTCCGGCTCTTGAAGGGTTTCACCGACACCTCCGACCTCACGATCTGGCGTTCGGCGGTCTATCGCTTCCATGCCTTGCTTGGACAGAGCTGGCGCGACCGTCGCGTCTTCCTGATGGGCGATGCCGTGCATCAGACCCCGCCGTTTCTGGGGCAGGGGCTCTGCGCCGGCATCCGCGATGCCGCCAATCTCGCCTGGAAGCTTGCGCTCGTGCTGCGCGGCGAGGCGGATGATGCCGTGCTCGATAGTTATGAGGCCGAGCGCAAGCCGCATGTCCGTGCCGTCGTCGCCAGCGCCAAGGAGTTCGGCACAATCATCGGGGAGCTCGATCCCGACGCCGCAGCGGAACGCGATGCGCGCCTGCGCACGGAACTGAAATCCGGCCAGGCCGTGACCATCCGTCAGAAGTTCATTCCCGATCTCGCCGATGGCCTGATCGCAGAGGATGCGAAGCTTGCCGGCCGCCTGTTCGTACAGCCGCGCGTGCGGGCAGTGGATGGTCGCATCAGACGTCTCGATGACGAGCTGAAGGACGAGTTTGCGATCGTAACGCGGACACAAGAGGCGATGTCCGGCTTGTCGGAAGCCGCGCTCTCATCCTGGCGGAAGCTTGGCGGCGAGCGCGTCGTCATTGCCGCGTCCGGCGAGAGCTCGAGGGGCCAAACCCTGACGGTCGTTGAGACCGAACAGCTCTTTGCGGACTGGATGCATGACAACGGCGTCGAAGCCGTCGTCGTTCGGCCGGACCGCTATGTGTTCGGTGGGGCTGCGACTGCGGGCCAACTGAATACGCTGGTGGCGGACCTGGTCGGCAGGCTTCAAGGCCGACGCTAGCTGGAGCCGACAAGCAGTTTTTCAGAATGGACGGTAGAAACCGCGCCTTACTTTGCGATCCAGACCGTCATGCCCGGTTCGAGCGCAGCTACATCTCCTTGAGGGTCGAGGCGCAGGCGCAGCGTGTTGCGGTCATGATCGCCGATCACCCGCTCGGCCTGCCAGGTGGCGAAGGTCCCGATCGGCCGCAGCTCCGTGACGACGGCTTTGGTTGCGGCATTGGCGCCGTTTCGCAGCACATCCACGGTCTTTCCGACCGCAAGACCGCCGAGATCATCCTCGCGCGCGTTGAACGAGAGCCATTGCTCGCCCGCCGCCTCGACCATCAGGATCGGCTGGCCCGGGCGAACGTTCTCGCCGACTTCCGCGGCAATGACGCTGACGACACCGTCGGTCGGCGCGCGCAGGGTCATCTTGTCGAGCCGTCGCTCGAGCACTGTGGCAGCGGCCGCCGCGGCTTGCACCTGCGTGTCGGCGATCGCGCGTTCCTCATGCGTAGGGCCCGCGACAGCCGCATCGTAATTCGCCTGAGCCTCCGCCACGTCGGCCTGCGCACTGGCAACGTCGTTGGTGGCCTGGTCCAGCGCCTGCTGGGATTCAAAGTTCTGCCCTGCCAGCGTGCTGGTCCTGGTGAGCTGGAGCTGCACATATTCGAGGCGCGCCTTGGCCTTGGCGATTTGAGCCTTCAGCGAGTCGACCTGCTCGTGACGGACGCCGGCATAGACGTTGTTGCGGTTCGCGGTCGTCGAGCCCACCGCAGCCCGCGCTTGATCGAGCTGTGCCGTCAGTTCCACCGCGTCGAGCTTCGCCAATACATCCCCCGCATGCACGCGGTCACCTTTCTGGACCGCAATCGAGACGAGCTGGCCGTTCACCTCCGGCTCGACCCTGACTTCCGTCGAGCGCACGACGCCGATGAGCGCGGTCGGCGCCTCCGGACGACGCGCGGAATAGATCACAGCGCCGCCGACAAGCACGACTGCGATCGCAATGATGGCGGCACGACTAGCCCTTCGCATGTCGCAGTCCTCTCTGAAGCGCGAACGCCGAGATCACGGCGAGCACGAAATAGCCTATCGCCAGGCACCACAGGCCGAGCCAATCATGCGAGACCTCCCAGATACTGGCACCAAGCTGGTTGCTGCGCACCAGGCCATCGATCGCGGTGTCGGCGGGGAAGAGCCGGCCGAACGCCTGCGCCACCTCGGGAATGGCCTCGCGTGGCCAGGCGAAGCCCGCCATGAAGAACTGCGGCAGGCTGGTCGCAAGCAGCAGGATGGTCGCGTTCTCCGGCCGCGTGAACCAGGCGCCGACGGCCTGTCCCATGAAGCTCGTCGCCAGCAGGAAGAGCGCGGCGAGGGCGAAGAGTTGTGGCAGATGTCCGAGCGTCGAGAAGCCGTAAACATGCGGCAGCACGATGAGATAGAGCGCGACCGCCGGCAGGTAGATGGTGAGATGCGCGACGCCGCGGCCGAGCACGCCGGCGAAGGCGCCGCCGCCTTTCGCAATCGCTCCTCTGGTCAGCATGGCCGAACCGATCAGGAGGGTCTGCTGCAGGATCAGGATGAACGCCGCCGGCACGACGTAGCTCGCGTAACCGCCGACGGGATTGAAGATCGGTTGCAGGAGAACGTCGGCCGGGCTCATGCTCGCCAATTTCGCCTTGACGAGGCTTCCATCAGAGCGCGCGCCGCGCGATACGAGGTCGGAGGTCAACGTGCCGATCGCGGTGGCGACGCCGCTCGCGGTCGACCTGAAGACGAACAGATAGGTGGCATCGGCATAGATCGGGATGTGGGCGGTGATGCCCTTGAGCACATCGCGCTCCGTGCCGGGTGGAATGTCGACGGCGGCAAAGGCCTGCCCGCGATCTATTGCCGAGCGCGCCTCGGCAAGCGTTCGCGCACGAACCACGACGCTCAACGCACCACTTGCGTCGAGTGTTTCGACGATCTGGCGGCTGAGATCGCTCAGGTCATTGTCGACGACCGCGATGGGCAGCTTGCGGAGGATCTGGTTCAGATAGGGTTGCGGATAATAGATGCCGTAAATCAGCGGAGCGAGGAACAACAGGGCGAAGGCGCCCCGCGTACCCAGCACGCGGCGCCACTCGGCTGCGAAGGCGCCGCCGATGCCGCGCGGTGCTGGTTCGACGTCGGCTTGCTCGGCAGGTCGCGGCGTCGCGAACCAGCCGCTGCGGGTGAGGCTCGCCATGCGCAGCAAGGCGAGGACGGCAAACAGCAACGCGAGCCCCGCAAGCGCCGCAAAGGGCACGGCGGAATCCGAGACCGGCATTCCTCGCGCTGCTTGTCCCAGCAAGACCGCCATGTACCAGCGCAGCGGCAGGATGGAGCTCCAGACCTGCGCAAAGGTATTCATGCCGATCGTGGGAAAGCCGACGCCGGCATAGCCGAAGGCGGGGGAGGCAATGAGGCCGGCAAGTCCGAGCCCCGTCGCCAGCTCACGGGCCAAAAGTTGCAGCAAGGCGCCGAGCGATAGGTAAGCAATGATCAGGAGGCCGCCCGCAGCGATCAGCAGCGGCAAGTCTCCCTTGAAGGGGATTTCCAGCACGCCTTCGAGAACGAACGGCTCGGCCAGCATGATCAGCACAAAGATGCCGAACAGCGGCGCGAGCTTGCCGGCGAGCGCGACGACCGGATTGCCTCCGGCACTTTCAAGCCAGGCCCGCGCGTCGCGACGGCGGAATTCGGAGCCGACGGAATAGCCGGCGGCGAGCGTGATCACGACGTGGATGATGGTCGGCAGCAGCGCGCGCAACAGGAACTGCGCATAGTTCTTTTGCGGATTGACCAGCGCGATGGTCTCCGCACTCATCGTCCCGATCGAGGCGGGCGCCGGTGCGGAGCGCTTGGCAGGAGCGGCCACGGCGGCCGCAGCGGACAGCGCATCGTTCAGGCCCGAGGATGCAATGCCGGAGGGGGTCAGGTACTGCTGGTTGTAGAAACCAACGACCTGCGGCCGGCGGTCGGCTTTGAGGTCGCGCTCGAAATCCGGCGGGATATAGATCGCCGAGATGGCCTTGCCGGAGCGGATGTCCTTCACGGCAGTCGAGAGCGTGCCGGCGCGGTCGACGATGTGCAGGCTCGGAGAGGCCGCGACATATTCCACCAGCGCGCGCGACGCATCCGATTTGTCCTCGTCGACGACGGTGACGCCAAGCCCGCGGATGACGGGATGGCTGAACACGGTGGTGAGAACGATGAACGCGAATAGCGGCACGCCGAAGATCAGCAGCAGCGCCACGCGATCGCGCAGCAGCCAGCGACACTCGCGTTGCGCGACCAGCAGGAAACCGGGCTTTGATGCCAGGCTCATTGCCGTGACTTCCAGTCGAGATAGGCGCTCATGCCCGGTCGCAGCTCAGGCACCGGCTGGACCGGATAGGCGCGGATCGAAAACGTTCGAAGATCGAAATCGCCGGTCGCACGCGTGGCGCGCCAGCTCGCGTATTCGCCCTTGGTCGCAATCAGCTTGACCTCGACCGGGACGACCCGGTCTCCAAGTGCAGGAATATGGACATCGAACTTGTCGCCGACCTTCAAGCCCTTCACCAGATCCTCGCGCAGGTCGAAGTGGATCCAGACGTCCTTCAGGTCGATCAACGTCACGAGCGGCACGCCCGGCGATACATATTCGCCCGGCTCCACATTGCGCTGGTAGACCTGCGTAGCGACGGGGGCGTAGACCACGAGTTGATCGATGATCGATTGAACGCTCTGGATGTCGGCGTTGGCCTTTTCGACGCTGGTGCTGGCGATAGCCCGCTCTTCCTTGGTGTAGCCGTTGACCGCCTGCTGGTAGGCCGAGGTCGCCTGATCGACGCCGCGCTCGCTTTCGTGCAGCGCGTCGGTCGTCTGGTCGAGGCGGGCTTGCGGCGCATTGCCCTGCTCGGTCAAAATGCGGGCGCGCTCGTAGGTCTTCTGCGCCAGCACGAGGGCCGCCTGGGCGCGCTCCATCTCCGCCTTGCGCGCGGCAATGGTCTCCGCCCGCGTCCCGACGAGGACGTTCGCAAGCTGGGCATCTGCCACGGCCTTGGCGGCCTTCATCTGCTCGAGCTTGGCAACCGTCTCGGGATTGTCGATCCGCACGAGCACAGCGTTTGCCGGCACGTTCTGGCCGCGTTCGACGGGAACTTCCTTGACCCGCCCGTCGACACGCGCGGCGATATCGAATCGCGTCGCGTCTGCCTCGCCCTGCACCAGCAGCGGCTCGGGGCGCAACAGATAGAAAAGCGAAAGCCCGATGACAACAGCTGCAACGACGGCGACGATGATGGCAGGAGTACGCGTCGCGGGCTGCGGTTTCTTCACCCCTTCGGCATTTGGCGCCTCGGACGTAGTTTGAACTTCCTTGCCGGGGGCCACGTCCATGTCTGTCTCCACTCAATCCATCACCGGACTACCGATGATTATGCCTTGGTTGTCAGGCCGCGTGCAATCTCCATTGGCTGTTTCGGATGGCCAAATCCTTCGGCAAGAAGACGAACGTCAGCGCGCCGTCGCATGCGAACGGTCATCTCGCACGCTTCGCTTGTAGAAATGTGCTTCAGTTTGCAGAAATGTGACGCGCTCTCTCGGAGGCGCTAGTTTCGCCGGGCCGTCCAATATCCCGAGCAGCGCGATTGTCCCGAATAGCCGCTCCAGCTGCCGCGGCCGGAATTGCTCGCGAGCCTGCCCGAGCCGGAGGCGAATTTGTCCTGGACGGTCACGGAAGCCCGAACCGCGCCGGAGCGCGCCACATAGCCCCTGAACCGCACGAGATTCGGGTGGGTGACTACTCCGTCAGCAATGTTGACGGTGAAGCTGTAGGTCGGATCGCACGCGCCCCTCTGCGTGACGAAATTGAGGTCCCACGATCCGTCATAGGCCGAGCTGGCCTGCGCGATGGAAGCCGAGGCAACGAGGAAGCCCGTGATCACTGCGGAAAACAAAAGGCGCTTCATCATGATTTTCTCCGGAGCATTGTCGAAGTTGCCGCGGATATATGGTGATGAGCACTGCTGGCGCTTGTTCAAATTTGCTTCAATCGCTCGCGATCATGGCACAGCGAAGCGCGACGCAAAAAGCGCGACGGGATCCCTCTGATCCGCGTCGCGCTTTGAGAGTCCCGGATGGCCGATGATCCGGAAGAACGCGATACGCTTCTTCCGGATCACGCGCCAAACGATCGGGGACCGCCAATGTTGGGATCGGCGGTCCCCGGAATGATTACTGATTCGCCGCCGGCTTCTTGATGTGGACGCGGGCGTAGGCGTTGCGGACGTTGTGCTGGTCCGCAGGCGCGACCGTCGCAACATTGGCCGACCTCGGCGGATCGAGATAGCGGAGCTGGTCCGGAGCCCCCTGAGCGGAGGCAGGGGCGAGCGTCGCGGTCGCGAGCAGGGTAACGGCAGCGGCCGAGCCAAGAAGGGCCGGCAGGCGGAGACTGTTCTGAACGAGTTTCAACATGATGATGCTCTCTTTCTCGGTTTGGGCGTGCGGCTCAACGCTCGGGCGGATGGAGGGCAATAATACCGTCGCCTCAAAATAAGCTGACCGGTCACATTGCCGTGAGCGTATAAAAAATTCCGACTTCCCCCATCTCTAGCTGCACATGCAACTCAATCTGACCGATCGACTTAGAAGTGTCAAATGATAAATTTCATCACTTTTACTTCAGAGGTACTTGCAGCCTACTTCAGCAGCGCCTTGAAGGTGAACTGGAAGAAGTCGTCGAGCGGACCGCGGTCCTGGGTCAGCTTGACGCGAATCGTGGCGCCTTCCCAGGAATTCACCACGTAGCGAGCCAAAAGCGCTGGATCATGGCGCGGATCGACCTCGCCGGCAGCCTGGGCCTCGCGGAGAACTTGCTCGACCGCCTGGCACCAGGTCTCGAACACGAGGCGAAGCTCCTCGCGCATCCGCGGATAATCCTGGGTCATTTCCGCGGCAAAAAGTCCCAGCATGCAGCCGCGCTCGAAGCCCGCACTGGCGAGCCGATTGGCCAGAAACTCGAAATGACCCCTGAGGCGCTGCAACGGCGGCACGCCTTCTTCGAACAGCATTTCCGCCCGCGAACCCTCAAGGTAGCGCCGCAGCGCGTCGATCGCGAGATCTTCCTTGTTCTCGAAATGATTGAAAAACGACCCCTTCGGGACGCCGGCAGCTTGGGTGATGTCCTGAATCGAACACCCTTTGAAGCCATTGGCATGCAGGGTATCTACCGCGCTGCTTGCCAGTTTCTCGCGCAGGCTGGGTCTGCCCATTGGCGCCTCCCGGAGGTAATGTTCTACATTACGTGACAAATATACGACCTGTTGCTTTAATTCAACATGTTCGCACAAAATATGACCAGTCAGATTGATTTGATGTCAATATCCCTATCATATTACCTAATTCTTAATCCGGCCGGAGCTGTCGCTGGAGCGCATGTCCGCGAGGGCATCAGTATGCCGGCCCGTGGGACAACCGGCAGCCTTTCTCGGTTTGGCTCACATCGGCTTATGAGCTGTTCGGCGCGTGGTGCCGGACGGAGCCATGTAGTCGCAAGGTGGCCGGCTCCGTTGCGCTCGCATTTCGCGAGATCCGACAGGTGGCGCCCCACCAGGCTGCGCCGTACGATAGCTCTATTCGGACGCATCACCCGCTTTCGACGCGATCGAACTCCGCGATGATTTTGCGTTCTCCGACGTGAGCGAGCATCGTTGAAGTGGCGTCGATCGATCAGTTCGGACGTGTAACGTTCTTTCACCTGGAACGCGCGATCGGAAAATACCTCTTAAGCGGCTGCGTTCGCGAGGGAAATAGAACCCGCCGGCCTATCGACGCCCAAGAACGGTGCGTGCTAAATTGTCGCGATGGAGCCGGCGCCGTGCGACACCTCGACGTAGCTGTGATGTTCGCCAGCCTGTGGCTACTGGCCTCGATGGTGATCGACGCTGTCACGCCGCAGGAACTTACCGTCTACATGATCGGGGCGACGATCGCGCCGGCGATCGTCATTCTGGCCGTTCTTTATTGGAAGCGGGTTTCGCGGTTCGATTTCGCGGTCGCCCTGGCCACGCTCTGGATGGTGACATGGATCGTCCTCGAGCTGATCTCGCCGAAACCGCTATCGCTGCTGCTTGCGGCGGCCGCAGCCGTGCCCTTGCTCGCCGTCGGCGCCGTCGTCAACTTCCGTCGCTGGCGCGATTTGCGGGCCCGTTCCGGCTCAACTCGGCTTTCATCTTGAATAGCGCAGCGGGATCGCGCCGCGCTATGTAGCTACACTACCTCCGTCAGCTCATCGACAACCGCAAGCGCCGACGAGAAATCATCGTCGCGGAAGTATTCGCTTCGAGTGATGAGCACGGCGAGACCGGCGGATGCGGCGGCCTTCAGGCCGTTGGCTGAGTCCTCGATGGCGAGGCAGCCTTCCGCCGATCGTCCCAATCTGGCCAGCACCTCGAGATAGACGTCGGGCGCCGGCTTCTTGCGCGCGACCTCGTCGCCCGCGACGACAGCTGCGAACAGGCTTCGCCAATGGCGGCCGAGCGCGCGCGACAACAGGTCTTCCACATTGCTGAACGTGGTCGTGGTGGCGATCGCTAGCGTCTGGCGGCGGGTGATGGCGTCGTCGACGAAGGCCTCGACGCCGGGCCGCAGCCGGCAGGTGTGTTGGGCGATCAGGCGGGTATAGTGCCTGGTCTTCACCTGGTGCAGTTCCGCAAGCTCTGCATCGGACAATCGCTGCGGCTGTGGCCGCGACCGCGCATAGGCGCCCAGGCGCTCTTTGCCACCGGCAACCCGGAGCAGTCTCTTGTAGGTGCAGCGATCCCAATACCACTCGGTGCCGCATTCGAGGAACGCAGCATTGAAGGCGCGGCGATGGATGCCTTCGGTTTCTGCCAGCGTCCCGTCAACATCGAAGATGAGAGTGCCGGCGCGCGCGACGCGCTGCTTAAGGCTGATGGGCTGCGAGAGTAGCGGTGACAATATGACGTTCATGCTGGTGCCATCGGAGCGTCCGATCCTCCAGAAAAGACCCGGCTCGCCAGCACGTCGCCGGCCTCGATTGCCATCAGGTCATCGCCGGTGAGAACCCGGTCCAGGTTCGAGACCAGCCGGCTCGCTTGCCGTAGCCTCATGCGGTCGAGCGCGTTGCGGATCGAGCGCGCGTTGGAGAACAGCGGCTGCGCCTTGCGAAGCGCGATGTAACGGACGAAGGCATCGCGTGCTTCGGACGAGAACCGGTAGTTCTGATCCGCGAGCATCAGCTCGGAGATCGCGAGCAGCTCGTCGTCGGAATAGTCAGGGAAATCGATATGGTGCGCGATGCGGGAGCGAAATCCCGGATTGCTCTGGAAGAACCGCTCCATGCGGTCGCGATAGCCGGCCAGCACCACGACGAGGTCCTCGCGCTGTGCCTCCATCACCTGAAGCAATATCTCGATCGCTTCCTGTCCATAGTCGCGCTCGTTCTCGGGGCGGTAGAGGTAATAGGCCTCGTCGATGAACAGCACGCCGCCCATCGCCTTCTTCAGGATCTCCTTGGTCTTCGGCGCGGTGTGACCGATATACTGGCCGACGAGATCGTCGCGGGTGACGCTGATGACATGACCACGGCGGACGAAGCCGAGCCGGTGCAGGATATCGGCGATCCGAAGCGCCACTGTGGTCTTGCCGGTGCCGGGATTGCCGGTGAACGACATGTGCAGCGTCGGATAGGTGCTGGCGAGCGACATCTTCTGCCGGATGCGTTCGACCAGCAGCAGCGAGGCGATCTCGCGAATCCGGGTCTTCACCGGGACGAGGCCGACAAGTTCCTTGTCGAGCTGCGCCAGGATCGGCGCGATCTCGACGGCCTCGAATTCGCGGCGCAGGTCGACGGACGAGGGGGCTGGATCGCCGCCTCCCTCGCACGCCACGGCCTGGAGATTGGGCTGAGCCATGATCGCAGCTCCCTCTCAGTTCGGGTAACGCTCACCTTCCGGCCGATCGGCGGCATAGGCGCGCGTGGCGTAGCGGATGTTGCGGCCGATCGATTCCTGCCGGTCGAGCCGGAAGCCGGGTTCTTCCTTCGGCCGGTTGACGATGAAGGAGAGCCGCACCGACTCCCAGCCGTGCGAGGAATCGAAGGCGGAGATGCGGATGTAGCGGTCGCCATAGACGCGCCGGCAGTCGTCGAGTTCCTTCATGATGCCGGCAGCATCGCGCAGGTCGAACATCGGCAGTCCCCACATGTCCCAATAGGTGTTGCGGGGATGCGGGTCATCGGTGAACTCAATGTTCACGGCCCAACCCTTTTCCAGACAATATTGAATCTGCCGCGTGATCTGATCGTCGGTGAGATCCGGAAGGAAAGAAAAGCAGCCCTGGGTGATACGCATGATCAAAACCTCTCATATCGCCATGCTGGGGGTGGGGATGAAGTCGGGCGAGTCGGTGGACTCGTAGTTGAAGGTGACGTCCTTCCAGACCTCGAGCGCCTCGCGCAATGGCGTGCAGGAGAGCGCGGCCTTGGCGAGGATCTCGGGGCCTTCATGCACGTAGTCGCGGCCCTCGTTGCGGGCGAGGATCATCGCCTCGAGCGCCACGCGGTTGGCGGTCGCGCCGGCCTGGATGCCCTGAGGATGACCAATGGTGCCGCCGCCGAACTGCAGCACCACGTCCTCGCCGAGGAGATCGAGCAGCTGATGCATCTGGCCGGCATGAATGCCGCCGGAAGCGACAGGCATCAGCTTGTTCAGGCTTGCCCAAGGCTGGTCGAAGAAGATGCCGTGTTCGAGCTTGGTCGGATTGAAGTCCTCGCGGCAGACGTCGTAATAGCCGCGCGTGGTGTTGGGATCGCCTTCGAGCTTGCCGACCACGGTGCCGGCGTGGATGTGGTCGACACCGGCGAGCCGCATCCATTTCGCGATGACGCGGAAGGAGACACCATGGTTGCGCTGCCGCGTGTAGGTCGAATGGCCGGCGCGATGCAGATGCAGGATCATGTCGTTGCGGCGCGCCCATTTCGCCATCGACTGGATCGCGGTGTAGCCGATCACGAGATCGATCATGACGATGGTGGAGCCGAGCTCGCGGGCAAACTCCGCGCGCTCGTACATGTCCTCCATCGTCGCGGCGGTGACATTGAGATAGGTGCCCTTGATTTCGCCGGTCGCGGCCTGGGCGCGATTGACCGCCTCCATGCAATAGAGGAAGCGCTCGCGCCAATGCATGAAGGGCTGCGAGTTGATGTTCTCGTCGTCCTTGGTGAAGTCGAGGCCGCCCTTGAGCGCCTCGTAGACCACGCGCCCGTAATTGCGCCCCGATAGCCCGAGCTTCGGTTTCACCGTCGCGCCGAGCAGCGGCCGGCCGAATTTGTCGAGGCGCTCGCGCTCGACCACGATGCCCGTCGCCGGACCCTGGAAGGTCTTCACATAAGCGACAGGCATACGCATGTCTTCGAGCCGCAATGCCTTCAGCGGCTTGAAGCCGAACACATTGCCGATGATCGAAGCGGAGAGGTTGGCGATCGATCCCGGCTCGAACAGGTCGAGGTCGTAGGCGATGTAGGCGAAATAGCTGCCCGGCGAGTTCGGCACCGGATCGACGCGGTAGCATTTGGCGCGGTATTTCTCCGCCGCCGTCAGCCGATCGGTCCACACCACGGTCCAGGTCGCGGTGGAGGACTCGCCCGCGACCGCCGCGCACGCCTCGGTCGGATCGACCCCATCCTGTGGCGTCACGCGGAACAGCGCGATGACATCGGTGTCCTTGGGCTCGTAGTCCGGCTCGTAATAGCCCATGCGCTTGTATTCCATGACGCCGGACTTGTAGCGATCCTTGCCGCGCACCGTGATCGATTCATGTTTCATCTGACACTCCTTCTGTATGGTCGACGGACGTCAGGCCGCCTCTGTCATGCGCTCGATTTTCGGATCGAGCGCGCCCGCGCGATAGCGGCGCGCCATTTCCGCAAGCGGGATCGGTTTGATGCGATCAGCCTTGCCGGCCGTGCCGAATTGCTCGAAGCGCTCGCGGCACAATTCGCGCAACGCGTCCATCGCGGGTTTGAGGAATTTGCGCGGATCGAGCTCGCTTTTCGATTGCGACGCCACTTTCCGGAAGATCGCGGTCATCGCGAGCCGGCAATCGGTGTCGATATTGACCTTGCGGACGCCGTGCTTGATGCCGCGCACGATCTCCTCAACCGGGACGCCCCAGGTTTGCGGCATATCGCCGCCGAAGGCGTTGAACATGTCCTGCAATGGCTGCGGCACCGACGACGAGCCGTGCATGACCAGATGCGTGTTGGGAAGCCTGCGATTGATCTCTTCCACGACGCGCATCGCGAGAATTTCACCGTCGGGCTTGCGGGTGAATTTATAGGCGCCGTGCGAGGTGCCCATCGCGATCGCGAGCGCATCGACGCCGGTGGCGCGGACGAAGTCGACGGCCTGGTCCGGGTCGGTCAGGAGTTGGTCGTGACTCAGTTTGCCTTCCGCGCCGTGGCCATCTTCCTTGTCGGCCGTACCGTGCTCGAGCGAGCCGAGCACGCCGAGCTCGCCCTCGACGGAGGCGCCGATCCAGTGCGCCATCTGGGCGACGCGGCGCGTGATGTCGACGTTGTAGGCGTAGTCGCCGACCGTCTTGCCGTCGGCGTGCAGCGAGCCGTCCATCATGACGGAGGTGAAGCCGTGCTGGATCGCGGTGGCGCAGGTGGCTTCGTTGTTGCCGTGATCCTGGTGCAGGCAGATCGGGATGTGCGGGAACGTTTCGACCAGCGCATCAATCATCCTGGTCAGCATGATGTCGCCGGCGTAGGAGCGGGCGCCGCGAGAGGCCTGGATGATGACGGGGGCGTCGACCGCGTCCGCGGCTTCCATGATGGCGAGGCCTTGCTCCATGTTGTTGATGTTGAAGGCCGGCACGCCGTAGCCGTGTTCGGCCGCGTCGTCGAGCAATTGCCTCAAGGTGATTTTTGCCATCGTCTACTCCGGATGTTTGGGTTGTTGCCGCTCGTTCAGGCCGGCACCGCACTTGCTGCACGCACCGCCGCGCGCTCTGCGATCTCGACGACCGCCTCGGCCGTGATACCGAATTGCGCATAGAGCTCGCCGGCCGGCGCCGAAGCGCCAAAGCCCGTCATGCCCACGAACTCGCCGTCTTCGCCGAGCCAGCGTCGCCAATCGCCTTCGATCGCGGCTTCGATGCCGACGCGCGGCGCGTGGCCGAGGACCTTGGCGCGATAATCGCGTGGCTGAGCCGCAAACAATTCGAAGCAGGGCATGGAAACAACTGCCGCGTGCAGGCCGCGCCGGCGGAGCAATTGCGCGGCAGCGACGGCGATCGTGACCTCCGAGCCGGTCGCGAGCAGCGTCACATCACGCGGCCCTTCCGGCTCGCTCACCACATAGGCGCCGCGCGCGACCGGATTTTCGGCGGCGAACGAGCGATCGAGCACGGGCAGCGCCTGTCGCGACAGGCACAGCACCGAAGGCTGCCGCGCTGCGCGCAAGGCGCAGTCCCAGGCCTGCGCGGTTTCGATCGCATCCGCCGGGCGAAACACCAGGAGATTGGGAATGGCGCGCAAGGCGGCCAGATGCTCGACCGGCTGATGCGTCGGTCCGTCTTCGCCGAGCCCGATCGAATCATGGGTCATCACATGGATGACGCGCATGCCCATCAGCGCGGCGAGGCGGATCGCCGGTCGGCTATAGTCGGAGAACGCCAGGAAGGTGCCGCCATAGGGAATGAAGCCGCCATGCAGCGCGACGCCGTTCATCGCAGCCGCCATCGCGTGCTCGCGGATGCCGTAATGGATGTAGGTCCCGCCATAGGCGCCGGGCCGCACCGGCTGCTGCGCGCGCGTCAGCGTGAGGTTGGAGTGGGTCAGGTCGGCCGAGCCCCCGAGCAGGTTAGGCGCCACTTGCGTGATCGCCTCGAGCACCTGCTGCGAGGCCTGCCGCGTCGCCATCTTCGGCCGCTCGTCTGCAAAGCGGCATTCGATCTCGCGCAAGGCAAAGCCGATATCGGTGCCGGCCTCGCCCCTCAGGGCATTGACGAAATCCTCGCGGACGAAATCGTCGAGCAGCTCGAGCCGTTCCATCCAGCGATGACGGGCGATGCGGCCGCGTGCGCCGACTGCGCGCCAGCGCGCCAGCAGATCGTCGGGAATCTCGAACGGCGCGTGGGGCCAGTGCAGCGCTTCGCGCGCCTTGCCGAGTTCTTCTGCGCCGAGCGGAGCGCCGTGGGCTTTTTCCGTGCCCTGCCGGGTCGGCGCGCCGTAGCCGATCACGGTGCGGCAGGCGATCAGGGAGGGACGGTTGGTCTCGCGCTCTTCGCCGATGGCCTGCGCAATCGCGTCGTGGTCGTGGCCGTCGACGCGCCGCACCGACCAGCCCGAGGCCATGAAGCGGATCAACGGGTCGTCGGAGCAGGACAGCGAGGTCGCGCCGTCGATGGTGATCTGGTTGTCATCGTACAGCACGATCAGGCGCGACAGCTTCAGATGGCCGGCGAGCGAGATCGCTTCGTGGCTCAAGCCCTCCATCAGGCAGCCATCGCCAGCGATCACATAGGTGTAGTGATCGACCAGGTCGTCGCCGAACCGCGCATTGAGCATCCGCTCGGCTAGCGCCATGCCGACGGCAGTCGCAAGCCCCTGTCCGAGCGGGCCGGTCGTGGTCTCGACGCCCTCGGTATGGCCGTATTCGGGATGGCCTGGCGTCTTCGAGCCCCACTGGCGAAAGCGCTTCAACTCATCCAGCGTCATCGCCTCATAGCCGGTCAGGTGCAGCAGCGCGTAGAGCAGCATCGAGCCATGGCCCGCCGAGAGCACGAAGCGGTCGCGGTCCGGCCAGTGCGGATCGGCAGCGTCGAATTTGAGGAAGCGCGAGAACAGAACGGTCGCGACATCGGCCATGCCCATGGGCATCCCGGGATGGCCGGAATTGGCTTTCTCGACCGCGTCGGCAGCGAGGAAGCGCACGGCATTGGCCATCGCAGCATGCGAGGGCAGGGTGCGGAGGATGTCTGGTGCAGTGGCGGAATGAACCGTCATAGCGAGCGCCTCTTGCGTTCGATCAGTTGCAGGATGAGGGGCGTCAGGATGAGCTGCATCGCCAGATCGAGCTTCGATCCGGGAATCACGATCGAGTTCGCGCGCGACATGAAGCTGTGCGGGATCATCGAGAGCAGGTAAGGGAAATCGATGCCGCGCGGATTCTTCAGGCGGATCACCACCATCGATTCGTCCGGCGTCGGGATCCAGCGGGCGATGAACGGGTTCGAGGTGTCGACCGTCGGGATGCGCTGGAAGTTGATGTCGGTCTCGGTGAACTGCGGACAGATGTAGTTCACATAGTCCGGCATGCGGCGCAGGATGGTGTCGGTCACCGCCTCGGTCGAATAGCCGCGATGCGAGCGGTCGCGATGCAGCTTCTGGATCCATTCGAGATTGATCACCGGCACGACGCCGATCTTGAGGTCTGCGTGTTGTGCGACGTTCACTGTGTCGGTCAAGACCGCGCCGTGCAGGCCTTCGTAGAACAACAGCTCGGTGTCGTCGGGCAGCGGCTTCCAGCCGGTGAACGTGCCGGGCTCGCCGCGATAGCGTGCGGCCTCCTCGGCATCGTGGATATAGTGCCGCGTCATCCCCGTGCCGGTCTCGCCGTATTCGCGGAACGTCCTGGCGAGCTCCTCGAACAGATTGGTCTCGGGGCTGAAATGGCTGAAATGCTTGTTACCGCGTTCCGCTTCCTCGGCCATCTTGGCGCGCATCTCGGCGCGATCGTAGCGATGGAACGCGTCGCCCTCGATATAGGCCGCGGTCACCTGTTCGCGGCGGAAGATCTGCTCAAAGGTCTTCTTCACCGACGTGGTGCCGGCGCCGGAAGAGCCTGTCACTGAAATGATGGGATGTCGCCGGGACATGTTCGATCCTCAAAGAAACAGGCCGCGGCGCGCGAACAGCGGTGCATCGCTGCTTTCGAACAGCGCTCGGGTGCCCTGATGCAGGACGTCGAGATCGCGCACGGCGCGCGTCGAGCCCATGATCAGCGGAACGCGCTGATGCGGCATGCGCGCGCAGAGATCGAGGATGCGGTCGCGCCCGGTGCTCGCAGCACCTCCCGCCCACTCCATGATCAGTGCGATCGGATGCGCTTCGTAGAGCAGCCGCAGCCGGCCCTCGCGGTAGGAGCGGCGCGCATCGGCGGGATAGAGAAACACCCCGCCACGCATCAGGATACGGAAGGCCTCGGCAACCAGCGAGCCGATCCAGCGCATGTTGAAGTCTTCACCATGCTCGCCCACGGCGCCAAGCAGGCACTGGTCGATATAGGCGCGCACCGCGCTGTTCCAGTGCCGGCGGTTGGACATGTTGATGGCGAATTCCGCCGTGTGGACGGGAATGCGGACGTTGCGGCGGATCAGCACGAAGTCGTGCGTCCTGCGATCGAGCAGGAAGACATCGACGCGGCCGTTGAGCGCGAGCACCAGCGTCGTCTGCACGCCATAGATGAAGCAGCCGGCGGCGCGCTGCGTCGTGCCCGGCTCGAAGAAGGAGGAGAGCGCATCGCGCGACCGCGGCCGGATCGAGAAGATCGTCCCGGTCGAGACGTTGTTGGCGAGATTGGCCGAGCCGTCGAGCGGATCGATCGCGACGCACAGCTCGGCTTCGGTCTGAAGGATCTCCGGCAGGTCGGCTTCCTCGGAGACGATGGCGGCGACCGGCGCATTGCGAAGCGCGCTGCACATCACCGTGTTGGCCGCGATGTCGAGATCGATCTGCGCATCGCCGCCGGAATTGGTGCCGCTTGGCTTCCCCTCGATGCCGGCAAAAGGTCCGGCTGCGATCAGGTCCGCCAGTTGAACAGCCGCTTTGGCGAGACGGGACACCACGTCCGCCAGAGCATCTCCCTGCGGGAGTGAGGGGGCGGCGCCGTCGAGATACGCATCCAAGGTGAGGGGGGCCTGTTCCATTGGTTCGTTCCCTGTGGTGGCGCCCTTTCAGGGAGGGCTTTGCCTGATCACCCGCGCAGCCGGAGTTCGTCGTGCGGGTCGCCCACATGAACGGTGGGATTGGACAATAAGTAAAATTTCAATATCTTGGGTTTGGCCAAAGTCCTTCTTATAAAGGTCAGTATGGCGGTCCATTTTCGACGCGACCTGACGATCCGGCAGCTGCGCGCCCTCGGCGCGGTTCACACCATGGGCTCGGTGACGGCGGCCGCGCGCTCGCTCAATCTCACGCAGCCTGCGGTGACGCTGCAGCTTCGCAATCTCGAAGCGCTCGCCGGCCTTCCGCTGATTCAGCGTACGGGCGAGGGAATGCGTCTCACCGATGCCGGACGCGTGGTGATGGCGCTGACCGAACGCATCGAAGCGGCGCTGGTCGATTGCGAGCAGGTGCTCGACATGATCGCCGGCCGCAGCGGCGGTCGTGTTTCGATCGGCTCCGTCAGCACCGCGAAATATTTCGTGCCGTTTGCGATCGCCGCGTTCGCGAAGCTGCACCCGAAGATCGACATCGTGCTTCAGATCGGCAATCGCGAGGAAATCCGCCAGGCGCTGCGCGGCTATGATCTCGACCTTGCGATCATGGGGCAACCGCCGCCCGACGTTCCCGTAGAGAAGCGCCTGATGGGCGAGCATCCGCATGGCATCGTAGCGGCTGCCGGTCACTGGCTTGCCAAGGACTCCGGGCTTGCGGTGGTCGATCTGACCTACGAGACCTTCGTCACGCGCGAGCGAGGCTCCGGCACGCGCATGCTGATGGAGCAGTTTTTCCAGTCGAGCGATCTGCAGCCGAAGATCGGCATGGAAATGGACTCCAACGAGACCATCAAGCAGGCGGTGATTGCCGGGCTCGGCATCGCCTTCATCTCGCTGCACACGGTCGCAAGCGAGCTTGCCGACGGCCGGCTTGTCGTCCTCGATGTCGCCGGCCTTCCGATCATGCGCCAGTGGTACGCGGTGCGCCGATCGGACAAGACGCTGCTCCCGCCCGCGCAGGCAATGCTAGACTTTCTTGGCGAGGAGGGGGCAAGCTATCTGCCGTCGCCCGAGTTCGTGCGCTCCGCGCGGGCCGTCAGCGTCTCCGGGCTCTAACTGCTCCTACGCGTCGTTCACATCGGCTTGTGTCAGGATTCCCTGCCGCAGCGCCAGCCTGACCAGTTCGATATCCGTGCCGACGCCGAGCTTGTCCTTGATCAGCGAATGCAGATTGGCGACCGTCTTGGGGCTGATGTGAAGTGCTGCGGCAATCTCATCGGTGTTCCGCTCGGAGAGCAGCATGCGCAGCACTTCAAATTCTCGCGCGGTGAGGACATCCGCCGCGTTGATCTCCGTGGAAAGGTGATTGAGCGCCAGCTCATGGTCGATATCCGGGCTGATGGCAATCTTTCCTGCGAGAACTTCCATCACGGCTTTCACCAGCGTCTCCGGCGGGCTCGTCTTGGTGACGTAACCCATGGCGCCGGCGCGGATCGCCTGCACGGCAAAGGCCGCGTTCTGGTGCATGGTGAAGACGAGGATGCGGGCGTGCTTGTCCCATTGCCGGATGCGCCGGATGGCTTCGATGCCACCGATGCCGGGCAGGCTCAGATCCATGATGACGAGATCGGGCGTGTGGGCCTTGAACAGCCGGTAGGCTTCCGCGCCGTCGGTCGCTTCGGCGACGACGCATAGTCCCGGCTGCTTCTGCAGCACCGAACGATAGCCCTCGCGCACGACGGCATGATCGTCGACGAGCAGGATGGAGCGGTCCGCGTCATTCATGCCGCGTGCTCCATTTCTGTGACCTGCGGCGGAGCGAGGGGGATGACGACGCGCAGCGCGGAGCCGCCGCTTTGCCCGGCCCCAAAGCTCAGCCGCCCGCCCAATGCTGCGACCCGCTCGCGCATCCCGAGCAGGCCCATTCCGGATTTGACCGCGGCAGTGCCGGGCTCGCCATCATCGTCGATGGCGAGCTCGATCTCTGTGGTTTCAGCGCCGTGCATCTGAAGGCGCGTGGCAACCCGTGTCGCGCCGGCGTGCTTGGCCGCATTGGTGAGCGCCTCCTGCACGATGCGATAGAGATTGGCGCTGACGGTGCCAGGCAGGTTCGAGAACGAGCCGGAGAACCCGATCTCGAACCGCGGCCGTCCACGTAGCCGCCCGTTCCAGCCGGCGATCAGGCCCTCCAGGCTTGCGGCGAGCCCGAGCTCGTCGATATCGGGCGGACGCAGCCGGAACAGCGCGCCGCGCAACGTCTCGCTCATGTCGGCTGCCGTGCGCGCAATCCCGTCGCATTCGCCGAGCAGTCCCGGACAATCCTGCACCGCGCTTTGGCGCATCGAAGCCGCCAGGGCGCGAATAGCGGTAAGGGACTGCCCGAACTCGTCATGAAGCTCGCGTGCCAGATACAGCCGTTCGTCGTCCTGCAGGGCGATCAGCCTTCGCGTCAGCTCGCTGCGTTCGGCCAGCGCGTTGGTAAGGCTTTCGGCGAGATGATTGAAGCCGTCGCGGATTGCGGAAAGCTCCGCAAGATCGAACGGCGGCAGCCGCGCCGTGAGATCATTGGCGGCAATGCGCTGCAAGCCCGCGCGGATCAGCCGCGTTGGACGCAGCGCGCGCGCCAGCGCGGCATAGACCAGCACACAGAGCAGCGGCAGGGCGATCGCCAGTGCCGCCATCATCCGGCCCGCCTCGTGCCAGGCCTCGGCCGTGAGCACGGCCTGATCGACCCACACCACGGCGTCGCCGACCGTCTCTCCCTGAGACATCACGGGCCGCGTCACCTCGCGGCCGGGATCGAACAGGCGGCGATAGACGGCTGCGAACAGTTTTGGCGGATCATTGCTTTCGGCAGCCGCGCCACCGCAGATGCGCTGGACGATTTCGCCATGGGGCGTCCGAAACCCAAGGCAAAGGCCCGGCGTCATGACGAAGGGGGCGACCAGATGCAGATCGGGAAAATCCGAGCGCGGGCTGTTGATCCACAACATCTTGCTCTTCTGTAGTTCCAGCGTCTTCGCCGCGATGGCGGCAACCGTATCGAGCCTGGCGCGCAGGGCTTTGTCGGCCTCGACGAGGAAATAGGCGGAGATGGCGGCAAAGCAGAGCGCCAGCACGGCCGCGACCTGCAATGTCAAGCGGACCTTGAGATCAAAACGTGACCACATCGGCGAATCCTCGCGTGGACGACATTGGGAGTAGAGCGGCCGTCGCCCGTATTTAACGGCAGAACCGAAGCGGCGGAAAGCGGAGCCGTCGCTCAAAACGACGCCGGGAGATTTTCCCGGCACCTGCCGGGAGGCCCTCAGCTTCGGACCGAGGGCGTGCCGGATAGCCTCAGGCGATTCTTCTGGCGCATGAGGCCTGCTATGCATCGATCCAGTCCAGCCCTTCTTCTGACGTTGTTCCTGACGCTGCTGCCGAGCTTCCGCCCGGCCGCTGCCGACCCCGCAGCCCCTCCCGCCGGCGTCACCATCGACGACTTCAGCTACACCGACACGTCCGGTGAGGTGGCCGATCAGGTCTCCCTGCATCAAGGGCGGCTCACGGCATTCATGGCCGCGTTGAGGCGGGAGGTGCCAGGGGAGTGCTGCGCCGGCATTCGGATCATCGGGGGCATTCAAAAGACGAGCACGCTGGTTCAATGGGCGAAAGTCGCGATCATCGATACCGGCCGCAATCGCGTCCTGTCCGACAAGCTCTACACTTTCCGCGGCGACAATGACGAGGCGTGGGCGCGCGCCGAGGCTTTCATATCAGAGGACATCCGCGCGGTGCTGGCGGCATCCACGGCGGCAACGCCTGTGACCGCGCCGGCGCCGATCCAGATTGCGGTGTTTGATTTCGAGCTCGAGGATATGTCCGCCGCCGGTTCGGCTGGCAATGTCGGGGCTCCGGATGCGACCGATCTGGCCGATGTCACCAAAGGCGTACGCGAGCTGTTCGCGCAATCAGGCCGATATCATGTGGTCGAGGCCGGTACCGCCAATGCGGACGCCGCGAGGAAACGTGACCTGCGCGATTGCGACGGATGCGACGCCGGCATCGCCAAGGAACTCGGCGCCGATCAATCGCTGGTCGGCGTCGTGAGACGGATCAGCCGCACGGAATATGTCGTCCGGTTTCAGATTCGGGACAGTCGCACAGGTGCTTTGATTTCGAAGGGGGATAGCGGCCTGCGCATGGGCGCCAATTACTCCTGGTCGCGCGGCGCCGTGCGCCTCGTCCACGATCGCGTGCTCGACAGCCAACCCCAATAGATGATGCCAGCCCCCACGCGCAACTCCCGGTAATCCGCAATTTTTGGGTTGGTCGTTCCCCCCGTTAGGATACATTCGGTTCCCATACGCCTGCCCGTCGGGAACGACTGCCCCGGACTGCGGGTTACGTTGCGTAATGGGAGGAAGAAAATGCGTGCCGTCGCAAACGAGCCGCTGGCGCGGCATGCCCTGGCCTTTGTTCTCGCGGGCGGCCGCGGCAGCCGGCTTCTGGAGCTGACCGACAAGCGGGCCAAGCCTGCGGTCTATTTCGGCGGCAAGTCGCGCATCATCGATTTTGCGTTGTCGAACGCCATGAACTCGGGCATTCGCCGCATTGCGGTCGCCACCCAATACAAGGCGCATAGCCTGATCCGCCATCTGCAGATGGGCTGGAATTTCTTCCGCCCGGAACGAAACGAGAGTTTCGATATCCTGCCCGCAAGCCAGCGCGTCTCGGAAACCATGTGGTATGTGGGGACCGCTGATGCGGT
The DNA here is from genome assembly GCA_035487555.1 of Bradyrhizobium sp. Lineage (GTDB taxonomy): Bacteria > Pseudomonadota > Alphaproteobacteria > Rhizobiales > Xanthobacteraceae > Bradyrhizobium. The sequence goes on along the minus strand of DATHMA010000164.1, from coordinate 65,711 downwards.
CTATCAGAACATCGATATCATCGAGAGCTACGGCTCGCGCTTCACCGTCGTTCTGGCCGGCGACCACATCTACAAGATGGATTACGAGCTGATGCTGCAGCAGCACGTCGACCAGAAGGCCGATGTCACGGTCGGCTGCCTGGAAATGCCGCGAGCGGAATCGAGCGGCTTCGGCATCATGCATATCGACGACAATGACGTAATCCTCTCGTTCCTGGAAAAGCCCGAGGATCCGCCGCCCATGCCCGGCAAGCCGGACATGTCGCTTGCCAGCATGGGCATCTATGTGTTCGACACGCAATTCCTGCTCGACCAGCTCAAGCGCGATGCCGCCGACCCCAATTCGAACCATGATTTCGGCAAGGACATCATCCCCTACCTCGTCGAGAACGGGCGCGCGGTGGCCCATCAGTTCAGCCGCTCCTGCGTGCGTACCGGCAGCGACCAGCCGAGCTATTGGCGCGACGTCGGCACGGTCGATGCCTATTGGTCGGCCAATATCGATCTCACCGACGTGGTGCCCGAGCTCGATCTGTACGACCGATCATGGCCGATCTGGACTTATGCCGAAATCTCGCCGCCCGCGAAATTCGTCCATGACGAGGAGGGCCGGCGCGGCGAGGCCGTTACCTCGCTGGTGTCTGGCGGCTGCATCGTCTCGGGAGCTTCCTTGCGGCGTTCATTGCTTTTCACCCGCGTGCATCTGCACTCGCATGCGAGAGTGGAGGGCGCGGTGATCCTGCCCGATGTCGACGTTGGCCAGCACGCGCGCCTGAAGAATGTCGTGATCGATCGCGGCGTGAGGATTCCGGAGGGCCTTGTGGTCGGCGAAGACCCCGAACTTGACGGCAAGCGGTTCCGGATATCGCCAAATGGAGTCTGCCTGATCACGCAGTCGATGATCGATGGACTGAATGCATGACGCCCGTTCGCGTCCTGTCGGTCACCTCGGAAATCTATCCGATCATCAAGACTGGCGGCCTTGCCGATGTCGCCGGCGCGTTGCCGATCGCGCTCGCCGCGGAAGGCGTCGAGATGCATACCCTCGTGCCGGGATATCCGGCCGTGATTGACGCGCTCGCCGATGCCCGGGAAGTATTCGAATGGCCGATGTTCTTTGGCGGAGCGACGCGCCTTGTTGCGGGGTCGTACGGTGACTTGAAACTGTTCGCGGTCGATGCGCCGCATCTCTTTGCGCGTCCGGGAAATCCCTATCTGTCGCCCGATGGCAAGGACTGGCCGGATAACGGCCTGCGCTTTGCGGCGTTGGCGCGCATGGCCGACAATATCGGCCTCGGTGCGATTGCGTCCTTCGTGCCTGATATCGTGCATGTCCATGACTGGCAGGCGGCGCTCGCACCCGCTTATTTGCATTACAGCGGCCGGCCGCGGCCGGGGACGGTGGTCACGGTTCACAATCTCGCTTTTCAGGGGCGGTTTCCGCACAGCATGTTAGACGAGATCGCCCTGCCGCCGGACTCCTTCACCATGCAGGGCGTCGAATATTATGGTGACATCGGTTACCTGAAAGCCGGCCTGCTCTTTGCCGATCGGATCACGACGGTGTCGCCGACCTATGCCAGGGAAATCCAGGGCGACGAGGGCGGCATGGGCCTCGGCGGCCTGCTGCGCACGCGGTCGGGCGACATCACCGGCATCCTCAACGGCATCGATACGAATGTCTGGGATCCCGCGACGGATACGCACATCGCGAGCTGCTACGACATCGACGATCTCGATCGCCGCGCGGCCAACAAGATAGCGCTGCAGCAGCGCTTTGGTCTGGAGCCGCGTGCGGACGCGTTTCTGCTCGGCGTCATCAGCCGGCTTTCATGGCAGAAGGGGCTCGATCTCCTGCTCGAAGCGCTGCCGGCCCTGCTGGGAGAGGACATCCAACTCGCCGTGCTCGGCAGCGGGGACGGCGATCTTCAGGAGGGTTATCGCAGCGCCGCGCAAGCTAATCCCGGAAAGGTCGGCGCCGTCATCGGCTATGATGAAGCATTGGCGCATCTGATCCAGGCCGGCAGTGATGCCCTCATCGTGCCGTCGCGGTTCGAGCCCTGCGGTCTGACTCAGCTTTGCGCGCTGAGATATGGCGCGGTGCCGATCGTGTCCCGCGTCGGTGGACTGGAGGATACGGTGACCGACACGGAGGCTGGTGAGGGCGCCACCGGCTTCAAATTCGCTCCCGTGACGACCGACGGTCTTACAAGCGCGTTGCTGAGGGCGCATGCCGTGTTTGGCGACAAACATGCGTGGCGAAAGATTCAGACGAACGGCATGTCGACGGATGTGTCATGGCGCAGTCGCGCCAGCCGCTATGCCGATCTCTATCGCGAAATCATCAAGACGCGCGCCGGAGCATCTACGCCTTCAGCCGCGGAATGAGCTTGATCGCATTTTCGCTGCCGATCGCCCTGAGATCGGCAGCGTCGAGCCCAAGCTGCTCCAGGCTCTTCATCTGACCGAGCCCGAAATAAGGATAGTCCGTGCCGTAGGTGACCTTCGAGGCCGGCACGAGTTTCAACAGCGCCGCGATAGCGGGCGGGCTGGTGGCGTTGGCGGTGTCGTAATTGAGGCGCTGCAATTCGCCGAGTATGCCTTCGGGCGCGAACTCCTTCTTCAGGTTCAGCCGCTCGCCATAGAAGGACTCGATCCGTCCCGCCATCATCGGGATGGTGCCGCCGGCATGCGAGAACAGCCATTGGATGTCGCGCCAGCGCGCTAGTCCGCCTGACAGCAGCAGGCTCGTGACCGTGCGCGTGGTGTCATGAGGCACTTCAATCACGGCCGGAAACGTGCCGACGCTGAGTTGCGCGCAACAGCTTGCGACCAGCGGGTGAACGTAAACGACGGCCTTGCGGCGGTTCAGCTCATCGAACACCGGTTTGTAGACGGCGTTGCCCAGCCACTTGTCGCCATAGTTCGTCTGCAGTCCGACGCCATCGGCCTTCAGCACATCGAACGCGTATTCGATTTCCTTCATCGTCTTGTCGATGTCGAGCATCGACAAGGTCGCAAACAGCCCGAAGCGGCCCGGATGATCGCGCAGCATCCGCGCGGCATAATCGTTGCAATCGTGCGCGAGCTGGCTTGCCTTGTCGGCACCGAGATCGAACCAGACGCCCGGCGTCGAGGCCATCGACAGCACGGCTGTGCGGATCCCGGCCTTGTCCATCTCCTCGATCGCTTTTTCCTGTGACCATGCCACCTGGCCCGGGAAATGCGGAATCTTGCGCGCGTCCTCATAATCCAGCCAGAGCTTCTGATATTCGGGCGGATAGAAATGGTGATGGGTGTCGATCAGCGTCGCCGGAGCGGCAAGCGCGGGCGTCCCCGGAATCATCGCCGCCGCGCCGAGCGCCACGGCGCTTGCGACGAACTGGCGGCGCGACAATGTCGCGCATTGCGGATGGCCACAACGACCGGCTCCGTGCCCTGACAATTTCATCACTTTGTCATCCCCCGATCTTTGCGCCCATGAACGAATGGCTAATGCTAGAGTTGGTCATTTCGGCCGTCAAATCACTGCGCGGCCAGGACAGCGAAAACTGCGTTTCAATGGTAATAAATGTCCCCGATGCATTGCGGAATTGGTATGGCGAGGGTGGGCCCAGCCGCCCTTGCGCAGTGCAGCGCATTGCGCGAATAAAGGTGCAAGGAAACGGGAAGCCAAACCCGCGGCGAACAAGAAACATCAAGGTGAGGAGCAGGTCCATGTCCGCGACAATAGAGGCAACACGCTACACGAATTTCGTCAATGGCCAGGAAAGCAAGGGCCGCGAGGCGGCGACCTTTGAATCAGTCAATCCCACCACCGGAAAATTGTTCGGGCAATTCATCGAGTCGAGCGCAGGCGATATCGATGATGCGGTGAAGGCCTCGCAGGCCGCGTTCGAAGGTCCCTGGCGTGCGCTGTCGCCGACCCGCCGCGGGCGCCTGTTGATGCGCTGGGGCGACCTTATCGCCGAGAATGCCGAGCGCATCGCGACCATGGAGACGCAGCAGAACGGCAAGCTGATTGCGGAGATGCGGCTGCAGGCCCGGATCGTCCAGGATTGGCTGTATTATTTCGGCGGCCTTGCCGACAAGGTCGAAGGGCGGGTCATTCCTCTCGATCGCACGAGTGTCCTCAACTATACCACAAGCGAGCCGCTCGGCGTCGTCGGCGTGATCGTACCGTGGAATTCGCCGACATTCCTCACGATCATGACCGTGGCGCCCGCGCTTGCGGCCGGCAACACGGTCGTGATCAAGCCCTCCGAAGTCACATCTGCTTCGGCGATCGAGCTTGCCAGGCTCGCCGAGCAGGCAGGCCTTCCGCGCGGCGTGGTCAATGTCGTCACCGGCGGCCGGCTCGCGGGCGAAGCCCTGGTCGATCATCCCGGGGTGGCGAAGATCTCTTTCACCGGAAGCGATATGGCAGGAAGGGCGATCGCGGCCAAGGCGGGATCGCATCTGAAACCGATCTCACTGGAGCTTGGCGGCAAAAGCGCGAACATCGTGTTCGATGACGCCGATATCGACCAGGTCGAGGCGGGCGTGCTCGCCGGGATTTTCGCTGCCGCCGGACAGACCTGCATCGCCGGATCGCGCGCCTTCTTCCAGGCCGGCATCTACGACCGCCTGGTGGCCCGGCTGATCGAGCGCGCCGAGAAGATCAGGATCGGGGATCCCCTCAAGGCCGAAACGCAGATGGGGCCGGTCGCAACATCAGCGCAACTCGCAAAGGACGAGCGCATGGTCGCGCAGGCCGTGGAGCAGGGCGCCAGGATCCTGACGGGCGGCAAGCGCCGCAGCCCGGAAGGACTCGAAGGCGGCTACTTCTACGCGCCGACCATTCTGGAAGGCGCCAAGCCCAACGACTTCATCATGCAGAATGAAGTTTTCGGGCCGGTGCTGTGCGTGACGCCGTTCAAGACCGAAGATGAAGTCGTAGCGCTCGGCAACGCCACGCCATTTGGCCTCGCCGCGGGCGTATGGACCTCCGACATCCGCCGTGGACACACCATGGCGCGGCGGCTTCAGGCCGGTACGGTGTGGCTGAATTGCTATCGCGCCTTGGCGTTCAATTCGCCGTTCGGCGGCTTCAAGAACAGCGGCATCGGTCGCCTCAACGGCGCCGAAGCGATCCACGAATTCCTGCAGACCAAGAGCGTCTGGTGCGAGCTCAGCCGCGACGTGCAGGACCCGTTTGTGCTGAAGGCGTGAGATAGACAGGTCGCCGGCGTCGAGCGTGCTCGACGCCGGCGACCCAGCAGAAGCAGCCGCCATGACCGAAGGACGCTATACGCTCATCGGCTCGACCGCGTCTCCTTACGCGATCAAGCTTCGGGCTCTGATGCGCTACCGCCGCATTCCCTTCGACTGGGTCATCATGACCAAGGCGTGGCGGAAGCAGACCGCGCATCTGCGGCCCAATTTGATTCCGGTGCTGCGATATCCCGACGGAACGTTCCGCGGAGAGACGACTACGCTGGCCTATGATCTGGAGGCGCGGCACGCTGGACGCTCCATCATTCCCGACGACAAGGCGCTGGGGTTCGTCTGCGACCTGCTGGAAGACCTCGCCGACGAATGGGCCGTGAAGCCGCTGTTCCTGTATCGCTGGTGGGACCCGGAGGATCAGGCCTATGTGTCGCGATGGGCGGCCGAGGAATGGTCGACCTCGGAAGCCGCGACCGGTAGCGCCGCGGAGATCGACGAATTCCGCCAGCGGCAGATTTCGCGCATGCCCATTCTCGGCGCGGTCGAGGAGAACAAGCCGCTGCTCGAAGAGAGCTATCTTCGCATTCTTGCCGCGTTCGAGCCTCATGTCGGCATGAGCAGGTATCTGTTCGGCAGCCGGCCGTCGCTCGCCGATTTCGCCTGGTTCGGCCAGCTCAGCGAGATGGCGACCGATCCGACGCCGATGCGCGTCATGCGCGAGAAGGCGCCGTTCACCGATCACTGGGTGCGGCGGCTGGATGATGCGTCCGGCGTCGACGGCGCCTGGTATTCTCGCGAGCAGGCGCTGACGGGAATGGCCGAAGCGTTGCTCAGGATCGCGGGCGAGCTCTATCTTCCGTTCCTGCTCGCCAATGCGGAAGCTTTCGCGAAGGGGCAAGACAAGCTGCGCATGGAAGTCTGGGGCCTGCCTTACGTGCTGGCGCCCTTCAAATATCAGGTCAAATGCCTGGAGCAGCTCCGCGGCAAATTCAAAGCGTTGTCGGAAGCGGATCAAGCGGCACTGAAAGCCGTGCTCGAGCGCACCGGGTGCTGGGAGCCGCTGGCGCGCTCCTGATGTCTATTTGCGGTACCGGCTTCCCAGCGCTGTTTCGATCGAATCCGGGTTCTTGATCCGCTCGATCAGCATGTCGATGCGGTCGCCGCCCCAGAACAATTCGCCATTGAACACCATCGTTGGTACGCCGAACACGCCGAGCGTCTCGGCTTCATCGATGATGCGATCATGCTCGGCGCGTGCTGGTCCGTGGACATAGGCCTCGAAATCCCTCGCCGATCCGCCGATCGAACTGATCACGCCGGAAATGTCCGACAGCTCGTCGATTTCGAGGTCATGGCTCCAGAAACGGCGAAAGACCGTGTCGTGATAGGGCCGGAACAGCCCGTGGTGCTGTGCGAACAGCATGCCGGCGCTGGAATAGAAGGCGTCATAGATGCGCCGCGGGCCCTTCATGGTAAGCCCCTGCGCATTGGCAAAACGCCGCGCGTCCATATAGGCGTAGCGCACCTTGCGCCAGAAATGCGGCGTGCGCTCTTCCACCGTTCCCATGAACTCGGCGACGCGAAGCGTGTAGGGGAGCCATTCCAGCTCGACGCCGTGTTTCTCCTCGAGCTCGAACAGCCGCTGGTTGGCGACGAAGGCGTAAGGGCTCTTGTAGTCGGTGTAGACGCGTACGCGCGGTCGCTCCATCGCAGCCTCTCGCGTTGTCAGATGGTCGGCGTCAGGCATCTTGCGCTCTGGTCTGACGATACTGACTGAAGTCGGGATCGTGCGTCATCGCCCAATAGTCGACGAAGCGCCACGGCATGGCCGAGAACACGCGGCCCTGTTTGTTGCGATAATACGTCGTCATGCCGGGATGGGTCCAGATCATCGCTTCATGCTCGACATCGACCCTGCGGACATAGTCGTCGTGCACGTCATGGCGCACGTCGATGGCGGCGAGGCCTTGCTCGATCATCGCGACCAGAGCGGCCGAAATGTAGCGGCTCTGGCATTCCGACTGGAAGATCACGCTGCCGCCATGCGCGGGGCCCGAATTGGGGCCGAGCATCAGGAACAGGTTCGGGAAGTCGGGCACGGTCAGGCCGAGATAGGCGGTGGGGTTGTCATTGGCCCAGGCCTCTCTGAGGTTCTTGTCTTCGCGCCCTGTGATGTTCAGCCGCGCGGCCATCTCCGTCACCTTGAAGCCGGTCGAGATCACGATGGCGTCGTGCTTGTGCAATTGGCCGTCGGCGGTGACGATGCCCTCGCGCGCAAAGTGATCGATCGGCTCGGTCACCAACTCGACATTCGGCTTGGTCAGCGTCCTGAACCAGCTGTTGTCGAGCAGGATGCGCTTGCCATAGGGCGGATAGGTCGGCACGCATTTTTCGATCAGATCAGGGCGGTCCTTCAGCTCCGAAAGGATGAAATCCGTCAGCTCCTGCCGGTGCCGGTCATTGCCTTTGTTGACGGCGCGCTCGGGGTGCGGCCATGCCGGGTCCTTGCGCAGGAACGGCAGCAGGCCGTCGCCATAGCGCCAGAACATGTTGAAGCGATACCACTTCACGTAAAACGGCAGATGCGCGAGCAGCCATTGCGCGCCTTCGGTGATGGGATCGGAATAGCCGTTCACCGGTCGTGCCCATTGCGCGGTGCGCTGATAGACGGTGACAGAAGCGACATGATCCGCGATCGACGGCACGAGCTGCATCGCCGTCGCGCCGGTGCCGATCACGGCGACATGCTTGCCGTCGAGGCTGATGTCGTCCTTCCACAACGCCGAATGCAGCTTGAGGCCTTCGAAATTGTCCTCGCCCTTGAACGGCGCGGGGAAGGGATCGTTGAGCTGGCCGATGGCGCTCACCAGCGCCGTCGACTCAAACGTCTCCTCGCCGTCCTTCGTCTTCAGCGTGGAGATCCAGCGGCGCTTGCCTTCATCCCAGCGCGATGACGTCAGCTCGGTGCCGAGGCGCAGATGATCGCGGATGCCATATTCGGCGGCGACGGTTTTCAGGTAATCGAGCAATTCCTGGCGCTGGCAAAAATAGCGTGTCCAGGGATTCCGCGGGCCGAAGGAGAACGAGTAGGAATGGTTCGGCGTATCGACGCCGCAGCCGGGATAGCGATTGACATACCAGGTCCCGCCCAATTCGTCGTTCTTCTCGACGATGGTGTAGGGGATGCCGAGATGGCCAAGGGCGACCGCGAGCGCGATCGCGCATACGCCGCAGCCGACGATCAGCACATGATGCTGCTTCAGAACGCTGTCAGCCGGACGCTTGCGCCAGCTTGCCTCACGCGGGACAAATCCCATCTCCTCGCGCATCAGCGGCGCATATTCCGGCGTGACATTCTCGCCGAGCGTGGCGCGCATCATCTTCAGGATCAGCTCATTGCCGGGATCGGTGATGACAGGCTCGGGCGCGCCGTTCTCGAACAACCTCACGACAGCCGCGCGGATTTCTTCCTGGATCTCCTTCGGCACGCCGGCATCGGGATCGGGGATCAGGCGGACGTCGCGCTTCGGCTTGTAGGGCGGCTCCAGCCATTTCTCGTCGCCGGTCATGTGCACCAGCACCATCAGCAGCACGCGGATGTCGCCCTCGGCGATCGCCGACGACAGGTCGAGTTGCTTGTCGCGTTTATTGGGCGAGAGCTCGATGTTCATGGTCCCATCCTCAACTGGCTGGCGGTGGCGGCAGGCCGCCATAGGCGTCCCAGGTCGAGCCGGCGAGAAAGCCGGCGTCGACCGGAAGATTGATCCCGGTGATGCCGCTGGCTTGCGGCGACAGCAGGAACGCGATTGCCTGCGCGACCTCCATCGGCTCGACCAGGCGGTTCATCGCGGAGGGCCGCGCCAGCCGTTCCTTGTCGAGCGCGCCGGACGCGATGCCGGCTTCGAGCATCGCAGTGCGGGTAAAGCCCGGCGATACCGCATTGACGCGCACGCCGGCGCGGCCCCATTCGGCCGCGAGCGTCTGCGTGAGCTGGATGACCCCGGCCTTGGCGGCGGTGTAAGCGTGGATCGGGCCCGACGTCATGCCGGCGACGGAAGCGACATTGACGATCGCGCCATTACGGCGCCTGGCCATCCGCACGCCAGCGGCGCGGGCCACCATGAACGTGCCGCGCAGGTCGATATTGACCTCGCGGTCCCATTGCTCCATGCGCACCTGCTCCAGCGAATGCATCTTGCCGAACACGCCGGCGGCATTGACGACGCCGGTAATCGGGCCATGCGCGGCCTCGATGTCGGCGATCCCGGCTGTCACGCCGCCCTCGCTTGCAACATCGAACGGCGCGGGCCAGAGGATCGTGTTCGTTCCCGGAAGCGGCTCCGGAGCAATGTCCACGATGATGACGCGCTCTCCGCGATCGGCGAGCAAGGTCGCCGTTGCAGCCCCGATGCCGCGGCTGCCGCCGGTTACGAGCACGAGGCCGTCAGCGCTCATCGCCGTTCTCCCTGGATGCGTTGAACAGCCCGCGGGTGATCAGCTTGCGGTAAGCGGAAATGACGTGATCGGGAACGGCGGTGACGCCCTTTCTCGAATAGGAATAATGCTGGCTCAGATAGCCGCGCGCGCCCATCAGGATGTGTACGATGGCTTCGAATTCTTCGTCGCTGTAATCGCTGATCGTGCCCGCCTTCCGCGCGCGCTTGAGGATGCGCACATAGGCGGTTGCGATATTTTCCAGGTGCTTCTGGTAGCCGGCGGGGGCGAACAGCTCCGCCTCGTTGAGGATACGCAGGAATTCCGGCACCTCGCAGATGAAATCAAAGAACGCGCCAAAGCGCTCGATCTCCTGCTGCGCCGCATGCGCTGACCCGGTGCGTTCGCGGATGAAGTTCACCATGTCGATGCCGATGGTCGGCAGCAGCTGATCGAGCAGTTCCTGCCTGTTCTCGAAATGATTGTAGAACGTCCCTTGCGCGACGCCGGCCTCCTCGGTGATGCGGGCGACGGAGGCTTCGGCATAGCCATATTTGCCGACGATCTTGGTGGCGGCGTCGAAAATCTTCCGCTTGGTCCAGGCGTTGCGCTCGACGCGGTTGAGCTTCGTCACCTTCGCGCTGGCTTGTAGTTGCTGCTTCATGCGGTGGCCGCCTCGAGTTCTGCGCGCAACACGCGCTTGAGCACCTTGCCGGAGGGATTGCGCGGCAAGCTATCGCGGATGATCAATTGTTTCGGGACCTTGAAGCCGGCGAGGCGCGCGCGGCAGTGATCGTTCAGCTCGCCCATGCCGAGCGCAGCATCGTCCGCCAGCACCACGATCGCGACCGGCTTCTCGCCCCAACGCTCGTCCGGCAGGCCGATGACCGCGACTTCGCGCACCTGCGGCAGCTCGTGGATGACGCGCTCGACCTCGGAGGAGGCGATGTTCTCGCCGCCGGAGATGATCATGTCCTTCTTGCGGTCGGTGAGATAGAGAAAGCCTTCGTCGTCGAGGTAACCGATGTCGCCGGTGCGGAACCAGTCTCCGAAGAAGGCGGCCTTCGTCTTCTCCGGGTCCTTCCAGTAGCCGCGCGTCACCTTCGGTCCGCGCAGGCAGATTTCGCCGTTCTCGCCGGCGGGCAGGCGGTTGCCGTGATCGTCGCGGATCTCGACCTCGACATGGGCGAGGGCGCGCCCCGTGGAGCCAATCTTCTCGATCTCTCGCCCTGCTTCCATGAGCGTGTCGCCGCCGACGCTTTCGGTCAGCCCATAGCCGTCGATGTAACGCGCGTCCTTGAACAAGCCGGTGAAGGCGCGAATGCGCGCCTCCGGCGTCCGCTCGCCGCCGCCGATCACCCATTTCAGGCTGGAGACGTCGTACCGCTCGCGCCCGGGGCAGGTGAGGAGCGCCGATGTCATCACGGGCGCGAACCACGCCGCATTGAGCTTCTCGCGCTCGATCGCGGCGAGTGCCTGCGCAGGTTCGAAGTTGCGATGAATGGAGAGCAGGCCGCCATGCCACAGCACCGCGATCCCCGGCAGATCGAGCGCGCCGACGTGATAGAGCGGACCGACCACGAGCAATCTTGTGTCCGGGTTCAATCCCAGCGCCAGGGTCTGGTCCGCCGATTTCCAATACATGTTGTCATAGGAGAGCATCACGCCCTTGGGGCGATCCGTTGTGCCCGAGGTGTACATCAGCCGCATCAGGTCTTGCGGCTGGCGCGGATGCATCGGCGCGGGAGCCGCTGGAAATCGACTGACGATGCTGCCCTGCGCCGTTTCGTCTAGCAGCACGACCGGCGCGTCGCCGGCCGCGATCGCAGCAAGCTCCTCGTCGGCGATCAAAAGACGCGCGCCGGAATTGCCGACGATGTAGTCGACCTCGTCGGCGGAGAGGCGATAGTTGATCGGCAGGAACACCGCGCCGATGTGGCTCGCGGCGAACACCAGTTCGAGGAAGGCCGCGCTGTTCTTCATCAGCACCGCGACCACGTCGTCAGCGCCGATCCCGCGCGAGGAAAGCCAGCCGGCGACGCGACGGATGCGATCGTCAAAGGCGGCGTAGGAAACATCCTCGCCAAGATATTTCAGCGCGCAGCGCTCCGGCGTGCGCCGGGCGTGAAAGGCGATGAAGCTGGAGAGATTGATCATTCGCCGCTCGCGGGGCCGTTTTCGGCCTCGTTTCCTTCCCTTGTGAATTATGACTCATAGTTCATATTTGAGACGGAGTCACCCCATTACTTGCGTCGTCATTCCGGGGCGATGCGGAGCATCGAACCCGGAATCTCGAGATTCTCAGGTGCGCAATTGCGCACCATAGTCCAGCGCTGCCGCGCCGTCCCGGAATGACGGTGCAGCGAGGAGGCATCACATCGCCAGATATCGCCGGCGAATGTCTTCGTTCCCCGCGAGCCCTGCCGTATCCTGGCGATGCACGACCTTGCCCTTGTCGATGACGAGGGCTTCCTCGGCGATGCGCAGGCAGAAATGCATGTTCTGCTCGGCGAGCAGGATGGTGGCGCCGCTTGCTCCCAGCTCGCGCAGCACCTTGCCGATGGTGGCGACCACGATCGGCGCCAGTCCCTCGCTCGGCTCATCCAGCAGCAGCACCAGCGGATTGCCCATCAACGCGCGCGCGATCACCAGAAGCTGTTGCTCGCCACCCGAGAGGCGGCCCGCCTGGCGCGTGCGTAAATTGGCGAGCAGCGGAAAAGTTTCCCAGACGCGCGGCAAGGTCCAGGCGCGCCGACCGTCGGGACCGGTCTTGGCCGCGATCAGGAGATTGTCTTCGACGCTGTGCTCCGGAAACACCTGCCGGTCTTCGGGCACATAGGCGAGGCCGAGCTTGGCGCGCGCATGCGGCGGCGCGTGGGTGATGTCGCGGCCGGCGAAGAAGATGCGGCCGCCCTTGGCCGGCAGGATTCCCGCGAGCATCTTCATCGTGGTGCTCTTGCCGGCGCCGTTGCGTCCGAGCAGCGCCAGCGTGCGCTTTTCCTGGAGCGCCAGGTCGACATCGAACAGGATCTGGCTCGCGCCGTAGAACGCGCTCACACCTTCAGCGCGCAGGAGGTCGGTCATGCCGGGTGCTCCTCCGTGCCGAGATAGGCGTCAATGACCGCCTGGTTGTTGCGGATTTCAGCCGGCGTGCCTTCGGCGAGCACGCGGCCGTAGCAGAGCACGCGGATGGTGCTCGCGACCTGGAACACAATATCCATGTCGTGCTCGATGAAGACCAGCGTCAGCTTGCGCTTCTCCCACAGCCCGCGCACGCGCTCGATCATGCGCCAGCGCTCCTCGGGGCCCATACCGGCGGTCGGCTCGTCGAGCAGCAGCACTTTGGGTTCGAGCGCGAGCGCAATCGCGATATCGAGCAGCTTCTGGTCGCCATGCGAAAGGATCGCGGCCTCGACATCAGGGGCGTGCGTCAGGCCCACCAGCTCCATCACCTCTTCGGCGCGCTCGCGCACGCCGGGCGGCGGAAAGCGGCTGATGATATTGCCCCACTGGCCGACATGGGCGGTGACGGCGGCCATCAGGTTCTCCATGACGGTCATGGTCGGAAAGCAGCTCGCGACCTGGAAGGCGCGGCCGAGGCCGCGGTGCATCCGCTCAGCCTTGGAAAGACGAATGATGTTGTCGCCCTCGAGCAGCACCTCGCCGGAACTGGCCGGGAATGCGCCGCTGATCAGGTTGAAGAAGGTGCTCTTTCCGGCGCCGTTCGGGCCGATCACTGCCGACAGCGAGCCCGACGGAAAGGCCAGCGACACGTCGTCGATCGCGCGCAGGCCGCCCCAGGTCTTAGTGAGGTTCTTGATCTCGAGCTTCATTTTGCGCGCCCCGGCAACGCCAGCTTGAGAAAATCGAGCACGCCGCGGCGCAAGCCGAGCGCGGCGGCGAGGATCACGAGCCCCAGCACCAGCCCGTGATATTCGGTGACGCGTGACACGATGTCATTCAGCGCGAGCAGGATCGCGGCGCCGAGCACGGGCCCGAGGAAACTGTTGATGCCCCCTAGCATGACGGCAAAGATCGCCTGGCCCGAATTCGGCCAGTCGGCGAGTTCGGGATAGGCGCCGGAGACGAACAGCGCGGCCAGCACGCCGCCGAGGCCGGCGAAACCGCCGGCGATGGTGAAGGCCCAGAGCCGGGCGCGCCACAGCACGATGCCGAGGAAGCTCGCGCGGTTCTCGTTGTCGCGGATCATGCGCAGCGTCTGCCCGAACGGGCTGGTCGTGATGTGGCGCAGCGCCAACAGGCCAAGCACCGCCACCACTGCGCAGAACTGGTAGAGATGAAGCTGCGAGGCGAGTTCGAAGCCGAAAATCTCGCGGCGTGGGATGCCGCCGCGCAGGCCCTGGTCGCCGCCGGTGAGGCTCTGCCAGGAGAGGATGAGGCTGAAGAGCAGCATCTGGAACGCCAGCGTGATGAAGGCGAAATAGTCCGTCGAGAGGCGGATGCAGATCGCGCCAACACAGAACGCGGCAAGTGTCGTGGCCAGTACCGTCAGCACGGCAGCGACGGGCAACGGTAGCGTCGTCAGCTGCATCGTGAGCCCGAAGGCATAGGCGCCGAAGCCGTAGAACATGCCGTGACCGAACGAGACCATGCCGGTGTTGCCGACGAGCAGGTTCAGCGAGGTAGCAAACAGCGCCATGGCGCTGAGGCGAATGATGAAGTCCTCGAAGGCAGGGCTGCGGTGGACCAGCGGGATTGCCAGCACCACGATCAGCGCAATCGCGGCGAACAGCGCATCGCGCCATGCGGGATGCCCCTTCATGCCCGGCGTCCGAACAGGCCCTGCGGGCGCAGCAGCAGGATGATGATCATCACGATGTAGATCAGCCCGTCAGTGAACTGGGGAAAGCCGATCGTGCCGAAGCCGCGGACCATGCCGATCACCAGTGCCGCGACCAGCGCGCCCGCAATCGAGCCCATGCCGCCGATCACGGTGACAATAAAACTCTCGATCAGGATCGAGAAGCCCATGCCCGGCGACAGCGAGCGCACGGGTGCCGCGAGCGCGCCCGCGAGCCCCGCGAGGCCGCCGCCGACGGCGAACACGATCGCAAACAGCGCCGTGGTGTTGACGCCCAGCGCCGATACCATCTGCGGATTGTACGCGGCAGCGCGCACCGTCTTGCCGAGCCGTGTCAGCGAAAGGCCGAGACCCAGCACGATCGCGATCATGGCGGCGATGCCGATCAGCACCGCGTAGAACGGCGGCACCACGCCGCCCGCGATGAACAGCGGCGGCACCTGGAAGGCCGCCGGCATGCCCATGGCATGAAACTCCGGCCCCCAGACGATCTTCACGACGTCATCGAAGATCAGCACCACGGCATAACAGACGAGGAGTTGCATCAGCACGTTGGAGCCGTAGACGCGGCTGATCAGCGCGCGCTCGAACAGCACGCCGAACAAGGCCATCGCCAGCGTTCCCGACAGCACCGCCAGCGCATAACTGTCGGTGAGGCCGAGCGCGGTGTAGGCGACATAGCCGCCCAGCATGTAGAAGGTGCCGTGGGCGAAGTTCACGATCTTCAGCACGCCGAAGATCAGCGTCACACCGGCAGCGACAAGGAACAGCAGCATGCCGACGATCAGCCCGCTGGTGGTCTGGGTGACCACGCAGGCTGATGTCGTCAGGCAAGCGCCAAGCGCATTGAGGTCCATCCGATAGGGCTCAGATGTACTTCTGCTGCTTTTTCCAGTCCGTCTCGAGCTCGACGATCTTGCCCCAGTCGGCGGGCTTGATGTCGATGATGAACGGCTCCTTCGGCGTGGTCTGGCCCCAGCCGATGGCATAGCCGATCGTGGTGTGGTCTTCGCGCATGGTGATCGTGCCGTCGGCGCCGAACGGCGTGTTGATCTTCATGCCCGAGAGCGCCGCGGACAGCGCCTTGGGGTCGAGCGAGTTGGCCTTCTTGATGGCCTCTTCATAAAAATGCATCGCAAGTGAGTTCTGCCACGACCAGTTGGTTGGCCGCTCGTTCCAGCGCTTGAGATAGGCTTGGCCCCATTCCTTGTTGCCGGGCGTATCGGGGAAGGTTTCCAGATAACGCGTCGCCGACTGGATGCCGGGCGGGAGGTTCTTGATCGCGGCCAGCACGGGATAGTCGACATTGGGCGTCGCCACCGTCATCTGCGAGAACAGCGCATAGACATTGCCCTGGTTCACGAAGGCCGAGAGGTCGCCGGCATAGAGCAGTGTGAACAGCGCTTGCGGCTTGGCCTGGATCAGCTTGGTGATGACTTCGGTGAAGTCGGGTTGACCGAGTTTGGGCCAGCCTTCGGTGATGACCTCGATATCCGGCTTGAACTGCTTGAAGAACTGCAGGTACTGCGCGGTGGTGTCGCGGCCGTAAGCGTAGTCGGGCGAGCAGGTCGCCCATTTGTTGAGCTTCTTGTCGTTGGCGTAGGCCGCGAGATAAATGCTGCCGGCGACCGCATCGTGCACGCCCTGGCGCGCGACGCGGAAAGCATAGGGCGCGCGGATCTTGGGGTCGGCTGTCAGCGACGAGGTCTCGCTGTTGGTATGGATGCAGACGATGTTGCCGAGATCGCGCACGACCTCCTGCACAGCGAAGGCGCCGGAGGAGGCTTCGGCATCGATCAACAGCTCGCAACCCTCGCTGTTCACCAGTTCACGCGCTATGCGTGCAGCCTCCTGGGGCTGCCCTTTGGAATCCCGGTACACGAATTCGATTTTCCGGCCGAGAAAGCCGCCGGCGGCGTTGATGCGGTCCTGCTCGATCATCAGCGCGTTGCGCGAAGAGGTACCCAGGAGCGCAATGGGTCCTGACAGAATGCTCTGCACGCCGATCTTCAAGGCGTTGCCCTCGGCCCGGGCCACCCAAGGGGCAGCCAGCAGGCTGGCCGCACCGCCAGCCAAGATCGTGCGACGCGTGATTTCTCCGCTCATTGAACTGCACCTCCCGTATACGCCTTGGCCTGTTTTGAGACGGCCGGCTTTTTTAATTTAATGCTGCCGACTGTAGATCGGCGGGAGCGTTCGGATCAAGTTGGCATTTGGGCGGTGAGGGCGCTCCGGGACGGCGCGAAGTGGCATCTGCGGCGGAATCGCGCTAATGCGGGCTTCGATCGAGGAGACCTCAGGATGAGCGTGACCGAACTATTCAACCGGGCGGCGGGCGCGAAGCGCACGGACAGGATCACGATCCGCAGGCCCGATGATTTCCATGTTCATCTGCGCGACGGCGCAATGCTGCAGGCGGTGCTGCCGTTCACGGCCGCGCAGTTTGCCCGCGGCATCATCATGCCGAACCTGGTACCGCCGGTCACGTCGGTCGCCGCTGCCATCGCCTATCGCGAGCGCATCCTCGCCGCGCGCTCGAAGGATTCGGATTTCACCCCGCTGATGACCTGCTATCTCACCGACGCGACCTCGCCGGACGAGATCGAAAAGGGATTTCGGGACGGCGTCTGGGCCGCCGCCAAGCTTTATCCCGCCGGCGCTACCACCAACGCCCATCACGGCGTGACTGATATTCCAAAGCTCGCGCCCGTGCTCGAACGCATGGAGAAGATCGGCATGCCGGTGCTGATCCACGGTGAATCGACCGATCCCGCGGTCGATATCTTCGATCGCGAAGCCGTCTTCATGGAGCAAAGCATGTTGCCGCTGCTGAAGAGGCACGAGGGGCTCAAGATCGTGATCGAGCATGTCACGACCGCGGAGACTGTCGATATCGTCCGCGCCCATGCCTCACACACAGCCGGCACGATCACGCCGCATCATCTCGTCATCAACCGCACGTCGATCTTCCAGGGCGGCCTGCGTCCGCATCTCTATTGTCTGCCGGTTGCCAAGCGCGAGCACCATCGCCTCGCGCTGCGCAAGGCGGTAACCTCGGGCGATAAATGCTTCTTCGCGGGCACCGATACCGCGCCGCATCGCCGAACCGCCAAGGAAGCCGAGTGCTGCTCGGCGGGCGTGTTTGGCGGAGCGACCGCGCTGCAGACCTATGTGCAGGTGTTCGACGAGGAGGGGGCGCTCGACCGCTTCGAGGCCTTTGCGTCCGAGAACGGTGCGCGGTTCTATGGCCTCGAGCTCAATTCCGGCACCATCACGCTCGAGCGGCGCGAGTCTCCCGTCATGGCGGCCGTCGCGGTGGAAGACACCGACGTCGTCGTCTTCCAGGGCGGCCAGACGCTGCCATGGTCGATTGGTGAAGTCTCGCTGTAGCGTTGCGATTTCTCACTCGCGCAGCGGCCGGTAGGTCCGCTCGTCATAGGGGCTGCCGCTCATCGGCAGCAGATCGTGGCGGAACGAGATGGTTTCGGCTGCCGCGCTCTCGGCGTTCTTGTCGCTCTGCGACTTCCAGCCTTCGATCAGCGTCATGTGATTTTGCCGGTTGGTCTGCACCAGGATGTCGTAGCGAAGGTTACCGTTCTTGTGCCGGTTGCCGTCGACAAGCTGGTTGATCCTGGTCCGCGCCTTCTCCAGCGCGGGCGGGATGACGTCGATATGAGTCATCACGATCACCGGCGACAGGGCCGTGGGTTTCTCGCTCTCGACGAACAGCGGCCCCTGAATGCGCTCGTCGAGCGCGGCGCTCTCGATCTTGGCCAACGTGTCGCGGAAATCCTTCACGCTTGCGCTCGCAGCGTAGTCATCCTTCGCTTTCTGCGACTTCCATTGCTCGATGAGCGCGAACTGGTCCGGATATCCGTCGCGGACCAGCGCGTCGACAGACATCGCGCCGGCCGCGCGCTTGGCATCGGTGACATGCTCGAGGATCAGGCGGCGGCCCTGCTTCTCCTTGCCGGGCAGGACCTCGATATAGCTGACGGAATAGACCGGCTTGTCTCCATCCTCGGCGCGTGCTGACGGCGCATGCGCGATCAGGCCGAACGCGGCCGCGACAAGGACCCATTGTTTGAAGGATGCCTTCATGATGCGGTTGCCTCCCTTATTATTATGTCTCGTTGTTATGTCACGCCGGCGCCCTTGCCCCAGGCGATGAAACTTCCGTTGCGGAAGTCCGGCTTGCCATATTGCATCGGCCGCCCGTCGAGGTCCATCACCGAGCCGCCGGCGGCCGTCAGCACAGCGTGACCCGCCGCCGTGTCCCATTCCATGGTCGGACCGAGCCGCGGGTAGACGTCGGCTTCGCCTTCCGCAACCAGGCAGAATTTCAGCGAGGAGCCGGCCGGCCGGTGCTCGGCGATGCGATGGCGGGCGATCCATTCTTGCGTAGCGGGATCGAGATGTGAGCGGCTGACCACGACATGCCATCCATCCGGCGGCGATGGCCGGACCGTGATCGGCTGCATCGCACTCGCGTGCAGATCGGCATCGGCACTGGCGAGCCGCGCGCGACAGGCGGTTTTGCCGCCGACATACAATAAGCCGATCGCCGGCGCATAGACCGCGCCCGCTATCGGCGTGCCATGCTCGATCAGCGCGATGTTCACGGTAAACTCTTTGCTGCCCTTGATGAACTCCCTGGTGCCGTCGAGCGGATCGACCAGGATGAAGCGCTCGGCGTTGGCGGCCGTTGCCGCTGGGCAGCTCTCCTCGGTGATGACGACCAAGCCTGGTAGATATTGTGCGAGGTCGTGGCGGATAACCTCGTCCGCGGCGAGGTCGGCCGCGGTTACCGGCGAGCCGTCGCTCTTATAATGCGGCGCTTTCGCAGCGTCCCGGCGCTTCATGATCGCGCGCCCGGCGCGGATTGCGATCTCACCGAACAGGTGGGCGAGCCGGTCGGCATCGTTTAAAAGCGGGCTTTGGTTCAAATCGTCACTCACTTGCGGCGCCGGGAAATGGTAGGCTTAAGAGCAGGCCGATAGCCGTTGTAGCTGAGCCGCACGCCTCTTTACATCCTTAATCCTGATATCTCCCTCATGGCCATGAGCACACCGGATCGCCAAAGCCACTGGCAGAACGTCTATCTCAGCAAGGGCGAGCAGGAAGTGAGCTGGACCCAGCCCGACCCCGAGCCGTCGCTGGGATTGATCACCAAATACGCGCCGTCGCTAAAGGCCTCGATCGCCGATATCGGCGGCGGCGCCTCCCGGCTGGTCGATGCGCTGGCCGGACGCAGCTATGCGCATCTCACCGTGCTCGATCTTTCGGAGGCCGCGTTGCAAGCCGCACGGCAGCGGCTCGGCGCGCGGGCAGCGCAGGTGCAATGGATCGCCGCCGATGCGACGAAATGGCAGCCGCCAGCAGCCTTCGACCTCTGGCACGACCGCGCCGCCTTTCATTTCCTGGTCGATGCCGGCGATCGCGAGGCCTATCTCGATCGCCTCAAGCGCGGCGTGAAGGTCGGCGGCCACGCCATCATCGCGACCTTTGCCCTCGACGGCCCGGAGAAATGCAGCGGGCTTCCGGTGCAGCGCTACGATCCGGGAGGATTGAGCCAAGCGATCGGCGAGTCCTTCGAGCTGATCGCCGATCAGCCGCACCGCCATGTCACCCCCTGGGACGCGATGCAGTCCTTCCAGTTCTCTGTGCTGCGGCGAAGGTGAGGCGCGACCGTCGGTTCTATTTGATCTCCACCTTGGCCTGCTTGGCCACGTCCTTCCAGAGCTCGATGTCCTGCTTGATGAAGCCGGCAAATTCCTGCGGCGAATTGCCGACGATCTGCATCGCCTGCTGCTCGATCAGCTTGGCGGATGGCGGATCCTTCAGCGCTTTGAGGATTTCCGCATTCAGCCTGTCGATAACAGGCTGGGGCGTGCCGGCGGGCGCCATGAAGCCGTGCCAGGCGACGGCGTCGAAGCCGGGATAGCCGCTCTCGGCGATGGTCGGCACGTCGGGCGCGACCGGCGATCGATCCTTGCTGGTGACGGCGAGCGCAATGAGCTTGCCGGCGCGGACTTGCGACAAGGCCGAGACCGGATCGGCGAACACCACCTCCACATGGCCGGCAAGCAGGTCGGCCACCGCCAGCGACGTGCCGCGATACGGCACATGGGTCATCTTGATCCCGGCCTTGTCGTCGAACAATTCGGTGACGAGGTGGTTGGAGACGCCGACGCCGGCGGTGCCGTAGTTCAATTGCCCCGGCTTGCTCTTCGCAAGCGCCACGAGCTCGGCCACCGTCTTCACCCCGAGCGAGGGATTGACGACCAGGATATAGGGATAGGCGGTCGTCATCGAGATGGGCGCGAAGTCCTTCTCCGGATCGTAGGACAGCTTGGTGTAGATTCCGGGGTTGATCGAGATCGGCCCGGACTGGCCGAGCAGCAGCGTATAGCCGTCCGGCTCGGCGTTCTTGACGATCTCCGCGCCAATGATGCCGCCGGCGCCACCGCGGTCTTCGACCACGACCGGCTGGCCCAGCGCCTCGCCGATATATTTGCCGACAATGCGCGCAACTGCGTCGGCGGCGCCGCCCGCGGCGAAGGGCACGACCACCCGGATCGGATGGTTCGGATAATCATCGGCGCGGGCCACGCAGGTCGTGCCGATCACGGCCGCCACCAGCGCCAAAGCCAGCCTTCGCATACGCATGAAACACACTCCCCTACGCCTACGCCCGGTTGTGCCGGGTCTGTCGGTCGTATCCAGCATAATGCAAAATTGCCTGCACGGTCTATCGCACGGAGGTGTTGCGCTTTTTCGATAGGAAGCCAATGCTTGGGAACAAAAATCGGGAGGCGATATGCTGCAAAAGCCTGATGTCACGCCAGCGCTCGCGCGTTTTGTCGCAGCCGCGAGGTGGGAGGAGGTGCCGCCGGAGGTCAGGCACCAGGCCAAGCGCTCCTTCATGAACCTGTTCGCGGTGGCGCTGGCGGGTTGCCGCACCGAGCCGGTCGTAACAGCGCTTTCGTCGCTCTTCGAATTTTCCGGCGGAAAACAGGCGACAATCATCGGGCGGACCGAGCGCATCGATGCCCTGAGCGCCGCCTTCCTCAATGCGGCCGCCGCCAATGTCCATGATTTCTGTGACACCCATCTGCGCACCGTGATCCATCCGACCGCACCGGTAGCGCCGGCGCTGCTCGCGCTCGCCGAGCTGCGCAAGATTTCTGGGCCGGAGTTGCTGCTCGCCTTCATCCTTGGCAACGAAGTGCAGGCGCGCATCGGGCTCGCGATCTCGCCGCATCACTACGACAGAGGCTGGCACATCACCTCGACCTGCGGCGTATTCGGGGCCGCGGCCGGCGCCGGCAAGCTGCTTGGGCTGGATGAGCAGCAGCTCGTCTCCGCGCTCGGCACCGCATCGACGCAATCTGCCGGCCTGTGCGAATGTCTGGGCATGCCGGCCAAGAGTGTGAGCGTCGGCAACGCCGCGCGCAACGGCCTGTGGTCGGCGCTGCTCGCCGCAAAAGGTTTTGCCGGACCGGCCGAGCCGCTGGCGGGCCGGCAGGGGTTCTACAACGCGCTGGGCGACGAGCCCAACCTGGCGCTGGTCACCGACGGCCTCGGCGACAGTTTTGAAATCATGGCGACCTCCTACAAGCCCTATCCTTGCGGCTTCGTGATCCATCCGGTGCTCGATTGCGTGCTGGATTGGCGGCGCGATCATCCGAATGTCGAAGTCGCGCGCGTCGTGGTGCGCGGCAATCCGCTGCTCGCCCATCGCACCGACCGGCCCGAGATTTCGACGGGGAGGGAGTCGCAGGTCAGCGTCCAGCACGCGGTCGCTGCCGCCTTGGTGCACGGCAAGGCCGGCATCGATCAATTCACCGACGCTTGCGCCAACGATCCGCGCGTGCTGGCGCTGCGGCGCACGGTCGAGGTTGTGCGCGACGAGACGTTTTCCACCATTGCCGCCGCAGTCGAGGTCACGTCCGCCGACGGTGCGGTGCATCGCCTTGCGCAATCAGCCGCGCGCGGCAGCGATGTCAATCCGATGAGCGATGCAGACCTCGAGCAGAAGCTCCGCACCGTCGCGGCATCGTGGCATCCGAAGGCCGATGTCGGACCTTTGATCGACGCGGTCTGGTCGCTGGACGAGAGCGACGATGTCTCGCGCCTCGCCTCGCTCGCGATACCCCGTTAGCCGCCAAACCGCTTCGCGCCGAGCAGGCCGCGATAGATGCCGACGTCGGAGCCCTCGATCGGAACGGCGCCGACGGCCTTGGCGTAGTACTCGGCCGGCCCCACGCCGCCGATGATGGCGTAGCCGTAGCCGGCATGCTTCATGTCTTCGAGACAAGCGAGCAGCAGCGCGGTGCCGATGCCGCCTTTCTGCGCCTTGGGGCTGACGCCGGTCGGCCCGAAGAAATTGCGGCAGGTGACGTCATGGCAGGCGAAGCCCAAAATCGCGCCCTTCCTGGTCGCGATGAAGCAGGAGACGGGTTCGCGGCTGAAGGCGACATCCGCTTCGCTCGCCCAATAATCGGAGAAATTCTCGATGATCCAGCCGATCACCTTGTGCTTCTCCGGCGCCAGTGCGCGGCGCAGGCTGACGCCGGCCTGCGCCAGCTTTTCCCGCAACTCCCGCGAGTCCGGCAGATCGTAAAGCTTGACCAGCATGTCCATGGGGACGCGCGCCTCCAGCGAACCAATGATCTTGCTAACATATTCCCCCTGGTCCACAAATCCGGCAAGGGCTCAGGCGAAGAGGCTATCGACATGAACGAGACTGCCGCCCCACGGCCATATGGCGAAATCGCAAGCTTCCACGCCCACGTCTACTACGACCCCGCGACCACGCGCGGCGAGGCCGAGCGGTTGCGCCAGTGGATCGGCGAACGCTTCTCGGTGACGCTCGGACGCTGGCACGACGTCAAGGTCGGCCCGCACGACCAGGCGATGTATCAGGTCGCCTTCGCCAGGGAGCTCTTTGCCGAGCTGGTGCCCTGGCTGATGCTCAACCATGGCCGTCTCAGCGTACTCGTGCATCCGAACACGACCAACCCGCGCCGCGATCATCTCGTCGATCCCCTGTGGATCGGCGAGCCGCTCGCCGTGCATGGCGACATTTTGCCCGAAGAGGCCGAGCGGGAAGAGCCGCTGGCTCCGAACACGCAACCGACCTTGCGGCCTTGAGGCCGCTGGAACGCGGCGACTCGGCCTGTTCCTTCCGCGATTCCTACGCAATTCCATGCGTCCGGGCGGCGAATCATCTACCGATGGGATGAAAGCATCCTGGTGGGCCCGATGAGCACGCACGAACAGCAGTCAAGCGTTACGGAAACAGGGCCAGCGACACCGGAGGCGCTTTGCGCGGACGGGTATCGGCTCAGAGCCACCGGCCGGCCCCTCGATGCGGCGCAATGCTGCCAGCAGGCGCTTTCGATCGATCCGACCTACGCCGATGCCATGCATCTTATGGGTCTGCTCTCGTTCGACGGGGGACAGTACGACCATGCGCTCGAATGGCTGACGCGCGCGATCCGGCAGGCTCCGAAGGCGGAATATCTGAAGCATCTCGGCGCCGTGCTGCAGCACGTCAAGCGTCATGACGAGGCGCTGAAGGCCTTCGACAAGGCGGTCCAGTTCCAGCCCGACAGTGCCGAGCTGTGGTGCTGCCTCGGCGGCGCGTTGCTCCAGCTCGGTCGCGACGATGACGCGCTCTTGAGCTATCAGCATGCCCTCAAGCTCCAGCCCGATAATTTCGACGCCGCCAGCAAGAGCGGCGTGCTGCTGCATCGGCGGGAGCGCTGGGAGGAGGCGCTGGCCCACTTCAATATCTGCCTTGCGCATCAGCCGGATATCGCACCGATCCTCAATCTGCGCGCGATCGCGCATCGGGGCATGCGGGATTACGAGAACTATCGTTCCGACAGCCTGCGCGCGCATGCGCTCGACCCGGCTGATGCCGAGAGCTGCAACAACGCCGGCGAAGCCCTGCTGTGGCAAGGCCGGGAGGAAGACGCGGTCGCGTGGTTCGACAAGGCGCTTGCGCTGTTGCCGAACAATCCAACCGTCCTCACCAACAAGGCCGAGGCGATGACCCAGCTTCGGCGCCTCGATGAGGCCGCCGCGATCTATTCCCAGGTGCGGACCATCGCTCCTGCCCACGCCAAGGCAGAGTGGAATCTGGCGCTTCTGAAACTTCTGACCGGCGACTTCGTGGCCGGTTGGGCCGGGCGCCAGGCGCGCTGGAAAATCCCGTCCTTCTCGGCGAGCTATCCGAAATTCCCCCAGCCGATGTGGCGCGGCGAAGAGCCCATCATGGGCAAGACCATCCTCATCCATGTCGATGAGGGGTTCGGCGACACGATCCTGTTTGCGCGCTACGTGCCGATGGTCGCAGCGCAAGGGGCGCGCGTCATTCTCGTCGTCGCGGATGCGCTGCAGCCGCTGCTGTCGGGACTATCAGGCGTGGCGCATTGCCTGCCGCTGTCCGCAAGCAACTTGCCGGACTTCGACCTGCACTGTCCGTTTTCGAGCCTGCCGATGATCTTCCGCACCACGCTCGATTGCGTTCCGGCCGGCGCGCCCTATCTGCCGCAACCCGCCGCCGAGCGGGTGCAGGCTTGGGAACGCCGGCTCGGGCCGCGCGGCAAGCCGCGAATTGGGCTTGCCTGGTCGGGAAGCACTACCCACGCCAACGACCAGCGACGCTCCGTTCCGCTGAAAATGCTCACGCGGCTCCTCGATGCGGATGCCAGCTTCGTCAACCTGCAAAAGGACCCGCGCCCCGACGACAGCGCAGTCCTTGCCCAGCACAGCCAGATCATCGATCTGACCGCGTATCTGACCGACTTCGCCGAAACCGCGGCGTTGCTATCGTGCCTCGATCTCGTCGTCACCGCCGACACCAGCGTCGCTCATCTTGCCGGCGCGATGGGGCGTCCGACCTGGGTCATGCTGCCTTACGTGCCGGATTATCGCTGGCTGCTCGATCGGGGCGACAGCCCGTGGTATCCGACCGTCCGCCTGTTCCGGCAGGACACGACGCGTGACTACGCGCCGGTGCTGGATCGCATCCGCGGCGAGCTTGCGGGGCTCGAGCAGAGTCCAAAGTCGGCGATGTAGATTGTCTTCACCTCTCCCGGAGGGAGAGGTCGGATTGCATCGTCAGATGCAATCCGGGTGAGGGGTTACGGTCTCTCGATCTTGCTGCGGCCCCTCACCCGGATTGCTTCGCAATCCGACCTCTCCCCGCTGGGGAGAGGTAAACGGACGACCGTTTTAAATTCATTGCGATCAGTTTTGGATCAGACCGGCGCGAGCGCAATCACGCGCAGCGGGCTGCCTGAGCCATCCTGGATCTTGAGCGGCGCGGCGATGATCACGGCGCCGGTTGGTGGCAACTGATCCAGATTGATCAGGCTGGTGATGCCGAATTTGCCGGCGCCATGCATTGTGCCGTGATTGGGGAAGGGCGGATCGAAGGTGCCGGCCTGACCGGCATCCGTTCCGATGGTCTCGACGCCGACGCCGAGCACATCGCGTTGGTGCGCCAGGAATTCGGAGCATGCCTTCGCAAACCCCGGCGAGTGCGGGCCGTCGTCGCGCGCGTTGATGAATTCGTCGCGGGTCGTGCGCGCGCTCCAGCCGGTGCGCAGCAGCACCCAGGCGCCTGCGGGAATACGGCCATGCGTCGCCTCCCAGGACTGCACCCGCTCCGGCGTGAGCAGGAAGTCCGGATTGGCCTTCACATCCGCGGTCACGTCGATGACACAAGCGGGGCCGACGAACTTGCGCGGCGAGATCGTATCGGTCGCATTCTCGGGCAGATCCTTGCCGGTGATCCAGTGGATCGGCGCGTCGAAATGCGTGCCGGTGTGTTCGCCGAGCGTCAGCACGTTCCAGTACCAGGCCGGGCCGCGAGAATCGTAGCGCGAGATTTCGGTGAGCGTCAGCCCCGGCGATGGCGCGAAGATCGGCGGCAGATCGATCACCGGCGTCGTGGGGCCCAGTGTCGTGGTGAGGTCCACGACGCGAATCCGCTTTGCGTTCAGCTCTTCCACTAGTTGGGCCAATACGCCAGCTGTTTTTCCGTCCGCCATGCTCGCCTCCTTTACACAAA
The DNA here is from genome assembly GCA_035487555.1 of Bradyrhizobium sp. GTDB lineage: Bacteria > Pseudomonadota > Alphaproteobacteria > Rhizobiales > Xanthobacteraceae > Bradyrhizobium. Next base: position 39,159 of record DATHMA010000164.1, on the reverse strand, counting down.
GCCCTGGTTACATCTCGCTCGTATTACTGCAGCGCCTCCAGCGCACGCTTGAACTGGAATCTGTTCTCCAGCAGCGGCAAATCCATGTGGAACGATTTGGGTCCGATCGCCTCGACCTTGGCGACAACAGTCGTCAGCGTCCCGCCTGCCAATGCGCCCGCCACCGCCTGCTTCAGCCGCTCCGGCGTGTCGGCCTCTGCGACTTCCGGAATGGCGCAAGCCCGCGCCACGCCGGCGAGATCGGTCCCGGTCGCCGTCGCGGTGGGAAAGCCGCCGACGGAAAGCAGGCTTTGATTGTCGAAGACGATATGCAGGAGGTTGCCGGGCCGATAGCGCGCCATGGTGCTCAGCGTGCCCAGGTTCATCAGCAGCGAGCCGTCGCCGTCGATCACGACCACCTTGTGGCGCGGCTTGGAGAGGGCGATGCCCAGCCCCATCGAGGAAGCCAGCCCCATCGCATGCTCGAGGTAGAAGAAGTTGGGGCGGTGGCCGATGGTGTAGAGCTCGGCTGCGACGGCGCCCATGATGGTGACGACGATCTGGTCCTTCAGCTCGGGATAGATCGCCTGCAAGGCATCCACGCGCAGCATGGCTACTCCTCCCACATCAGCTCGCGGGTCAGCAGCACGGCGACCGGCGAGAGCGAGGCGTGCGCCAGCGTCTGCGCATCCTTGATGCGGCGCTTGGCGTCATGTGGGTTTGAGAGGTGCCAGGCGGGAATGCCCAGCGCGCGCAACAGCGGCTCAGTCACCATGCCGCCTTGCGTCTGCCAGGGATCGCGCTCGCCCATATGGCCGCGATAGCTGATGAGCATCAGCAGCGGGATCTTGTAGAGCTGCGCCAGCGAGACGATCGGGTTGATGGCGGCGAGGAAGCCGTGGTTCTGCATCAGAAGCGCGGAGTTGACACCCGCCAGATGAGCGCCTGCGGAAATGCCGATCGCCTCCTCTTCCTTGGCGACGCGTATCAGCGACACTTCCGGGTCGTCGTCGGCCATGCGGATCAGGTGGACCAGCCAGGTCTCCGGCAACGCGGAAACGATCTTCACGTCGCAGGCTTTGAGCGCGTCGTAGATCACCTGGGAGTTGGCGAGTGAAACCGGCATCCGCCGCTCCCCTTCCTGCCGTCGCGTGCCCTGTTGAGGTGTTGGCACTCTAGCACACGATTTTACCTTGCCTAGATCGCCGTCGTGCGGATAGCGCCGCTAGCCTTGCCTCAGACCTCGCCGCTCGCGCTATCCGATGCTCACCTCTTTCCGTACCCCGTGAAGACGTAGTCGCGGTTCTGTACTATCGTGTGGCAGGCGTACCCGCACTTCGCGTCGTGTTCCTGTGGTGGTTCGTCCGCTTCGGTCGCGGGCTTAAACGTATCGGATGCGGTGTCATAATCAAACGCGCCATATCCCCATCCGCCGCTGTCGGCGAACCCGTTGCTGTCCTTCACCATGAAATCGACGTCATACTGGGTGTTTGGCACCATTGGCTCACCAGGGTACGCCTCCTGCTTTTTCGGGTTCCAGTGAATTTTTGCCATCTTGGCACCATCAGGGAAAGGCTTGCCGTTGCCGGGCACGCCATCCCTGTAGGCGCCGATCATTGCCGGATTCCCCAGGATAGCTGCGATCTTGCCACCGTTCTCGCTGATCGCGATCACCGCCCAGTCCTCGTATCCCCTGAACTCGGAGAAGGCGAGCCCGTTCGGCACTTGCACGGTGTATTTGTCCTGCGCGGAAATCGCGACGCCAGTCGCAAAGACGGCGATCGACGCCGAAATACCCAGACTGATCAGGGCGCTCGTTTTCATGGTCGTATCTCCCTCATTCGGTTTAGCGGTAAAGTAAGCCGTTGCTGGAAATCGCCTCGTCGCATTGCTCTCGTCGGGGACGCACGACTGCGCCGACCGTCGGTCACAGGAAGCATGATTACAGCATGGATTTGCGCGTCGCGAAATGAGGTCGATGCCCACGACGCGCGAGCGCGCTCACGGTGCGCACGAGATATTTCCGTTCAATTTCCAGTCGAATAATTATTCATTTGCCGTATTCGGCCATGTGTAAATTTTTGCTGACGCAGCCAATCTATTGGCGAGAATCCTGAAACCTAAGCTGCAGCTACGATGACGTGGGCCTGAATTTTGGCAACAACCTCGCCGCGGCCGTGTTTGTCCGCAATCGCCGATGTGACGTAGTCAGTTGCGGATTCCAGTTTTCCCGCATCTCTGGCCTCGATTTCGCTGCGAAGAGGTGTTCCCTGACAATACGCAACGGCCGGAACGCGCGGCGAAGGGGCGCGGCTGCGTTCGGCTTTTGTCTCGATTGCCACGCGAGAGAAACCTGCGTCCTCCAGCTCGCGACGGATCAGTGTCGTGTCGTGGTAGCCGTGCGGCGTGCGAGCCAGAAAGCGCGGCGGATCGTTCGGAAAAATCCTGGCGAGTGCATTCGTCACATCATCCGCAAATACATTCTCCTCGATGCGATCCCATACGCTGAACAAAAAATGTCCTCCAGGCTTCAGGACGCGCCTTGCTTCACGGTAGCCGGATGTGCGGTCGGGAAAGAACATCGCGCCGAACTGGCAACAGACGAGATCGAAGGTTGCATTTTCGAACGGCAGCGCCAGCGCATCCGCCTTGTGCCATTTGATGCGAGTATCAGGAGGCTGTCGCGATGCGGCGTAGTCGACCATCGGCTGGTTGAGGTCGGTGACGGTATAGTTCGCATCCTGGGACAATTTTGGTGCCAGGGCGCGGGTGACAACCCCGCTGCCAGCGGCGGTTTCCAAAACGGCGCGTGGTAACAAGGATACTGCGCGTCTTGCGATGTCCGCGGCGTAGGGCTCGAAAATCAACGGCACCATATAGCGGTCGTAATTTTCCGGAATCGAGCCCGCGAATACCTTGTCCGTTTCCAACATGGCTTTCACCCCGTATAGCGGCTCGTAGGACTACCATGGGCTATGATGGTCCGCGGTGGGGCATTTCGACCTATCCTGCGGGCTTATGGTTTTCACGGCCTAGTTCGCCGTCGCGCGGATCGTGGCAGCGAGCGTCTTCAGTGAGCTCTTGGTCTGTCGGTCAGTGACGTTGGAGAAGAGCACCACGTCGCGCGTCGGCAGCGGCGGCAGGCCGAGCTTTGGGCCGACGTCGATGGTGCCTGACGGAGCGACGCGGCGGCCAAGGGCGGCGACCGCAAGGCCTGCGGACACTGCCGCGCCCGTGGTGGCAATGCCGCCGCCGACAAAGACTTCGGTCCAGGGGATGCCGGCCGATTTCAGCGCATCGATCGCCATGCTGCGCACGCTGCAGGGCTCGGCTTGTGTCGCGAGCCGCAAGGGCGAGCCCGTGTGATGTTCGAAATCGGGCGCGGCCATCCAGCCAAAGCTTTCCTCCAGGATCGGCTCGCCGCCGCGGCGGCGGTTGTCGTGGCTCAGCACGATGGCGGCATCGATCGTGCCGCGATCGAAATCATCGAGCACCTCGCGCGAGGTCGACACCCGCATCTCCAGCACCAGCTGTGGCTCGGCATTGCTCATGCGCTTGAGCAGCAGCGGCAGCTCGGCGCCCACGATGTGATGGCTGATGCCGACCACGAGCCGGCGCTGCTCGAGCCCGAACGAGCCGAGCGCGCCGTGATGGGCGGCGACGAGATGGCGCGCCGGCTCCAGAAAGGCGTTGCCGTCAGCCGATAGCCGCACCAGCCGCGGCGTCCGCTCGAGTAGCCGCCGGCCGAGCGTGTCCTCCAGCCGCTTGATCTTCAGGCTCACCGCCGACTGGGTCGTGTCCATGGCCTCGGCGGCGCGGGTAAAGCTCTTGAAATCGGCTGTTAGAACAAAGGCTTGGACAGCCTCCACATCCAGCGTTCGCATGGCTTTTCATCCATTTCTAAATGAAATCATTGAAATGGTATTTAATGCCGTTTTGCAATGATGGAAAGGGGACTATGTGTTGTCCGAGTCCAAGGAAAGCAGGAGGACAACATGCCGCTCGTTCGCGTTTCGCTTCGGCGAGGCAAGCCCGTCGCCTATCGCAAGGCCATTCTCGACGGCATCTACCAGGCAATGATTTCCACCTTCAACGTGCCCAATGAAGATCGCTTCATGGTGATCAACGAGCACGACGAGCCGGATTTCAGCTACAGCCCGACCTATTTCAACATCGCGCGCACCGATGATCTGATCCTGATCCAGCTCACCGTCAGCAACACGCGCAACGTCGATCAGAAGAAGGCGCTGTTCCGCCGGATCGTCGACAACCTCAAGGCCAATCCCGGCGTGCGGCCGGAGGACGTCTTCATCAACCTGGTCGAGGTCGATCCCGCCAACTGGTCGTTCGGACACGGCATCGCGCAATACGTCGCCGACAAGACCTGACCGACATACTCACTCAATCACAGGAGCCAAACCATGATGATCGTTCAATACGCCCACCGGCTGCCGGCCGGTTTCGACATTCAGACCATGCGCGACCGCGCCAAGGCGCGCGGCCATCTGTTCGACGCCATTCCGGAGCTTTATTTCAAGAGCTTCCTCTTGCGCGAACGCGGCCGCTTCGGCGCCAACCAGACCGAATACGGCGCGCTCTATCTCTGGCGTAAGGACGAAGGTCTTCGCGATTTCCTGGTCGACGGACGCACCAGGTCCATCACCGACACCTTCGGACGTCCGGTTGTCGAGACGCGGTTCGCGCTCGATGCCTTGAAGGGCGAGGGGAGGGAGGCGCGCTTCCTCGTCAAGCAGGAGCAGGACATCGCCCCCGATGCCGACCTGACATCGGCCTTTGCGGAAGAGATCGCCCACAACCGCGAAGCCGCAAAGCAAGTCGGCGTGGTGGTGGCCACCGTCGGCGTCGACGTGCATAGCTGGAAGTTCACCCGCGTGCTCATCTCGGAGAAGGAGCCGACCGGTCGCGAACAGAGCACGGTGTACCAGGTGCTCTATCTCGCCCAGCCGCTGCTGGCGGAGTTGCCCAAGGTTGTTAGTCACCAGGTCGAGCCGGCCTGAAGTACGAAGTTAGACTCGGTTGCTGCCGTAGTGACGGTGCACCTCTCCCCTTGTGGGAGAGGTCGGATCGCGCAGCGATCCGGGTGAGGGGTCTCTCTCCGCGAGCGCGCCTGTGGAGATAACCCCTCATCCGGCGCTTCGCGCCACCTTCTCCCACAAGGGGAGAAGGAAGAAACCTAGCTGATCTCTTTCCGCACCTTCGCCGCCGCATCCGCCATCGCCTTCAGCTTTCCGAACGCGACATGGCGCGGCATGTATTTCATGCCGCAGTCCGGCGCCGGCACGAGTTTATCGGCCGACACATACTTCAGTCCGTTGCGGATACGGTCGGCCACCGTGTCGACGCTCTCGATGTTGGGATCGCCGAGGTCGAGCACCCCTAGCATGATCTTCTTGGCCGACAGATCCTTCAGCACGCCGAGATCGAGTTTTGGCTGCGCGGCCTCGATCGATATCTGCTCGGCGGAGGTGTCGGCGAGCTCGGCGAGGAAGGAATAGCCGGCCGGCTTGGTCGAGCCGGGCACGACGGCGGCATAGCCGAAGCAGACATGCACGACCGTCGGGATGGTAATGCCTTGCAGCGCGCGGTTGATCGCCTTCACCGCGTACCGGCGGGCGAGATCGGGATTGTTGCGCACCCAGGGTTCGTCGAGCTGGATCACGTCGGCGCCGGCCTTCTGCAAATCGTGCGCTTCGGCGTTGACGGCTTCCGCGAACGCCATCGCCAGCTCCTCGTCGTCCTTGTAAAATTCGTTCTTGGCCTGCTGGCTCATGGTGAAGGGGCCGGGCAGGGTGATCTTGGCGGCACGGTCGGTGTTCTTGCGCAGGAATTCCATGTCGCGCAGCTCGACGGCGCCGGTGCGCTTGATCGGGCCTACCACGCGCGGCACCGGCGTTTGATGTCCGGTGCGCGAGGTGATCATGGCGGGATTGTCGGCATCGACCCCTTCGAGCGCGGTGGCGAAGCGGTTGGAATAGCTTTCGCGGCGGATTTCACCGTCGGTGACGATGTCGATGCCGGCGCGCTCCATGTCTCTGATGGCAACGACGGTCGCATCGTCCTGCGCTTCCTCTAGATGCTCCGCGGGAAGCCGCCACATCTCGTGCATGCGCGTGCGCGGCACGGATTTCGATAGCATGGCGCGATCGACCAGCCATTCCGGCTGCGGGTAGCTTCCGACCACTGTCGTCGGCAAGAGATGCTTTGGCAGGTTCACGGGGTTGTCTCCTGTTGTTCTTGTTGTCACGTCGCGGGCTGAAGGTCGACCGCTGCAATTTCTTCCGCCGCGCGCTGGCCACCGCGCGTACCAGTCTGCCAGATCGCGGCCTTGCGTTCGAGCAGGCGAATGATGGCATTGAAGGCGATCGCCATCGCCAGTACCAGCAGCACGCCGGCGAACACATGCGGGCTGTCAAGGATGGTGCGGTAGCGCGAAATGAGATAGCCGATACCAGCCGACGAGATCAGCATTTCCGAGACGACGACGCCGACGATGACGAGCGCGCCGCCGACGCGAAGCCCCGACAGCACCGTCGGGATGGCGGCCGGAATGATCACGCGCACCAGCCGCTGGCTCAGGGTCGCGCCCATGCTGCGGGCTGCGAGCAGAAGCTGCGGATCGATGGTCTGGATCCCGGCGGCGGTCGCGAGCATGGTCGGCAGGAAGCCGTAGATCGAGGCAAACGCGATCTTGGACTCCGAGCCGATGCCGAGCCACACCGTGAACACGGGATAGAGGATCACGAGCGGCACCGCATAGAGGCTAGACACCATCGGCATGATCAGGACGCGCGGGCGCGGCAGGCTGCCGACGATCGCGCCCAGCAGGATGCCGCCGCCGCAGGCAAAGGCCATGGAGATCGCGACCTCATAGAGCGTCACCGCCAGCGCCTGGCCATATTCGCCCGCTTCGTTCCAGCCGGCCGCAAGTGTCGAGGAGAGCGACGGCAGGAACAGCTCGGGAATGATCCCCGCGCGCGGCAGGATTTCCCAGAGCGCAACAAGGACGATCACGATCAGCCAGCGCAGCGTCGATGCTTTCATGGCCGCCTCATGCCGATTTCCGGATGTGGCGCCAGATGCGGTCGCGGAGCGATCCGAACGCGTCGCCCGACAGCATCTCATAGGTCCGCGGCCGCGGCAGCTGCACCTGCAGGAGATCGACGATGCGCCCCGGCCGCGCCGACATCACCGCGACCTCATCGGCGAGATAGACCGCTTCGGTGAGGCTGTGGGTTACGAACACGACGGTCTTTCCCGTCGCCGACCAGATGCGCAGCAATTCATCGCCCATGGTCATGCGGGTTTGCTCGTCGAGCGCGGCGAACGGCTCGTCCATCAGCAGCACTGGCGGGTCCTGCACCAGGCCGCGCGCGATCGAGACGCGCTGCTTCATGCCGCCGGACAACTCATGGGGGTGCCGCTTGCCGAATCCTTCGAGCCCGACGAGTTTCAGCATCTCCTCAGCCTTCGTCCTCCGCTCGCCCTTCGCGACACCGCGCAGCGCAAGTGGAAACTCGACATTCTCTTCCGCTGTGAGCCAGGGAAACAGGCTCGCCTCCTGGAATACGACGCCGACGCGGTTGGGATCGGGCTCCGACATCGGCGCACCGTTGACCAGGATGGTGCCGGAGGTCTGCTGCCGCAGACCGGCGAGCATCATCAGCAGGGTCGACTTGCCGCAGCCGCTCGGGCCGACCAGCACCACAAAGCGCCCGGGCTTGATGTCCAGCGAGACGTCCGAAAGTGCCATGACTTCCGTGCCCGATGTCCGGAACACCTGGCCGACATTCTGGATCTGGATCGCGCCGGCGCGCTTGAGCGGCGTCACGTTCGCCAATGGCTGCATCGTGTTTCCACCCATCGTATCAGCTCATTGAAGGCCATCGCCACCACCGCGATCATCACGACGCCGGCGAGCAGCTGCTTCATCTGGAAGTTCTCGCCCCAGGTCGCGATCTGGTGGCCGATGCCGTCGCGCGAGGCATACATCTCGGCGAGAATCACGCCGGTAAGATTAAAGATCATGGAGATGCGCAACGCTTCCAGCAAGACCGGCAGCATGCTGGGCAGGTAGACGCGGAATGCGGTCTGCGCCGGCGTCGCGCCATAGGAGCGCGCCACCGTCAGATATTCCATCTTCACCGACTCTACCGCGGTCGTCGTCGACATGATCACGATGAAGATGGTGGAGAAGAAGCCGAAGCCGACCTTCTCGGCAAAGCCGACGCCGAACACCAGGATGAACATCGGCAGGAAGATCGATTTCGGGATGGAGAAGGCAAAGAACAGCAGCGGCTTCATCACGTCGGAGAAATACCTGTTCTCGGCGATGAGATAGCCGAGCAGGCAGCCGAACGGCACGGCGATCGTGAATGCCGCCAGCACCTCGGTTGCGGTGACGACGAGATCGCTCCGCACGCTCGCCCGCTGCAACAAGTCAGCGAGCGTCGCCAGCGTTTCGGAGGCCGACGGCAACAGCCGCGGATTGACGATGCCTGTTCGCGACAACAATTCCCACAGCACGAGGATCGCGACAATGATCACGATCCGCGAGAGTGCCAGGATGAAACGGCCGGGCATCACGATCAGGGCTTGGTTGGAACCGGCTTGAACGCAGCCGAATACAGATCTTCCGTCGGCGCAATGTCCTTCAGCCCGCCGAGCTTGGCCAAGTCCATCGAAATCTGCACGGCGTCCTTGATCTCCGGCCCGTCCATGCTGCCGTCGGCTTGGAGCTTGAGGATCGTGTTCTCATATTCGAGCGCGGCAATCTCGGGCGGGATCTCGTAGAGATCGGCGATCAGCTTCACGGTCACATCGCGATTGGCGCGCATGAAAGCGATGGCGCCATAGAGCGCGTTCAGCGCCCTCTGCACCACCTGCGGCTTCTCAGCTGCGAACTTGTCGAGCACGATCCAGCCGCCGGTGAGGTTCTGCGGCACCGCGCTCGAATAGTCGATGAGCGTGCGTGCCTCGCCGGATTTCAGGATCTGATAGCTGAGCGGCGAATAGACGACGGCCGCCTCGACATTGCCCGCCAGCAGGTTGGGTACCAGCCCGCCGCCACCGACGGGCACGCGGGTGAAGTCGATCTTGCGATCCTGGATGGTCCAGAGCGCGAGCAGGTCGGAGCCCGAGCCCGCGGCGGTGATGGCGACCTTCTTGCCGTTCAGATCCTTGACGTCGAGCGTCGATTTGGCCGGCACCATCAACTGCCAGCCATAATTGCCCATCGCGGCATTGGCCACGATCTTCGACATCACGCCTTTCTTGCGTCCCGCCGATACCAGCGAGGGCGGATCGAGGATGATGTCGGCGGCGCCGGCCGCCATGCCTTCGAAGGTTTCGGCACCGGAACGGTAGATGGTCAGCTCGGCGGTGAGCCCTTCCTTCTCGAAGAGCTTTTGCCGCACGGCCGTCTCGGCAATGGTGGTGGGCCAATAGGTCTTGGTCGGCAGTCCCACGCGGATGGTCTCGGCGTGGGCCGAGGAAACCGCAATGGCAGCCGTCAAAAGCGCGGCTATCGCCAGCAGATGGCGCGACAGATTCATTGTTTGAATTCCTCCCGAATTTTCGGTCATTGTCGCTTTGTGCTTCCGCTATCGTCAATCGAAAACGAGACTTTTTGCAATTGACCCTATGGTGGAGCCTCGCTACCTCTTCCCACCCGATCTGCCCACTGCCTGCAACTTACAGGAGGTGCCGCCGTTGGCCGGTCGCGCGATAGCCGAGGGAGTCCATGAACGATAAAAGCGCGGGCGAAACCGCCGAGTTTGATTACGTCATTGTCGGTGCCGGCTCGGCCGGCTGCGTGCTGGCGAACCGCCTGAGTGCCAACGGCAAGCATTCAGTGCTGCTGCTGGAAGCGGGGCCGAAGGACAGCAATATCTGGATTCATATCCCGATCGGCTACGGCAAGCTGTTCAAGGAAAAGACCGTCAACTGGATGTACCAGACCGAGCCGGAGCCGGGCCTGCACAATCGCCAGGTATTTCAGCCGCGCGGCAAAGTGCTGGGCGGATCGAGCTCGATCAATGGCCTCCTCTATGTGCGCGGCCAGCATGAGGATTACGATCGCTGGCGCCAGCGCGGCAATGTCGGCTGGGGTCATGACGACGTGCTGCCCTATTTCAAGAAGGCCGAGAACCAGTGCCGCGGCGCCGATGAATACCACGGCACCGGCGGTCCGCTGCCGGTCTCGGATTGGCGCCATGAGGATGCGCTGTCGGAAGCCTTTGTGAAGGCCGCGGTCGAGGCCGGTATTCCCTTCAATCCGGATTTCAACGGCAAGACACAGGAAGGTGCGGGCTTCTTCCAGACCACGACACATCGCGGCCGCCGCGCCTCCAGCGCTTATTCGTATCTTCGTCCGGCGATGAGCCGCGGCAATCTCAAGGTGGAGACATCAGCGCTGGCGCAGCGCATCCTGTTCGACGGCAAGCGTGCCCAGGCCGTCCAGTACAAGCAGAACGGAAATCTGCGCACCGCGCGGGCGCGCAAGGAAGTGCTGGTTTCGAGCGGCGCCTATAATTCACCGCAGCTCCTCCAGCTCTCCGGCGTCGGCCCCGCCGATCTCTTGAGGTCGCACGGCATCGATGTCGTGCTGGATGCGGCCGGCGTCGGCAACGATTTGCAGGACCACATGCAGGTGCGCCTGGTCACACGCTGCGCGCAGAAGGTCACGCTTAACGACGTGATCAATCATCCGGTACGCCGGGTGATGGCAGGCGCGCGTTATGCGCTCGCGCGTTCGGGGCCGCTGACGATCGCGGCCGGCACCTCAGGCGCGTTCTTCAAGACCAACCCGCGGCTGGCCTCGCCCGACATCCAGATCCACTTCCTCCCGTTCTCGACCGACAAGATGGGCGAGAAGCTGCATCCGTTCTCGGGCTTCACGGCCTCGGTTTGCCAATTGCGGCCCGAGAGCCGCGGCTCACTGAAGATCCGAAGCGCCGATCCGTCGGCGCCGCCTGAAATCCGCATCAATTATCTGGCCACCGAAACCGACCGCGCCGCCTTCGTCGATGGCATCCGCATCCTGCGCCAGATCCTCGGCGCCCCCGCGCTGAAACCCTACAGCGTCGAGGAAGTTTATCCCGGCGTGAAGGCGAGCAGCGACGAGGACCTGCTCAACTATTGCCGCAGCACCGGCAGCACGGTCTATCACCCGACCTCGACCTGCCGCATGGGCAACGATCCGCTCGCGGTGGTAGATCAGCGCCTGCGGGTGCGCGGCATCGCGGGCCTGCGCGTGGTCGATGCCTCCATCATGCCCGACCTGATGTCGGGCAATACCAACGCGCCGACCATCATGATCGCAGAGAAGGCCTCCGACATGATTTTGCAGGATGCTTGAGACGGGATCGGGCCCGGATCAGAACGCCCCTCTTAGCGGGGAGACCTCGGCTGGACTGCCGTAGACCCACATGGGTTCGTTGCATTCGGTTGGGCCGTGGTCGCTCATGCAGGCGGCGCTCCATGGCGGCGCGGCGACCTGGCGACCGACAATGCCGAGGGCGGGTGGACGGATGGTCTGTTTGTGCAGCGGCTTCGCCGCGACAGGCGTCATCAATGAGAGGATGAGCGGGAGTGCCGCGAAAACGTGGATTTTTGTCATTGACCGGCTCCTTTAAGAGCCAGATCGAACGGCGACGAAAATCTTCCAGGCTATTAATTTCATTTGAGAAAGCTCACGCACAGTTTAGAAGGCGTGAACGGCTGCGGGGAGCCGCAACCGCTTGAAGGACATGCGAATGGCATCGGATCGATTTCGCATCGGCACACGCAAGAGCACGATGGCGCTGGCGCAGACGGAGGAGATCGCGCGCCGGCTCACGTCAGCTATTCCCGGCATCGCGGTCGAGATCGTCAAGTTCGAGACGACTGGCGATATCGACCAGGCCGGCAAGCTGCTGCCGCATGGCGGCAAGGGCGGCGCGTTCGTGGCGCAGATCCGCGAGGCGGTAATTGCAGGAAAGCTTCACGCCGCGATGCATTCGCTGAAGGACATGCCGGGCAATGAGGATACGCCCGGGCTCGTGATCGGCGCGACCTTGTCGCGCGATCCGCCCGGCGATGCGCTGGTGCTGCGGCCGGGGCTTTCGCTCGACGAATTCAAGCGCGCGCACGGCAAGGGATTCAAGCTCGGCACCAATGCGGTGCGGCGCGCGGCCTATGCGCGGCGGCTCTACCCCGATGTCGAGGTGATCCACTACCGCGGCGCCGCCGACACCCGCGTGCGCAAGCTCGATGCCGGCGAGAAGCAGCGCCTGCCCGATGGCGGCGCAGTGGGACCTGCGGATGCGCTGGTGCTGGCGCGCTCGGGCCTCGAGCGCGTCGGCCTCGCCAGCCGCATCGCCTACGAATTTTCCGCGCAGGAAATGCTGCCGGCGGTAGGGCAGGGCATCGTCGCGGTCGAATGCGCCGCCCAGGATTTTGAAACACGCCGCATCCTATCCTCGATTGACGATGCGACCGCGCATGCCTGCGCCGACGCCGAGCGCGAGGTGCTGTGGGTGCTCAACGGCCATTGCAATTCGCCGATCGCGGGATTTGCCGAAGTGAAGGGCGATCAGATGGCGCTCACCGCGTCCGTGCTGGATCACGCCGGCAGCCGCATCATCGAGGCGTCGCGCTCAGGGCCGGCCAACCGTCCCCGCGAGCTCGGCCGCGCCGTCGGCCTCGAGCTGCTCGCCAAGGGCGCCGCCGAGATCATCGAACGCAGCCGGCCGGTGTGACCAAAGCGTGATGAATTTTGCTTGAATCGGTTTTGCGGCGGGTTCGGTTCACCTCGCCCCGCTTGCGGGGAGAGGCATAGGCCGCCTTCAGCGGCCGTTCTTAAAGCGGACGCCGAAGCGACGCTTCGGCTATGTCGCATGCAGCGGAGCGGAATGCGATCCGGGTGAGGGGGGACTCTCCCCGAGTCCAACTCTCACCGTTTTCGCGGAAGCAGCCCCTCACCCCAACCCTCTCCGCGCAAGAGCGGGGCGAGGGGGCAGACCGAGCCTGCCGCGCCAACCAACTCGACTTCATCATGCACTTATTCAATCAGTCGTAGTTGACGAAGAGGGTATCGGCAAACACGCCGCCGCGCTTGATCAACTTTCCCTTTGGTCCCGGTGCGCGGCGCAGGTTCTTTCGTTGCAGCAGCGGCTTCAATATCAGTGGGAGCAGCGCCTTGTTCAGGTGAATGCCGAAGCACTGGTGCAGTCCGTGGCCGAAATGAATGTAGTCATCGGGGGGACGCCGGGGGTCGAACGCCTCTGGATCGGGGATCTTCCGCTGGTCCATCATCGCCGAGCTGAACGCGACGTAGACATTTGCGCCTTTCGGCACCTGTGCGGCGCGCGAGGTCCCGGCGGCGATCGCGGCGTCCTTGGTGGCAACGCGCGGCACGAAGGGTCCGATCGGATCAAATCGCATCGCCTCGAAGAAATAGCCGGCCAGCAATTTGTCGTCGCCGTCCCGTGCCGCCTGCTGCGCGCCGGCCAAGGCGTCGGGTCGGCGCAACAGCTGTTCGAGCGCCTGCGGCACGCCCATCGCCACCTGCGGCGGGCCGCCATAGATGAAGGCCAGCAGCGCGTTGCGGATCTGTTCGTCGCTGAAGCCGTCGATTCCCTGGGCTTGCATGTCTACGCAGCGGCCGAGCACGTTGTCCGGTCCATGCCCGGCACTTCGTCGGGCGTCGATCAGATGCTGGATGTGGTTGCGCATCGCGGGCGCCATCACGTCGACCTCCGCACGCAACGAAGGGTCGTTGTCAGGGTCGGCGAATTGGAACTCGAACAATCGGGTCACGTAGACCTGAAGATCGCCTCCGGGAGGGGCGGTCACGCCGAGATAGCCGCTGTAGAGCTCGAACGCGATCCGGCGTGCCAGCTGGTCGACGACTTCCAGGCTGCCATTGGCCCCTGCTACGATCTGTTGGGCCATTCGTTCGACGTCGGCCGTGAGACGCTGCGTAATGTCGGTGACCCGCACCACTTTCCGCATCGCATCGGTGTCCCTGCGATAGACCGGCGTATCGTCCATGCTCAGGAAGAACGGCGTGCCGCCCATGATGACGTTGAGCTTGTCAAAATAAGTGACCCGGAAGGCCGCGTCGTTGAGAAATACCTCGCGCACATCGTCATAGCGCGTGACCACGACATTGTTGCCGAGCCGGGCGATCGGGCGAACGGCCCGCAGGATCCGGAAGGCGAACGGCAGATGTTCCAGGACCCAGGCCTTGATCGCGGCCTTGAGGCCGTGGGCGGCGGGGCGCAGCGCGTCGGGGTGGGCGGTGCTCATAGCGATGCCTGACAATGGCGCATGATGCTTTCTCTCCAATTCGATATTGCCGCGATCCGGTGCCGGTCCGGTGAAATCCCGGGATCGCTGCCGATCCGCACGTCGCAGTAAAAACCGATCGCAACCATCCGCCGCTTCGTCAGCGGCAAGATCGCCCAAAAGTTGTCATATATAAAAATTCATTCAGCGGTATCAAAACGGCTTTCGGCCGAATTGACAAGGGGCTTGTTAACACGGGGTGGCCGTCAAGACCGCGCGAGCGCAGCTGGCCGGTGTGAACCGACTTTGTCGCGCTCGGCCGCCCGATTGTCGCCTCGATCCGAGCTTTAGGCATAACATCCGGAGCAGATCACCTGTGAAGGGGATGCGCGATGCAGATTGACCGCAAGCCGCTGTTCGAGCGCCTCGCTGCCTTTCCTCGCCTGGGGTTGGCCAATCTGCCGACGCCACTCGAGCCGATGAAGCGACTGACGGCTCAGCTCGGCGGGCCGCGGCTGTGGGTCAAGCGCGAGGATTTCACCGGCCTCGATTTCGGCGGCAATAAGCTGCGCAAGCTCGACTACGTCCTTCACAAGGCCGTCTCTGATGGCGCCGATACGATCGTGTCGGGTGGCGTCGTCCAGTCGAACAGCCAGCGGCAGGTCGCAGCGGTGGCGGCAAAGCTTGGACTCGCGTGCCATCTTGCGATCTACCACGGACGTGTGGAGCCGCCGACGCCGGAATACAAGAGCTCGGGCAACGCGTTCCTCAATCGATTGTTCGGCGCGCAGCTCCATGACGTGCCGTGGACCGGCGACCGCAATGCATCCATTCGCGCGCTGGTGGGCGAATTGGAATCGCAGGGGCGCCGGCCGTATTTCGTGCCATACGGCGTGTCGAATGCCATGGGCGCCGTCGCTTACGCCACGACCATCGCCGAGATCGAGCCGCAGGCAGCGCGACTTGGCTTTTCACCGGCCGCGATCGTGCACTGTACTGGAAGCGCCGGGACACAGGCGGGTCTTGTCGTGGGCGCAGCGCTGGCAATGCCGGGCACACGCATCGTCGGGATTGATATCGACGCCGAGCCCGTGCGCGTGCGCGCCGATGTGGTCGCACTCGCGCGGGAGGCGTCGCAGCTGCTTGATACGCCGTTCGACGAAGCAAATGTGGAAGTTGTCGCGGGGCATGCGGGCCCCGCCTATGGCGTTCCGCATGAGGCCACGATCGAGGCGATCCGGCTTGCAGGCGCCCTGGAGGCTCTTCCACTGGACCCCGTCTATTCCGGCAAGGGGCTTGCAGGCTTGATTGCCCTGATCCGCGGGGGACGTTGGGGCAGGGACGAGGATGTCATCTTCCTGCACACGGGCGGCACGCCGGCACTTTTCGCCTACCAGAGTGCGCTCGGCATATGAACGCAGCCTACTGGCCAGGCGCCGATACCGGGATTAGTATTTGCGATCCAGCCTTCGGTGCACGCAATGAAATCCATTGTCATTGACAAGCGCTTCCAGGGCCCGCCAAACTCCGCCAATGGCGGATATGTCTGCGGGGTTGTCGCCGGGCATATCGAGGGAAGCGCCGAGATCACCTTGCGCGCGCCCCCGCCGCTCGATCGGCCGCTCGACGTCGTGATCGGGGCGGACGGAGTCGTGGAGCTGCGCGACAAGGAAACGCTGCTGGCGACCGGGCGGTGTGCCGGGCCGCTCGACGTCGGTGCAATCCCGGCCGTCACCTTTCCGGAAGCGGAGGAGGCGGTCGGGCGGACCACGCTCAATGAACGCACTCATCCGCTTCCGATGTGTTTCGGGTGCGGAATTGCGCGCGTGCATGGCGACGGCCTGCGGATCATTCCGGGGCCGCTCGGCAAGCGTCACGAAAAACCGGCGGCGCTCGCCTCATCATGGATTCCCCACGCCAACTTCGCCGCCGCCGACGGCCTTGTCGCGCCGGAGTTCATATGGTCGGCGCTGGATTGTCCGACCGGATTTGCCGGTGGCGCCGCGCGGCATCTCGGCCTCGGTGGCGGCGAGAGTATGTTGCTGGGGCGCATGAGCGCGCGGATCGATCGTCGGCCTCGTCCCGGCGAGCGCTGCGTGATCGTGGCATGGCCGACCGGCAGGGACGGCCGCAAGCTGTTTGCGGACGGCGCACTGCTCGGTCCCGGAGGAACGGTGATGGCGGTCACCCGAACCATTTGGGTCATCGTCGATCGGGCGATCGTGATGGGCGAAGGACGTTAGGACATGTGGCCCAGTCGGCCGGTGTGAAGCTTTCGGCTTCCTACATCCGCCGCGCCTCTTCGATCAGCCAATCGCGGACGGCAACCAGGGCCCGGTTGGACTCTGACGCGATCGGATAGACCGCATAGTGACAGTAGGCCACGCGCAGGCTGTGTTCGGAGAGACGAACCAGCTTTCCAGCCAGAATATCCGAATGCGTGATCGACAGGCGCCCGAGCGCAATGCCTTGTCCCATCACTGCGGCCTCCATCAGCGCATTTGTGTCGGTAAAGGACGTGCCGGTGATATCACGATCGAGCGTCAGGCCGGCCGACTTGAACCATGCGCGCCATGACAGATGGCGGTCGATCAGCAGCGGCTCTGACAGCATCGACGCGGGGTCTTTGGGCAGGCGGCCGTTGTTGAAGCTCGGGCTGCAGACGGGGAAGAATTCTTCGTCGAGAAGCTTGATCGTGCGTAATCCCTTCCAATCGCCGGTCCCGAAGCGGATCGCGATATCGACGCCATCCGATTTGAAATTGGCGAGCGCCTGACCGGTCTTGATGTGCAGATTGATGTTCGGAAACCGCGCCCTGAAGCGCGGAAGCCGCGGCACCAGCCAGCGCGACGCCATCACCGGCAGCAGGCTCACGGTGATTTCCGCGTCCGCGCGGCGCGTCTTGATGCTGCCGAGTGCCGCGCTCAATTCCGAGAAAGCATTTTTGACACCGGCCTGCAGCCGAAGCCCGCTTGCGGTCGGCGCCATCCGGTTGCCCTGCCGCTCGAACAGCGTGAGGCCAAGCTCTTCCTCCAGCTGCCTGATGCGCTGGCTGACGGCGCTGTGCGTCACATGCAATTCGCGCGCCGCTTCGGAATAGCTGCCGTGGCGGCAAGCCACCTCGAACACACGCAAGGTTTCCAACGGCGGAAAAGCTGCCATCGGCAATTGTTAGGAACGCTAACAAGCCTTGTCAAATCTTATCGTTCGATCCGCGGCTTCGTCAGGAGTAGTCGGTGAGGCAACGAAATGGAGCCTCTCATGCAATCGACCGCCCTGACATGTCCAGCCGCGGAGCTCGCGCTGGCCGAAAAGTGCCGCCGCCAGTCGCGCGATACCAGCGCCGGATTTTCCAGAAGTGCCGCACCGGCCACCGAGAGCCGCGGGCAAATCCGCGCCGCTGAAATCGATCCCCGCACCCGCATGCTGCTGGAGCAGCCGATAGGGTCCATGATCCTGCGGCTTGCAATGCCCAATGCCGCGGTCATGACCATCCAGGTCCTGATCGGATTGCTGGAAGTCTATTTCGTAGCGCAAACGGGCCTCGATGCGCTGGCCGGTGTCGCGCCGGTATTCCCGCTGGTTTCGCTCGTACTTGCCATCGCGCAAGGTGCGATCGGTGGCGGCTTCGTCACCACGGTCGCGCGCGCCCTTGGCACCGGCCGGATCGGCGAGGCGAGCGAATATGCCTGGTACGCGGTCGCCCTGGGTGTTCCGCTCGGCCTTGCGACGACAGCCATCATGCATGTGCTGGGGCCGAACCTTTACGGCCATATGGGCGTCTCCGGCAATGCACTCGCAATCGCGATTTCCTATTCGTCGATCATTTTTGCGGGTGCCGTGCTGATCTGGTTGTTCAACCTGCTGATGGCGGTGGTTCGTGGCACCGGCAATCTAAAGGTGCCGGTGGTCGTGGTCGGTGGCGGGGCTTTGATGCTGCTCCCGCTTTCGCCTGCCTTGATCTTCGGTGCCTTCGGTTATCCGGGGCTAGGTCCGGCGGGCGGTGCGGTGGCGATGCTGATCTATTATGCGTTCGGAACGCTCGCCTACGCAGCCTATCTCTGGGGCCGGTTCGGCGTTCTCAAGCCGTCGCTTCGTATGCCCCGGCTTTCGCTGGCTCCCGCACTCGCCGTTCTCCGCGTCGGCGGAATGTCGTCCGTCGTTTCGGCCAGCACGAATCTGACGCTTGCGATCGTCACGGCCTACGTGGCTGTCGGCGGCGTCGAGGCTTTGGCCGGTTATGGCGCGGGCTCGCGGCTCGAGTTTCTTCTGGTCCCGCTGGCCTACGGAATCGGCGGTCCGGTCGGAATTGTGATCAGCGCCAACCTCGGCGCCGGCCAGATCGAGCGCGCCGTGAAGGCTTCGTGGGTTGGTGTGCTGATGGCCTGCACGCTGACCGAATTGATCGGGCTTTTCGCGGCAGCCTTTCCGCAACAATGGATCGGCATGTTCAGCCAGGACCCGGCCGTGCTGCAGGTCGGCACCGACTATCTGCGTCACGTCGGGCCGTTCTTCGGCTTCTTCGGGCTCGGCTACGTCCTTTATTGCATCGGGCAGGCAACCCGGCGGATGGAAGCCTCCGTCCTCGCCGCTCTGCTCAGGGCCGCCGTCGCAGTGCTCGGAGGCTATGTGGTGATCTGGCTGAAGGCCGACGTCACCTGGAATTTCGTCGCCGTGTCATTCGGCATGGTCGCTTTCGGCATGGTCGCCTTGCCGCCGCTGATCAGCCGTTCCGGCTTTGAGTGAGGTGCCTTCGATGATGACTGTCGCGACGAAATTCACGCCGCGGCAGTCTCCCGTGCAAAGCGCGGCATGACTTCGCGGGCGAACAGGGTCGCCGAGCGCAGCTCCTCCTCGAAGGACAGATTGCCAAAGGCAAAGCGCGTCAGCACATAGTTGACGCCTGCGGTCTCGATCTCGCGGCGCAGCCCGTCTGTTACCTCGTCCGGAGTCCCGGCCAGGATGAAGCCGGCATCCACCGCGGCCAAGAAATCCTCCGGCACCGGATAGTGCGTCATCGGATTGCCGTGCACGCGCCAGAGATGTTGCAGGCTCGCATACCAGCGATCGAAGCCGCGCTTGCCGCTGGCGAGCGCCGTCTCGCGGGTCTCGGCGACCACGATGTGGCGGCCGATGGCCATCAGGGGATGCGGCTCGTGCGCGGCGCGCTTGGTGCTGGCCCAGATCTCGCGGTAGCGGTCGGTGACGGGGCGGACATTCTTCGCCGCGGTGTTGCAGACGATGTTGATGCCGTTCTCCGCCGTCCACGGCACCGCCGCGGGCGCGGACAGCCCATACCAGATCGGCGGCGTTGGTTTCTGCAGGCATTCGAGCTCGACCGGCACGTTCTTGAAGCGATAGTGCTGCCCTTCGAAGTCGATCACCTTCGATTGCAGGCCCTGCATCAGGACCGCATAGCCTTCCTTGTAGAGCGTGGCGGAGGCTTCGGCGGTGACGCCGAAATAAGCGAGCTCGTAAGGCGAGGAGCCGCGGCCGACGCCGAGCTCGAGACGGCCATTGCTCATCTGGTCGAGCATGCAGACTTCTTCCAGCAGCCGCAGCGGGTTCACCAGCGGCAGCGTGTAGACCAGCGTGCCGATGCGAAGCCGTTTGGTCCGCTGCGCGACCGCCGACAGGAACACGCTGGGCGAGCCGGCGATGCCGAGCGGCGTCGAGTGGTGCTCGGCGATCTGATAGGCATGAAAACCCTCGCGATCATACACCTCGGTCAGCCGCAGCCGGTTCTCATAGTGCTGCCCCAGCGGCAGGTCGCCGCGATCGACATGATCAAAGACACCGAATTTCACTTTTGCATCTCCTGCACTCGCGGCGATAGCCGCCCTAAGAAGTCACCTCTCCCACGCAAGTCGGGCTTGCCCGACTTGCGCCAAATATGATGCGCAACCGGGGTAAACCCCGGTTGCGTGGGAGAGGTCGGATCGCGTAGCGATCCGGGTGAGGGGTCTGTCTCCGGAAACTCCGTTCCGCGCTTGCGGATGCAGACCCCTCATCCGTCGCGGACTTCGTCCGCGCCACCTTCCCCCACAAGGAGGGAAGGGGACTGAGTTCGTGACGATAGCGGTTCAAACTAACCTCTCCGTCCTAGCCACCCGCCTTCTCCAGCGGGTCAATCCCGTCGATCAGCACGAAGGCGATGCGGCAGACCTTGTCGGAACGGTTGACCCAGGCGTGGTTGGTGGCCTGCTGCACCAGGAAGTCGCCGGCCCTCAGATGCACCTCGGAATCATCGAGCAGCATGTCGATCTCGCCTTGCAGCACGATCGCGTAGTCAACGCTCTCGGTCCGGTGCATGAAGGCGTGGCGCGCTTGCGGGCCGTCATGGGTATGATGGCCGGCTCCCATTTCCTTGAGCAGGGTTTCCTGGTCGATCGCTTCCGCCTCCTTGGTCACCGGCGGAAAGTCGACGACGCGCAGGATCGATCCGTTGGCCGGCGGCGGCACGCCGATGGTGCGCGCGGCGCGGTCCTGCCTGAGGTCGACGCGCGCCGGCGTCTCGTCGGTGACCCAGAGCAGGCTGGAGACGAAGCCCGCGCCTTCGCGCACCTTCACATGAGGACAGATGCCGTCGCTCTCGATGACCGCCTTGCCGCTGTCGTCATGGCCGGTGATGATCCGGCGGATTTGATGGGTGGGATGCATGGTCATTCCTGTGATGTGATCATTCGACGGTCGCGCCGGAGGCCTTAATCGCCGGACCCCAGCGGGCATATTCGCTGCGGACGAAGGCGGCGAATGTGTCCGGCGGGATCGGGTCCATCGGCTCCATCGCCGCCTCGTTCAAGAGATCGGCAAAGCGCGGCGTGGCCTGCATCGCGCGGATTTCATCCGCGAGCAGCTTTACGATCGGCGCCGGCAAGTTGGCCGGGCCAACGACCGCGATCCAGCCGCTCCAGTCGAAATCAGGCACGGTATCGGCGATCGGCGGCACGGACGGCATCAGCACGCTGCGCTTCTTCAGCGACATGCCGACGGCAAACAGTTTGCCGGCCTTGATGTTGGGGATCGCGAGCGTGCCGTCGAGGAAGGCCATGTCGACCCGGCCCGCGATCAGATCCGTCATCGCGCTGCTGGAGCCTTTGTAAGGCACGTGCACGATGTTGAGACCAAGCTCGGTCTTGAGCCGCTCCATGAAGATGTGATGCGGCGTGCCGACCCCGGCGGAGGCATAGGTGTATTTGCCGGGGTGCGTTTTCACTTCCGCAATCCACTCGGCCATGGTGCGCGCAGGGAATGACGGGTTCACGCTGAGAAAGAAGCTGGTGGCTCCGAGCCGCGCGATCGGCGTGAAATCCTTGAGTGGATCGACGCCGGGCTTGGCGACAAGCTGCGGCGCGATGCTGAGCGTCGTCACCGTCGGGACCAGTAGTGTGTAGCCATCGGGCGGCGCCGCGGCGGCGGCCATGGCGCCAAGCAGCGTGCTGGCGCCGGGCTTGTTGTCGACGACCACGGGCTGCTTGAGCGAGGCCGAGAGCGTGTCGGCGACGGACCGGCCGAGCAGGTCGACCAGCGAGCCTGCCGGGTAGGGCACGATCAGCTTGATCGGCCGCGACGGATAGGCGTCCTCAGCCACTGCGGTCGTTGTCGCGAGCACAAGGACGAGCAAAGCCGCCCGGCAGGGCAACAGGTTCAAGACGCTTCCTCCGCTAAATTACGTTTGCCGTAATCTTTTACGTGTGGTGTAAGATTAGGCGCGCGGCCGATCGGCTGTCAACGCAGCAAGCGCCTCGCGGAGGACAAGCATGGCGACGAGGGAAGCGGCACGAGGCGGCGGCGTCGATGCGGTCGAGGTGGTTGGTACCATCCTGCAGGCCCTGCTCACCTTGCCGCGTCCGGCGCGGCTGAAGGAGCTGGAAGCCAAGACCGGCATCGCCTCGGCCAAGCTGCATCGCTATCTCGTCAGCATGATCCGCTGCGGCCTCGTCACGCGCGAGGAGGGCGGCCATCGCTACAATTTTGGCCTGCTCAGCTACCGCATCAGCCAGGTCGCCTCGCACGACCACAATGCGCTGTCGCTGCTCGAGCCCCACTTCGAGGCCTTTGTCGCGAAACTCGGAAAGCCCGACCTCGGCCAGGCCGTCGGCATCGGGCAGTGGGTGGGGCGGGGCGTCACCATCGTGCGGTGGTTCGAAAGCAACTCGCCGCTTTCCATTCGCATGAAGCCGGGGGTGGTGCTGCCCATCACGACCTCGGCGACGGCCAAGCTGCTCGCCGCCTACCTGCCCCGCGCCGTCACCGAGCCGATCGTCGAGCAGGAACTCCTCGAGCGCGGCGCCTCCACCAGCAAGGCGATGGAAGCGGTGTATGCCGAATACGCCGCGATCCGCAAAGCCGGCATCGCCGCTTCGCTCGGGGCGCGGCAGGAAGGGTTGAACGCGCTGTCGGTGCCGCTGGTGGACCATGAAGCCAAGGTGGTCGCCGCGGTGTCCGTGCTCGGCATGGCCCCCCAGTTCGACGCGAAACCCGCGAGCGCCGCCGGCCGGTTGCTCAAGCAGCTCGGGCAGGAATTGTCGTTGCTGCTGGGGCAGAGCGAAGCTCACCCGACCTGAGCGTGTGTCTTTGAGTTTCGTCATGGCCGGGCTTGACCCGGCCATCCATCCTTAAAATCAAGCGCTTCTTGCGAAGGTGATGGATGCCCGGGTCAAGCCCGGGCATGACGACTGAAAATCACCCAGCCAACCTCACGCTGAAAATCAACATGAGCGACTTCACGCGTCGCGCGAATGGGTTATCAAAGTGGTTTGAGAAACGTCGCCATGCTCTTGCATTTGATTTTGTTTTCGCCCGCGTTCACAAAACGCTTTGGCTTGACCCGGCAATGGCAGCGGGTGTTGTTGAACGTAATCTAGAGGAAGAAGATTGCGTTTCCGTTATCGCCTGCTGCGCCGCGCAGCGCCGCTAAAATCACTTGCTGATCGTGGTACTTCCCGCTTCACCCGACAATTCCACTGGAAGGATTCCGGCTGCCGACGATCCGGATTGCTCGCGCCGCAATGCTAGCCACACCAGTGCGAAGCCGAGCAGGGCGACGATCGACAACGTTCCTGCAAACACCGACAGGGCCTGGCCGATGGAATCGCTTTTGGCGCCAAAGAAGCGATCCGACAGCAGGGCAACGAATGTCGGTGCGATGGCGGTTCCCATGATGCCGACCCAGGCGAAATGTATCCCTGAGACCTTGCCGACGGCGTGGCTAGGCGTCAGGTGGACGATCGTGGTGGTGCCGATGGTGAACAGGCTCGCGGCCGAGCAGACCTGTACAATGATCATCACCCAGGTGACGTCAAGCGAGGGCGCGGAGGGAATGAAAGCGGCCGGAACGAACACGATGGCGCACATGAGCACGCCGAACAGCGGGACGAGGTTCGGGTCGAAGCGCCGACGGATGAGGTCGATCAGGAAGCCGGCGGCGAACTGGCCGCCGGTGTTGAACAGGAGCACGATGGTGCCGAGGCGCAATCCGATTTCGCCGCCGGGAACGTGCCAGACCCGGCCCAGGAAAGCCGGA
Organism: Bradyrhizobium sp.; assembly: GCA_035487555.1. Classification (GTDB taxonomy): domain Bacteria; phylum Pseudomonadota; class Alphaproteobacteria; order Rhizobiales; family Xanthobacteraceae; genus Bradyrhizobium. The sequence goes on along the minus strand of DATHMA010000164.1, from coordinate 15,365 downwards.
AACCAGCTCGTATAGCCGGTCGAGATCATGATCGTGGCCGCGTTGGCGACAAACAGCGGCACAAACACCGGCCAGCGCCTGGCCATGTTTGATATCGCCGAGCGGAAATCGACGCCTTCCGAGCTGGAGGCGTTCGGTGCACTTCGCGCCGGCTCAGGCAGCAGCGTGACCAGCATCGCCACCGGAAATGCGATCAGTCCGCAGGTGATCAAGACGACCTGCCAGGCCCTGATGGTGCCGAGCACCGGCAAATTGAGCGAGCCGGTCTCCCCGACCAGCCGCAGGATCGTTCCACCCGCGAGCAAGGCGCCGCCGGCGCCGAGACCGGCCCCCATCGCCCACATGGCAATGGCCCGGCCGCGCTGTTGCGGCGCGAACGCATCCTTGATGATGGACATGCAGGCGGGGCCGCCGGCGGCTTCGCCGAGGCCGACGCCCAGCCGGCCGGCAAACATCACGAGATAGTTGAAGGTCGTGCCGCACAGGATTGTCGAGGCACCCCAGAACGTCATGCCGAGCGCCAGGATGCGCCGCCGTGGAAACCGGTCGACGAGAGCGCCGACAAAGAGGCCGCCGATGGAATAGGTGAAGATGAAGGCGAGGCCGATGAGCAGGCTCATCTGCGTATCCGAAATCTTCAGATCGCGGGTGATCGGCTGCACCAGAAGGGGCAGGGAGGTTCTGTCGATGAAGGCCACGGCATTGACCAGGCACATCACGATCGCCATTCCCCACGACGCGGTTCGCTTGTCCATTGGCGGCAGATCTCCCCGGTGACGCAGCTTGCAAGCTGACTTTGTATTGGAAGCATTGGAACGACGCGATTGCGTCATTCATGACGCCTCAGGTTCGGCCGAACCTCAAGGATCTATCGATCGCGTCGCCGCTACAGATGCGAGGTGGCGCGCAGGGCGGGCGTTGTGATCTGATCAATTTCTGTCATTTCTTCGGGCGAGAGCTTCCAACTGGCTGCTGCGATGTTTTGTTTGAGCTGCTCAGGCGAACTCGCTCCGGCGATGATGCTGGAAACCGCGGGCCGCATCAGCAGCCAGGAAATCGCCAATTCCAGCAGGCTGCGTCCCCGTTCGCGGGCAAAGGCTTGCAGCGCAATGTACATGGTCCGATTGGGCTCCGCCAAAAACCGGGCCGTCAGCGCCTTCGGCCATTGCGTGAAGCGCGTCCCTTCCGGCAACGCTGAATCCAGATCATATTTGCCGGTCAGCATGCCGCCTGCCAATGGAAAATACGGCAGCATGCCGAGGCCAAGGCTCTGAATGGCCGGCAACAGTTCCGGATCGACATAGCGAACCAGCAGACTGTATTCATCCTGACAGGAGACGAAGCGTTCGGTCCCCAGCGCCTCCGCCACGCGAACGGCATCGGCCACACGCCAGGCCGGGAAGTTCGAGCAGCCGACGTAGCGCACCTTGCCCTGCCGAATGAGATCATCGAGCGCCCGCATTGTCTCTTCGATCGGCGTCAGCGGGTCCGGTCGGTGCATCTGATAGAGGTCGATGTAATCGGTGCGGAGATCGCGCAGGCTCATCTCGACGGCCTGCATGATGTAGCGGCGAGAGCCGCCGCCTTGTACGCCGCTGCCGGGCACGGCCCCGGCCGGACGATGTCGCGGACTGCCGAATTTTGTAGCGATGACAACGTCCTTGCGCCGGTCGCCGAGGGCGTCAGCCAGATACTGCTCGGACATGCCGCTTTTGCCGAGAGGGTAGACGTCAGCCGTATCGAAGAAGGTGATGCCGTGGTCGAGCGCCGCGTGCACCACGCGCAATGAGGCGGCATGGTCCAATCGGCCGGCCAGATTATTGCAGCCCAGTCCCACCGCGGACACGCGAAGTCCTGATCGGCCAAGATTGCGCGTTTCCATTTACTGCTCCCCTTGCGATGGCACCTGGCTGGTAAAAAATTATACCAACTAGTTGGTTTGATCCAGGCAAGTATCTATACTGCGCCGGGCAACGAGACAATTCCAGAGGCAGACTCCATGAAGGCGGCTCTCTTCAACCCCATACGTTACAGTGGTTCCTCCCCGGCCGGATGGCCCGTGGCGCCGAGCAGCTATGATCTGGAGATCGGACGGGCTTCGATGCTCGGAGGCCTGCAAAACCTGCGGCTTGCAGACGAATTGGGCTTCGATTGGGTGACTGTTGCAGAGCACCATTACGCGGGCTTCTCCCTCACTCCCAATCCGATGGTGTTGGCCGGGGCGCTGACCCAGGTGGTGAAGCGGGCGAAGATCGCGCTGCTCGGCCCGACCATCCCTATTCTGAACCCGATCCGGGTGGCGGAGGAATATGCCATGCTGGATAATCTCACGGGCGGCCGCGTCATCGCCGGCCTGCTGCGTGGCACGCCGAACGAATACGTCACCTACAATATCAACCCTGCGGAATCCCGGGACAGGTTCGAGGAAGCGCTTGCGCTGATCCGGCGCGCCTGGACCGAACCCGAGCCCTTCGGTTGGCAGGGACGGTTCTATCAATATCGCTCGGTTGCGGTCTGGCCGCGCGTGGTGCAGTCGCCCTATCCCTCGCTCTATATGTCCGGCTCGAGTCCGGAGTCGGGCGCGATGGCGGCTCGCAACCGCATCGGATTGGGGCTTGCCTTCACGACGGTGCCGCTGGCGTCGCAGGCGGCGAAGTTCTACCGGGAGGAAGCCGACAAGCTCGGCTGGCAGCCCTCCACCGATCAGGTTCTTTATCGGGTGGGCTTCCATGTCGCCGAGACCGACGAACAGGCCATGACCGACATGGTCGAGTCCGGCGCGGCCAAGCCCAATGTCGGTCTCACCATGGCCAACAAGGCGGTGCTCGCCGGTGCCATGTCGTCAGGCTATTTCGGCAAGGCCGCGGAAGAGCAGAAGGAGCGTGTGGCGCCACGGGATGCGACCGAGCGGGTAGAGAAGGGCCAGATCCTGTTGGGCAGCCCGGAAACCGTGTGGAAGCAGATTTGCCGCGTTCGCGACGAAGTCGGTGCCGGCGTCCTCGATCTCTTTCCGATTGTCCCCATTGCCGACCGCACCAGGCGCTCCATCGAGTTGTTCGGAGCCAAATTGTTGCCGCGGCTGCACGAGAATTGAGGAGCATCCCATGGTGGAACAGAACACAGGCTCGGCGTTCGTCGAGCGCAAGATTGACGCGGACGGTTTTGCGATCCGCTACCTGGAGGCCGGCCGGAAATCGGATGGTACCGTTCCCGTCATCTGTATTCACGGTGCGGGGGGCTTACGTCTTTCGCCGATGCACGAGATGCTGGCGAAGACCCATCGCGTCATCGCGTTCGAGACGCCTGGCTTCGGCGCGTCGGCGACCAACGAGCGCAGCCGCGACATGGCGGATCTCGCCACGACCCTTTGCGCGGCGATCGCCGCTCTCGGTATCAGCGACTATAATCTGATGGGAACGTCCTTCGGCGGCAAACTGGCGACGCATATGGCGTTGCAGGATCGGGACAAGGTGCAATCCCTCGTCCTGCTCTCGCCGGCGGTCTTCCGTCCCTCCGAACGCCCGCCGATGGCGACGCCGGAGGAGCGGCGGACGGTCATGCATGCGCATCCAGAGCGATTTCCTCTCGTCCCTGCTGACCCGGAAGTGCATTTGAAGCAGGAGACGCTGGTGCGCCGGCTCATTGGCCCGCCGCGCGATGCGGAGCTCGAGCAGAAGTTGCCGGGCCTCTCCGTTCCAACGCTCGCGGTGTTTGGCAGTGAGGACCGGCTCACCCCGCCGGAAATGGCGCGCTTCTATCGGCAGCACTACGGCAACGCCCACATCATGCTGGTCTACGACGCCGCCCATCTTGTCGATCTGGATCGGCCCGAAGCCGTGACCGAGGTCGTCGGCGATTTCCTGGCGCGCAAGGAGCGCTTTCTCGTCAGCGAGCAAAGCGGGGTCATTCATCCCTGATGACAGGCGACCGGCAACGGATTGGCGGCCGATAAGGAGTAAGTCAGGCAGCAACGAGGGCCGCATACGAGCCCCCATAACAACAATCAGAATGGAGGAGGCAAAATGGAGGGGGGAGTGACGTCTGCTCAGACGATCGATGTCTCGGCGCTCATCGAAGAGAGGCCGGTAGGCGGTTTTCAATGGCGCACGTTGTTCGTCTGCGTCTCCGTGCTGTTCATGGATGGCTACGACACCCAGGCCATCGGCTACGTAGCACCCGCCCTGGTGCAGGCCTGGCACCTGGACAGGGCCGCGCTGGCGCCCGTCTTCGCGCTTGGCCTTGTCGGGATGATGCTGGGTGGCCTGTTCTTTGGACCGCTTGCAGACCGGTTCGGGCGCAAGCAATTCATCGTGCTTTGCGCGGCCGCATTCGGCGTCTTTTCCCTCGCGACAGCTTTTGCTGAATCGCCCGGGCAGCTGATGGCGTTGCGTTTTCTGACGGGCCTCGGCCTCGGCGGCGCCATGCCCAACGTCGTGGCGCTTGCGGTCGAATATTTTCCAAAGCGACGCCGCGCCAGCGCCGTCACGATGGTCTTTGTCGGCTTTACCATTGGCGCGGCCATCGGCGGCTTCGCGATCGCGGGATTGCTGCGCACCTATGGCTGGCCGTCTGCCTTTGTCATTGGCGGCATCATTCCACTCATCCTGGTCCCGCTGCTGTGGGTGCTGCTGCCGGAGTCCCTGACGTTTCTCATTCTGCAAAAGAGACCCGCAGCAGAGATCCTGCGCCCGCTTCTGCGTCTCGCGCCCGACCTCAAGATCGCAGGCAGCCCGCAATTTATCGTGCAGGAGGAGACGGGGCGGGGCGTCCCCGTCAAGCATCTCTTCACCGCTGGCCGCGCGGCGCCGACGGTGCTGTTCTGGTTGCTCTTCTTCCTGGCGCTGATGATTACATACCTGTTGGCGAGCTGGATGCCGATCGCGTTCAACAGCGCGGGCGTGCCGGTGGGCCTTGCGGTCTCCGCCACGGGCATGTGGCAGGTGGGAGCCATCGTCGGCACGCTGGCAGCCGGCCAACTCATGGACCGCTTCGAACCCTTCCGCGTCCTGACGATCGGATTTCTGTTTGCCGCCGCCGCGATACTTTTGATGGCGCAGGTCGACGGCGCCATGAGCGCGCCGCTGGTGCTGGGCATCATGCTGCTCTGTGGCATCTGCGGCGGGGTCGGCGGCACGCAGGGCACCAATGCCCTGGCCGGCTGGTACTATCCGGCTTTCATCCGCTCGACGGGGTTGGGTTGGGCCATCGGCATGGGACGCCTTGGCTCGATTTCGGGATCGCTTCTGGGCGGGCTTTTCCTCAGCATGCAATGGCAGCCGCGCACCATTTTCTTTACCGCCTCGGTCGCGTACGTTCTGGGCGCAGGCGTCGTCCTGGCCATACGCTTTTTCGAACGCCGCCGGATTCAGGCGATCGCCGGTTCGGTTTGACGCGCGATCTGCTCATCTGGGAGCGAGGCTGTTCAGCACGCTGCGTACGATGTGGCCGCGGCGTCGCTTGATCTCGCTAGCGGCCGAGAGGTCGAATCCAATGACGGCAGAAACCGTATAGAGATTTGTGAAATAGAAGAGGCACATCGAGAAAATATCAAGGAACGTCTGTTTGGCATCGATCCTGGGCCTGAACAGCCCTGACGCCTCACCTTCTTTTAGAATTTCTGCAAGATGCTCAATCATCGGCTTCGAGGAACGATAAGGCAAATCGGAGTGTCGTAGGTGCTGTCCCCGATAGCGGTTCTCTTCCACGATGAGCGAGATCACCTCACGACGGGCGCCGATTCGGTCGAAGAGATGGACGATCAGATTGCGCAGTCGTTTCTCCGGTGATCCACCGGGAGCCTTGCGCCGGTATTCGAGGTTGCTCGCGAGTATCTCTTCATAGCTGGAGAGAAGTGCTGCCTTGAACAGCTCGTCTTTGCTGTTGAAATAGTAGTAGACGACCTGCTTGCTGACACCGGCGATGCGCACGATTTCATCGACTCGCGCGCCGGCGAGGCCAAGCTTGGCAAACTCCTGCCGCGCCACCGACAGAACCAGGGCCCGGGTGCGGTCCGGGTCGCGTGGACCGGTGCCCCGCTTCGGCGGCTTCGGGACCATCAATTTCGAGGGCCTCGCCTTCGCCGTGCGCGTCCTTGCCAATGGCGGCGTCCCGCCCATACCCCACCTCTCGCCCGGTTCCTCGTTTCGATAGACGCCTGCCGCGTGAAGAGCGGAAAAACGGAATCGACCGAAGGCAGGATGGCGACAGATGGGTTGATTGGTCAAGAAGACGCGCGTCTCGTGCCCGAACGTCAAACAGTTCCGACGATCCCCTCGACCAGATAGTCGGTGTGTTCGAGGGACGGATCGTAGAGACCGGTGTCCTTGTCTGAGATCAGCTTGCCGGTGTTGCTCTTGACGGTGCCTGCGAAGATCGGCTTGCCGGCCTTCAGGTCCGCGATCGCGGCGGTGGCGGCATTGCGTCCGGCTTCGCTGCAGCCGGCGCCGAAGGCCGAGCTCGCCACCATGTCCTTGTCGTAACCGCCGATCACCATGTTCGGCAGCTTCTCACCCTTGGCGATCATGCTGGCGAAGCTCTTGTAGACCGTTTCCCATTTCAGCTCGGCGCCGGTGATGAATCCCTTTGGCGCGAGGTCGAACTGGTTGGCGTTGTGGCCGCAGCTCTTTACGCCGCGCTTCTCGGCGGTCTCGATCACCACCTTGGGACTGTCGATGTGGCAGGCGATCACGTCGCAGCCGGCGTCGACCAGCGCATTGGCGGCTTCGGCCTCGCGCACCGGCAGCGCCCAGTCGCCGGTGACGATGAGCTGGACGGTCACGTTCGGATTGACCTTGCGCGCCCCCAGCATGAAGGAATTGACGTTGCGCAGCACCAGCGGGATCGGCTTGGCGGCGATGTAGCCGATCTTGTTCGACTTGGTCGAAAGCCCGGCCGCGATGCCGTTCACATAATGGCCCTGGTCGAGGTAGCAGAAATAGCCGCCGAGATTTGTGGGATGCTTGTCGGCCTGCCACAGCGTGGTCGGGTGGCGGAATTCGATCTTGGGGAACTTGTTCGCGGCATCGACCATGAACGGATTGAAGTAGCCGAACGAGGTCGGAAAGAGCAGCGTCGCGCCGTCGATGTTGATCATGGATTCCATGGTCTTCTGCACTGCGACGGTCTCCGGCACGTTCTCTTCCTCGACGACCTTGACGCCGGGCACATCCTTCAGTGCTTTTGCAGCGACCGCGTGGGCCTGATTCCAGCCATAGTCGGTGCGCGAGCCGACATAGATGATGCCGATGGTGAGATCGGCGGCGCGCGCGAACGTGCCGAGACCGGACAGCACGAAGGGCGCCGCGGCCGCGCCACTGAGGAAGGTTCTGCGGGAGAGGGAAGACCTGGTCATAGGTAATACTCCGTCTGTGCCGCGGCATGGCTGCCCTCGGCGGTGGAAACCAACGAAACGGTGAGGCGTGATGTCGACGCGAGCTGTCTTAAGGCGGGATCGATGTGGTCATCGTTTCCCCCTGGCTTTCGCTCTGGCGAGCTTCGCGACCTTGGCCGAACCGGTGCCGTCGAGACCGCCGACATAGCGCGACAGCACGGTGCCGAGATCAAATCCGGCGTCGCGTCCCTGGTCGAGCAGCGCCCGTTGCTCGACCGAACCCAGATGATGTTCCATGATCTTCACCGCGGCCTCGGCATTGCCGGCGCGCAAGGCGGCGACGATTTCGCGGTGCTCGTTGACGGCGCAGTCGGCCGAGTGCGGCCGGCCGTAGAGCGCGAGGATCAGCGAACAGCGCGATACGACTTCAGAGAGATAGCGGCGGAGCAGCGAATTGCCGGCCATCTCGCCGAGCCTGGTGTGAAATTCGCCGGCCAACCGGATCGAGACGCGCGCGTCGCCCTTCTGTCGCGCGGCTTCCTCGGCGCGAACATGACCCTCGAGGTCGGCGCCGAATTGCGGCCGCCAGCGCTCAATGACGAGGTGCACCACCTCGCGTTCGAGCATGCGGCGGATTTGGAAAATCTCCCGTGCCTGGTCCAGCGTCGGCATCGCCGTGGTTGCGGTCCGGCGCGGCGGTGCGTCGACGAGCCCTTCGGACTGCAGCTGCGCCAGCGCCTCGCGCACCAGCGTCCGGCTCATGCCGAAGCGGGCGCCCAGCTCATCTTCCGGCAACTTGGTGCCCGGCGGCAGCGCCTGTTCGATGATGGCCTGCCGCAGTGCCTGACAGGCCAGGTCGACGCGGGTGGATTTCTTGCTCATCAGCGTTTTGCCAGTGCTTGCCGGTCGGCATTAACAGGTGAAATCCCGTGTACGATAGCAGGAAAAATTGTACACAAGATGAGCAAATAATAGCCGACAGGCGCGAAGATTCGGCAGCGTGGCGCCCAAAGTTTGCGCTCGATTATGAGTAAAATCCGCGCATAATCCGTATGGATCGGGCCGGCTCGGCCAAGGCCTTTGGGCCAAAAACTGTATACAAGAATATATTGAAGTGCATGCCAAGGAGGCGCGAATGGCGGACGCGGTGATCAAATTGCGGCTCAATCAGCAGCAGCTCGAATTGATGGACCGCACCATCGCGCGCGGTATCGCCGCCGATCGCGCCGCCCTGGTGCGGCTGGCGCTTCAGGAATATGCCGCCGCGCGCAAGGCAGAAATCAAGGCGAAGCCGAACGACCTGGAGCCGGTGCGATGAGCGATCGCCGCGTCCTGTTCGAACACGTCCTGGAGCCCGGCACCGGCAAGGCCATCGAGCTGCTCAAGGGACAGATTCTGCGTATCGAGCAGGTCGAAGGTGGCCAATGCGCCGATTTCAACTGTTTCAACCTGCATGACTACAAGGAGTTCATGCATTGCGGGCGCACCCGCACGGTGCACGGCTTCCATCCGACCAAGGGCACCTTCATGTGGTCGGCGCCGCCGCGCGAGCGGGCGATGCTCTACATTCTCGAAGACACGGTCGGTCGCAATGACGTGCTGTTTCCCCGTTGCAGCGCCTATGTCTACGAGGCCTCCTACGGCTTTGCCGTTCATACCAATTGCCATGACATCCAGGCCGAGGCGCAACGCGAATACGGGCTGACGCCCGACGACGTGCATGACTCCTTCAACCTGTTCATGTGCACCGGCGTCGACCAGGACGGCCACGCCTACATGACGCGGCAGACCACCAAGGCCGGCGATCATGTCGACCTGCTGGCGCTGATGGATGTGCTGGCAATTCCCAATGTCTGCGGCGCGGACGTGATGCGCACCAGCAATTTCGCGCTCAAGCCGCTCAAGCTCACTGTATTCGCCGCAACCGAGGCCGACCTTGCAGCCGTGCCGAAGACACCGGTGCTTTCGAGCCAGCGCACGCCGAAGGATTTCCGCAACCCGACCATCAAGACCGACCGGCCGCTGCGGCGCGATCCTTCCTACCACCCGGAGTTTCCCAACACACCGATCCGCATCACCGAATTGCCGGTGTCGCTGTCGGAGGAGGAGCTGGCGGCCTTCAACGCGGTCAAGCGCGCAGACATTTATGGCGAGGACGATGCGGCCGCGCTGCGCGATCTCCTGTTCTCATGGTGGGAGGAGCGTTTCCTGCAGGCCCATGCCGGCGCGCCGTCGATCGAGAACCAATGATGGACGCGCTGTCCGGTGATCCCAGCGATGTGACCTTCGACTTTCGCGAGCTTTCGGCGCGCGACAAGTACAAGCTGATGATCGGCACCGTCGTGCCGCGTCCGATTGCGCTGGTGACGACCGTCGATCCGCAGGGCCGAGTCAACGCCGCGCCTTTCAGCTTCTTCAATTGCCTGTCCGCCGATCCGCCGATTCTCGCGCTTGGCGTCGAAAATCATCCGGATATGCGGTTCAAGGACACCGGGCTCAACATCCGCCTGACCGAAGTCTTCACGGTCAACATCGTCTCGCACGCGATCGCAGAAGCGATGCATCTCTGCTCGGTGCCGTTCCCGCCTGAGGACGACGAGTTGAAGGCCGCAGGGCTGACCGCGATGCCCGGTAAGGCCGTTGCCTCACCCTGGATCAGGGAGGCGCCGGCGTCCTTCGAATGCCGGCGCCACGTGACCCTCGAGCTCGGCAAGTCCAGGCAGATCATCCTGGGTGAGATCCTGTTCGCGCATTACCATTCCGACGTCATCGATACCGATCGCATGCGCATCGATCCCGCCAAACTCGATGCGATCGCGCGCCTCGGCGGCAACACCTGTTCCACCATCCGCGATCGTTTCGAGATGCTGACGCCGACGCTCGACGAATATTACGCCGGGCTGTCGCGCGACGGCGTGTCATGACCCGGCGCCGGACCGTCATCCGTGGCGGCCTGGTGCTGCAGCCCAACGGCGAGACGGCACCGCTGGATATCCTGATCGAGGACGGCCGGATTGCGGCCCTTGAGCCACGAGGCGTGCCCGTCTCGGACGACACGGAGGTCGTTTCCGCTGACGATCGGCTGTTGATCCCCGGGCTCGTGAACGCGCACACGCATTCACATGGCGCGCTCAACCGCGGCGCCGTCGATGACAGGGTCTCGCTGGAAATGTTCCTGACCGCTGCGGGGGCCAGCGCGCGCTCACGCCGGCTTGAGGACAAATATCTCTCTGCCGCGCTCTCGGCTGCCGAAATGATCCGCAAGGGCTGCACGGCCTGCTTCGATCTCACGGTGGAAGTGCCGGAGCCTTCGGAAGAGGGCATCTCGGCCGTCGCGAGTGCCTATCGGGACGCCGGCATGCGCGCGGTCGTCGCGCCGATGATCGCCGATCGCACGATCTATCAGGCGTTGCCGGGACTGCTGGACGCGTTGCCGGCGGATTTGCGATCGCAAATGGCGGGTCTGCGTGCGGCTCCGACCGAAAAGACCTTTGAAGCATGCGAAGCGATCCTGGCGAACTGGAGCTTTGACCGCCGCTTCGTTCGCCCCGCGCTTGGACCGACCATTCCGCTGCACTGTTCGGACGAATTTCTCCGCCAGTGCGATCAATTGTCTGCCGAGCATGGCGTCCGCCTGCAGACGCATCTGGCGGAATCCCGCGCGCAGGCCGCGATCGGGCAGACACGTTATGGCATGAGCCTGGTCGCTCATCTCGACAAGCTCGGCTTCCTGTCGGATCGCCTGAGCGCGGCGCATGCGATCTGGCTGGAGCGTGACGACATCAGGCACCTTGCCGCGCGTGGCGTCACCGTCGCGCACAATCCCTCCAGCAATCTCCGGCTTGGTTCCGGTGTTGCGCCGGTGCGCGAGATGCTGAGCGCGGGCATCGCCGTTGGGATAGGCACCGATGCCAGCAATACGTCGGACGGACAAAACATGTTCGAGGCGACGCGGCTCGCATCCTATCTCTCGCGCATCGACGGCTTTGCCACGGACGAATGGATTTCGGCCGCTGAGGCCTTCGCCATGGCGACCGAAGGATCGGCAAAAGGGCTGGGCTTCGAGAAAATCAGCCGTCTCGCCGCAGGTTTCGAAGCGGACATCGTCTTCCTGCGGCTGGAAAGCCCGCACTTCGTCCCGTTGCGTGCGCCGCTGGTGCAGATGGTGTTCGGCGAGAACGCCGCATCGGTCGATACGGTCATGATCGGCGGCCGCGTCGTGTTTCACGGCGGAAAGCTGCTGACGCTCGACGAGGCATCGTTGCGACACCGCGCGGAAGAGGCCGCGCGGTGGCTCGATGAGACCAACGCCGAGGTCTTTGCATCCAGTGCCGGCGTCGCGCGCCTGGTCGGCGCGTTCTGTGCGGCACAAGGTTGCGGTGCGCACGCCTGGACCAGGAAGCTCCGCTGCGATTAAGGCGCGTGTGCATTATAAATGCGCGGATATCGGCTTCTGGCCGTTAAGCAGAAATCTCACGATCAGTCGGTAAATGACCGCTCAAGACCCATCTCGGACATTGTGCCGCGCGGCACTTCGACCGGCCAGCGTTGACAAGCACGCGAAACGGGATGTCCACTTCTCGAGCTTGAACAATCGCCGCAATGGGCCTCCTCGCCCGATAGTCTTCACATCGAGATGCTGTGAGGCCAATGGGAGGTAGCCATGAAGAAGTCCGTGTTCGCACTGGTACTGCTGGCCCTTGCTGCCCATTTTTTGGTTCAATCCCCCACACGCGTGTTCGCCGGACCTGCTGAGGACGTGCAGGCTGCGATGCAACTTCTCAAGTCGAAAGCTGCGACGCTGGGTGCGCCCACTATCAACGGCGAGGAGACAGTCGCCGGCAAGATTGTCCCCGCGCTACATTTTGGCGCGACCAAGATGAATAACAGTTTCGTGCTGGTTGACGAGGTCCAGAAGGAAGCCGGTGGCACGGCCACGATCTTCGTTAAGAGCGGCGACGAGTTCGTCCGCGTGGCAACGAACGTTAAGAAGGATGACGGGTCGCGGGCGATAGGCACTATTCTCGACCCAAAGGGTAAAGCCATCGCGGCTATTGCGAAGGGCGAAAGCTATTTCGGAGAGGCCGACATCCTGGGCAAGTCTTACATTACTGGCTATGAACCAATCCGCGATGCAAGCAGCAAGGTCATCGGCGTCTATTACGTCGGTTATTTGAAGAACTAGAGGTTCCGAGCGGACGTGTATTCATCGCGCGAAGGTTTCCGCTTCTGGCCCGATCGCGAAGTCGGCGTGGGCTCTGGAACGATCTGCTTTGCGGGAGAACCGGAAGTGACTGACTCGGGATCAGACCGACGCGTTTGACCCCTTCCGGAAGTCGAGCCGATTTCGCATGCGCATCACCCAGCGGCTTACCTGAATTGAAATCTTCTGTGTCTTGCACCCAAGCGCTTGTCTTGGCATCGCCGTATCGCCGTACTACTTTACGCTGGAATCGGGGAGCTCAAAAGTCGATGGGGCTCTTCAACAGGAGCGATCGGATTTGACTGGTGCAATAGTCGTGCGCTGCGGTCTAGTCGCGGCTGCATTCGGATACTTCTGGATTTCAGGGCCTGTCGCTGCGATCGAACTGACGGCGGCGCAGGCAGCCCTCTATACCACGGTGTCGATCTTCCCGCCCTCGGCCACATCGATGACCGTGTGCTATAGTTTCGTCTGCCGGCGCCGCGAAATGCTGGACTTCACGCCCGCCGACCGCCGTGCGTTGAGCAAGATTCTTGGAACCGGGCGCAGCTCGGCCGCCGCAGAGCGGGCTGCCGTGCAGAAGGCTGTGATCTGGTTCGATCGCCGCATGGGGCCGATCATCGGTACTGACAAGCGCGTAGCGAATGCCGACGTCCGTGCATTCGACGACAAGCACAATTTCGATTGCTGGGACACCACCCGCAATACGACAAGCCTGCTACTCGTCCTACAAGAGTGGGGCCTTCTCAAACATCACTCTGTCGGCGATCCACATTACCGCGGCAATGCACTGGTCCTGCAGTTGCCGCACAATACGGCGGTACTGGTCGACCGAGCAACCAAAACCGAATGGGTCGTAGACATGTGGCCGCGTGCCTATGCCGAGCCGCCGGATGTCAAACCGCTCGCGGAATGGATCAGAGAGGATTGACCAAGCGAACCGGTCCGGTGTCTGATAACGCAACTCCTACAGTTCGGCCCGCACCGCCGATTGGCGAAGGCTGACCAAGGTCCACTCCGGCCCGGAGGGGTTTCGATCGGTACGCCGCTCCTCTATTGATCGCAATTCGAATGCATCGAGCAATGTCCGAGTTTGAGGTTCAAAGCGGAAAACATATACTCGTACTGAGTTCTTCTCAGTTTGACCCAAGACGGACAAATGGGTCTCCCCAAAACCGGTCGCTCTAAATTCGCGTTTCGACAATCATCGATTGTTAGCAAATTGGCTCCACAACCGAGAAGTAGGGCGGATTTCGACGCTCGCATGCAACGAGTGTATTCTCTGGAGGCTCGGTGGCGGCATGAAGGCGCTAAAGTTAGACTTTTTTGACCAGATCGATGCTAACGAAACGATACTCTTTGAAGCTAGGCCAAACCCGTTTCTCTATGGGTTGGAGGCATCGCGAGCTCCTATTGTTGCCATGTTCGGCTTGAGCGCATTTGTTGTAGCGGTGCTAATGATCACAAAGGGAGGTCCTTTTCTATTCCTTTTAAAAGTCGTGTTGCTACTCGACTTCATCTTCTTTTCGGTCTTCTTCCTAGCGGTTGTACTTATTGCGTGCAGACTGTCGTTCGTGCTCACAAACCAGAAGGTTGTCATTAGGGGGGTTAGCGCGCAGTTCGGCGTACGTCTCGATGAAATCAAAAGCGTGTCGGTGCGCAGCTACGGGGTTGAGTATGGCAGCGTTTATCTCGAACGATACAGAGATACTTTGGAGGCGGTATACTGCAAGTCACTAAATTTGAACTCGCAATCGGGTTCTATCTGGTTATCGATGCCAAGAAGTCGCCCGCAGCTAATGGGCTTTCTCGGATTTAAGGATTTCAACAAGTTCGCGTCTGGGATCATTGATCTGCGGAACGCAAGTCACTTGACGCACTTTTAGAGGATGTTCTCGAAGGCCGCTTCTGGCACCTTTGAGACATGCCGACGAGCAATGCGAATGTCCGCTCTCGGGGACACTTCGGAAGTCGCGCTTCAGCGTTGTCAGGGCCGTCGTTGACCCGGAACGGACCTCCTCAAGCGAACGCACCCGTTGCGGACGATCTGTACAACGCGTACCGTCGCTGATGCCGAGGCAAGGAACCCCAATGACTGATCGAGAAAAGATTCTAATTGCCCTTCGCGAAAAGCCTCTGAAGACTTTCGAAATCATGAAGCGTGTGAACATAAAGCATCAGGACGACTGCCAATCGCTCCTATTGAAGATGCGAGACGACGGCGCGGTGAAGTTCGATATTCACAAGGGACATTGGCTCGCTGCCTGACAACGTTCGCTTGGTCACCAGCGGCTGGTTGAATTGCTTCCAAGTTCCTTTCAGCGGAGAGAACGACTAGCCGCAGGGTGTTTTGGAAACCACAGCGGACTTCGAGTGCGGCCCAGCAGCAAACGCTCTGTGGCGATTGACCCCGAACGAACCTCTTGCATGACTTCCTTCCAGAGACTTAGCGCGCAGAAAGTCGCACTTCTGACGGTAATGGACGCCCATGTACGTTGGGCTTCGGCGTGCTACAATTCCTTTTTCGCATCATTGGCTAATCGTCATGCGCGATGGACAACCAAGTCAGACGGCGCAGCGAGCGGCTGCTTATCGCGCCATTCACCAGGCATTGGAAGGTGGGGCGATCTTCAAGGATCAGTTTGCCCTGAGAATATTAGACGAAGGGACGGCCGCCGCTTTGGATGAGATTGCGACGGACGACAAGGTGCGGCCAATGCGCTTATTCATAGCCGCACGAAGCCGGCTTTCCGAAGATACGATAGCTAATTGCGTCGCTAGTGGCGTGCGTCAAGTCGTGGTGCTGGGGGCGGGCCTGGATACTTTCTCACT